>JBDTRF010000008.1:0-32949 GCA_039931815.1 Gemmatimonadota bacterium
CCGGTATCGCCGCTCAGCAGCTGAAAGTCAGCTGAGCCAGGGACGATCTTGACTCGAAGAACGCCATGAGTGGCGTTGGTGATGCGGGGCGCGTAGGAGCGCCGATTGCCCACCCACCCATCGACATCGCGCCGGATTCGTTTGCGCACCATTTCGATCGGGTTCACGCCTTCCACTCGAACCAGCCCGCTCACCTCGCTGGCTCCACTCGAGGCGGGTTGCATCACCTTCCACTGAATGGCGGATTTGGCGTCATTCCCGACCGGTAACCGCACCTCGGCCTCCGGAGGAACCACCTGGTGAACGCCATCACTTGAAAAAATTTCGATCGGCAGCACGAGATCATTCCGTAAGATCAGCACCATCGGTGCGAAAATCAGCCAGCCTATCGCCCCGATCGCCCCCAGTGTTCCTGATACCCAGCCGAGTCGTGCAGTCCAGATGCTTTCGCGAAGCGCGCGATCTTCTTCGCGACGGAGCCAGGGCGGGACGGTACCATCCAGGTCCGGAACGGTCACCGGTACCATGGCCGGCGTGGGATCATCGTGCCGGATTTGCCGCGCCTGTCTCGCGGGGGCGTACCCGCTTCCACTGACCCCCGCCCGCAACGCTTCGGCCATGGCACGCGCCGACTGGAACCGGGCCTCCGGCTGGCGCTCCAGGGCACAGACCACGACGTCAGACAACCAGGCCGGAACGCTCGGGTTGAGGGTTACCGGAGGTGGAATATCTCCGCTCAGCTGGCGGCCGATGATCTCCTGGGGCGTCTCACCCGTGGCGATCGCCGTGCCTGTCAACGCATAGTAGAGGGTACTGCCCAGCCCATAGATATCGCTGCGGTGGTCCACCTCCGGTTGTCCGAGCACCTGCTCCGGGCTGGTATAACCGGGCGTTCCCAGGATAAGACCGGGTAGACTGGACCCGGGCCGGGAGGCCATCTGCTTGGCGAGGCCGAAGTCGAGAAGAAGGGGACGACCACTCAGGTGGTCTATGACGATGTTATCGGGCTTGATATCACGGTGAATGATCCCGTGGCTGTGGGCGTACTCGAGGGCGTCGAGCACCGGCAGGATGAGCGCGACGAGCCGATCGGCGGCGAGTGGGCCTTCCTTTGCGACAATTTCACCCAGGGAGCGCCCCTCGATGAACGGCATCGCGAAGTAGACCATCCCCTCGTGCTCGCCCACGAAATAGAGCGGCGGAATATTCGGGTGATTGAGCTTGGCGAGCGACCGGGCTTCCCGCTCGAAACGCGGGATCATCCCGGGGGCCCACGCCAGGTCGGCACGCAGCACCTTGACCGCGAGTCGGCGATCCAGGTGGGTGTCGTAGATTTCAAAGACGTCGCAGAAACCGCCGCGCCCAACCAGGCGCACCACCTCGTAGGTCGGGCTTAAGGCCGCCGTCAGCCGCTCGAGGACATCCTGGTCGTCATCCCCCCCGGGCTCCGTGCTGGAGATCGGCACCGGCGCTCCGCAATGCACACACACCGGATAGTGCTCCGGTATGTCCCGCCCGCATTGGAGACAGAGAACCTGGGTCACGATTTCCAGTCGTCACGGGAAGCGCCGAAACTCCGGCGCGTGCAACCTGCCTCATAATTACCAGGTGGGAGCAATTTACACCGGTCCGCAAGATTGCCGGCTGTCGGGATAAATACTTATACGTCAGGATTCTCCTCACGCGGTAGTACCAGCCCTGCGCTATGAAGGGAGTAAGAAAACGGTATGTCCGGTGGCGGCGAGCGGAGATCATCATCCGTTTTTCCGCGACAGCCGACCTCAAGGGAAGTGACGCTGAGAGGACCTGAGCGACGCAGGTTTACTGGGACCGGGAGAGGACCGTGTCGGTTATCGAGAGATCAAGCACCCCGTTGTTCAGGTTGATGCGGGTCGGCAGGTCACGAAAAATCATCGCCCGGTGCTGGATGTTTTCTACTCGCACAAACGAGTCCTTTTCCAGCCGATAGTAGCCCAGGAGCCGCGTTTCCCCCGGAAGGACGGTACACCGACAGTTGAAGCCACCCCCGGTGTGGTTGATCGTGACGATCATGGGAAGCGACGTCCGATTGGTCACGCGCGGGGCAAACACGAGACCCCCAGGATTCCAGCTGTTGACGCTGCGGTCGGTGTGCCGGCGAACCAGTTCAACCGCGGTCTGACCCTCGAGTCGAATGGTGCCGCTGATCGGCTCTCCCAGGGGCGCCTCCTGCGGGCCCAATCGTGGTTGAACGACGAACCACCGGGTCAACACCTTCCCACCCGCCGGCAAAGGCATGGAAAACTGGCCGCCGGCGAGGATGGTATGCACCGCCCCATCGTTGGTGGAGATCTCGACCGGCAGCGCCAGGTCGTTCCTGACGACGAACCGCTGAGGTACCAGGGCGAACCAGGCGAGGGCCGCGACAATCAGGGTCGGGGTCAGATACGAACCCCAGTGACCGGAGTTCGTGCCCGCAGTGCGACGAACCCCCGCACCGCGGTTCCTGCCCTGCCACGGCGGGGAAGTCACCGCGGGCTGACCGGGTACCATCGTGGGCGTGGGGTCATCGGATCGAATACGATCGATAGGGCCCGTGGGCTGAACTAGTCGGGGGAGAGCGGTTTGCTGACCGTCCCGCAGCGCCTGCGCCATGGCCGAAGCCGACTGATATCGATCCTCGGGATGTCGCGACATGGCAGTCATGATGACGGTAGATAGCCATTCGGGAATCGAGGCGTTGACCGACGAAGGCAGCGGAATTTCCCCCGTGATCTGGAGCCCGATGATTCTTCGCGGCGTATCCCCGGAAAACGTGGTCGTCCCAGTCAGCAGATTGAACAGGGTCGCTCCCGCCGCATAGATATCGCTCCGGCCGTCGATCGTCTGACCCAGCGCCTGTTCGGGACTGATGTACCCCGGTGTGCCCAGGATAATCCCGGGAATACTGAGTCCGCTGGACTCCATGACATGGGCCTGTTTGGCGACCCCGAAATCGACCAGGAGCGGGCGATTGGTTCCATCCTCGACAATGATGTTGTCCGGTTTGATATCGCGATGAATGATGCCGTGCGCATGGGCATATTCGAGCGCTTCGAGCACGGGAAGTATCATCGCGACCGTAAAATCCGGATCCAGCGGGCCGGTGGCATCGACCATCTGGCCGAGGGATCGACCTTTGATGAGGGGCATGACGTAATAGATCAGGCCCTCATGGTCGCCGACGAAATGAATAGGAGGAATGTTCAGGTGAAACAGGCTGGCGAGCGCGCGGGTTTCTTTTTCGAAACGCTGGGTGAGATATGGGCCTTCGGCAACTTCGGGCCGCAGCACTTTGACCGCGAGACGCCGCTTGAGGTGGCGATCGAGGATTTCATACACGTCGGCGAACCCGCCCCGCCCGACCAGAGTCAGAATCTCGAAGCCCGGCCCCAGGGCCCGGCTCAACCGCTCGATCAAAGCGGGATCGGCGGTTTCGCCCGGGACGAGTGAGGGAAGTACACCGCACGCCGGGCAGACGGCGCCAGGCGAGGGAATCGACGCGCCACAGGTCGGGCAATGCAGCTGGGTTCCGCCCGATCGGGCGGTCTCGCGAAGGTGCCGATCCGGATTGCGGCCTTCGACGTCGCCATTGCCACCCGATGGCGGCATCAGGGAACCGGCTTCTCCTGGACGATTGGGTTGGCGCCAATACTGCGATCGCGAGGGGATCGGCGGCTGTCTCCGAGATAGACTCCCGAGCTGATCACGGCGCGGATGGCGTCAACCAGTTCGATGGCGGCCCGTCGTTTGAGGATGTAGGCGCTGATGCCTGAGCCGAGGAGTCGTTCCAGGCGATGGAGGTCGTGGTCATCGGCCAGCGCAATCACCTTGATCGTCGGATTCGTCTGCTTCATCCGTCTCGTCGCCAGCGCCCCATCAAGACCGGGGCGGGACACATCCATGATGCAGATGTCCGGATCAATGTCGCCCACCATCCTCACCGCCGTCCACCAGTCGCCCGCCTCGGCCACGACCTCAAGGTCGGGCTCAGACAGCAGAAGATTCCGGATTCCCTCGATCGCGACGGCGTGACTGTCGACCAGTAACACGCGTTGTTTGATCATGTCGCTGCATTTCTGAATGGGAGACAAATTCATTCCACGAAGCAGCTTGATGTTACAACGCGCCACGGCCATTTCCATCGGGATTGCACTGTCTGAGGTAGGGCTTTACCTGACTGGAAGGAACGCGCTGGCGGGATGCAGGAAGAGAGTCTGCCGACGGAGTGGAAAGCCGGGGATAGGCAAAGGGCTTCAGCCTTCCTGCATCCAGCCTTGCTGAAGCGCGTAACGGACAATTCCTGCGCGATTGTTGATACCGAGCTTCTCGAGCGCGCGCGCCTTGTGGGTTTCGATCGTCTTGACGCTCACCGACAGCTGCCCGGCGATTTCCTTGTTGCTGTGTCCATGCGCGATCAGCCGGAAGACTTCTTCCTCCCGCGGCGTCAGCTTCTTCGTTTCTCCCGCATCCTCTCGACCGGGAATACGGAAGAATCGGTCGAGCACATCAGGCATGAGGCGACCATCGAGGTAGACGCCCCCTTCAGCCACTCTCCGGATGGCATGGACCAGCTCTTCGGAAGCCACCCGCTTGAGCAGGTAACCGGAAGCGCCGGCATCGAGCAGTTCCCGGAGATAGCTGCGTTCCTCGTGGACAGTCAGCGCCAGCACCTTAAGCCCCGGGTTGCGCCACATCAATTCCCTGGTGGCCTTGGTGCCATTGAGGATCGGCATGGTCAGGTCCATGACGACGACATCCGGCTTCTCCCGCTCGGCGACTTCGATGGCGGTGCGCCCATCGGCGGCCTCGCCGACGACTTCCATGTCGGCCTGGCGCTCGATCAACGCCCTCAACCCCTCCCGAACCACCGCGTGGTCGTCCGCCAGCACGATTCGGAGCTTATTGATCAAATGACCCTCCTCATGATTTCTTCACCATCGCCGTCGCGACCTCGTCATCTCTGGAAAGCGGAACCCGGGCGAACAACGCGGTCCCTTTTCCCGGGTGCGACTCGACCGTCAGGGTGCCTCCTGCAAGGATCACACGCTCACGCATCCCGCGCAACCCCAGGCGGACGGATCCGTCGTTGCGATTTTTGAGCATCGCGTCTGCATCAAACCCTTCGCCGTCATCTTCGATGATGAGGCTGACTTCGCGGGCTTTGTGGGCGAGCAGCACGCTGACCTTATGCGCCCTGGCGTGCTTGAGAATGTTGGTAATGGCTTCCTGGGTGACCCGGTAGAGCACGGTTTCCACGTGGCTGGGAAGACGGCCGAGGCCAGATCCGCTTGTGTGAAGGTCGACGTCCAGATGGTGCCGCATAGTCACGTCCTCGACGTAGTTCGCCAGGGCGCGCTCCAGGCCGTGGTCGTCCAGGGCGGTTGGCCGGAGCTGGAGGGAGATTCCGTGGAGCTGGCGGGCCAGCTCCTCGGCCCGCTTCTGCATCTCCAGGACCAGTGACCGCCGCTCCGGGTGTCCGTCGTGTACGTCGAGCAGGGCTCCCAATCCCAGGAGAAAGGCGGTGACGTGCTGGCCGGTTTCGTCGTGCAGCTCGAGGGCCAGGCGGTGCCGCTCGTTTTCCTCGTAGATGACCATCTGTCGCAACACTTCGTTGCGACCCTTTTCCGCCTCAATTCTGATCGTGATATCCTCAATCGCCAGCAGAATCAGGTTGTGCCTGGCACCGGGAAGCGCCCGCGCGTTGAGACACATGATCCGGGGACCGATGTCGCCAAAGTCCTGACGGACCTCGTAGTCGTTCAGTGCATGGTTCAGCGGAAGCAGCTCTTCCAGCAGCCGGCGCAAGTCAGGGATATTCCATTCCCCGTTCCCAATGTCATAAATCCGCTTTCCGATGGTGCCGCCCGCGGTGGCTTCAAACACCCGATAGTAGGCGGCGTTGGCACTCTGGACGATGAGATTTTCATCGAGAACGATCAGCGGCTCCCGCACGGTTTCGACAATGGCCTCGGCGTAATTGCGGGCATCCCGAACCTCTTCGCTGGCGCGCGACCGCTCGGTAATATCGATATACGTGACGACCACACCCTCGATGCGATCGTCGGTCGAGCGATAGGGCAGAACTCGACGAATGAACACCCGCCCATTGGGCGTCCGGACCTGGGCTTCCGCCGGCGTCAGGTCCTTCACCACGGCCCGGGCGTCGTCCAGCAGGGATTCGTCCGTCATCGACCAGGTCACGTCTGACAGCGGGCGCCCGACGTCCGATGGAATCAGCCGGAAGAGCCGGGTGACCGCAGGGGTAAACCGGCGGACCAGCAATTGGCGATCGAGGAAGAGTGTCGGGATATCGGTGCTCGTGAGCAGGTTGGCCAGGTCGTCGTTGGTTTGCTGTTGCTCCGCCACCTTGGATTCCAGCTGGTTGTTCACCGTATTCAGCTCTTCATTCACGGATTGCAGCTCTTCGCGCGAGGTCTCCAGTTCCTCGTTCGCCGACTGGAGCTCCTCGTTCATCGAGAGAATCTCTTCGTTCGTCGCCCGCAATTCCTCGTTCGCGCTCTCCAGCTGTTCAACGCTCGACTGCAGCTCCTCGCGAGTAATGCGCAGTTCATGCTCCAGCTGCCACACCAGTGGCTCGTCCGGCTCGGCCGAGCCGCCGGTGAGCGGCGACGACCGGGGAGACTCATCGCGGAACACGATCAACATCAGGCCATCGTCTCCATCGGTACTGTGCAGCTGCTCGATCACGGCGCAGGCCTGGCGAGTCGTATCCCCAGCCACAATCCTGAGTCCGCGGACGGTCACCCGTTCGTCCTTTCGGAGGGCGGTCTGCAGGGCGTTTCGCAGCTTGGAGCGATTGGGACCCCGCACCCATGCCAGGATATCGGAGGTCAGCGGACCGGTGGGCTGGATCAGGTACTGATGGGTTGGCCCGAAGAGCGAGACGATCTCGTTCTTGCGGTTGACCAGCGCGCAGGCCTCGACGTGTTTCTCGAACACGAGATCCCGGGCGCGGCTGACGGCACCTGAATCGGGTGACGACGCCAGCATGAATGCGGTTTCCGGGAAAGGGCTGGATCGCGACGTGACCGACCGAAGCAGTGGCCGATCATGCCGCCCTGCCCCAATGCGGCGAAAGATCCGAAACCGCTTGGAAACCGACTGGAAGAGATCGGTGCCATGCCCCACCGATTCACTATTGCCCAGGAAGAGGAACCGGCCCCCTTTAAGACCAAAGTGAAAAGTGTCGATCACCTTCTGCTGCATGGCCGGCTCGAGATAGATCAGGAGGTTGCGGCAAATGATCAGGTCGAGACGGCTGAACGGCGGGTCGGTCAGCAGATTATGCTGGGCGAACACGATGGCGTCCCGCAGTTGCGGGCTCCGAGAATTGATGCTCCTGCCGGACAAAGAATCTCCGCAACCGATCCTCGGACACATCGGCGACGATATTCTCAGGATAGGTTCCCGCCCGGGCCAGGTCGAGCGCCGTACGATCAAGGTCCGAGGCGAAGATCTGGATGGGGATATTGCTACCTGACGCCTCGCGAGCCTCGGTGAGGAGCATCCCGAGCGAGTAGGCCTCCTCGCCAGTGGCGCACCCTGGGGTCCACACACGCACGGGGTTGTCGCGACTGGCTTCGGCGAGAATCAACGGCAGGATTTCCCGGGACAGGGCCTGCCATGCCTCCGGCTCCCGGAAGAAGCGGGTAACCTGGATCAGCAAATCATTATGCAGGGCGGTTAATTCGTCAGCGTCTTCCCGCAAGAGGCGGAGGTAGTCGGCCCCGGAGTCAATCTGGAGCAAACCCATGCGGCGAAGGATCCGGCGGTTGATCGTCCCTTTCTTATAGCTGCTGAAGTCCATGTTGCGACGGACATTCAGCAGCGCAAGAACGCCGGTAACGAAATCGGAGCCGCCATCAGCAGCGCTCTCGGGCGTCCTGATATACGCATGAGAGGCGAAACCATGGATCACGCCGATCATCTGCGCGACGGGGAGGACGGCATCGACCACACCGGTCAGGATGGCACTTCGGGGCATGCCATCGAACTCCGCGGTCGCCGGGTCCTGTACCAGGGTCAGGCCGCCGCTTTCCTTGATCGCCCGGAGGCCTAGACTTCCATCGGATCCGGTGCCGGAGAGAATGATCCCGACGGCGCACTCCTTGAGATCCCGTGCCATCGAATGAAAGAGCACATCGACCGAGAGTCGCATGCCCCGGGGCTCAGCCGGCTGCGTCTGGTGCAGCGTGTGGTTCTCAATCGTGAGATAGCGGTCAGGCTGAATCATGTAAATGTGATTCGGTTCGACCTGCATCCCATCCTGCGCCGCCACCACCTTGAGCTCGGTATGACCCTGCAGTAGCTCGGTCATGCTGCTGGGGCGACTGGGGTCGAGGTGCTGAACCACGATGAATACCATCCCGCAGCCGCTCGGCACAGAATGAAAGAATTTCAGCAACGCGTCGAGCCCACCGGCAGACGCACCGATCCCCACGACCAGGTAAGGAAAGCCTTCCGCCCCCCGAACGAGTTTGGGGTTCGCGTCCTGGGCAGGTCGCGAACCTTTGCCCGGCTTTGCGTTCCGGAGTTTTGCCGAAGAAGCGCTGCGTTTAGGAGCCATATCCTGCCGGATTCGTTGATACCGAGGAAAGCCAGGGGGCAGACGTGAAACAAGCTTAACAATTCCGGGGATACGATAGAAGGGAGGAGACGGCCCGCCCTCTCGGCGGGGCGGTCCTGAGGAGCGGACTATCGGTGATGCGCCGGGCTATATCGAGTCGAGAGGACGACGATACGACGGGACTAATTTGCCGATTTCGCAGTGGGGTGGGAGGGAGCAGAATCAGTTGAGACAGCCGAGCAGGGGCAGGAAGGCCTGGAGTCCCGGCCTCCCCGGCCGACGTTCAGCTGGGACCGTGCGCGCGCTCAGTTGTACTGAGCGCGGCCGCGACCGTCGCGACGAGCGCCGCCGGAAGGAATGGCTTCTGCAATACGGAGGAGGCCAGAATGCTGGCGCCTTTCCAGCGCGAATCATCGGCTGAGAAACCGGACATGAAAATGACCGGCAGGGTCGGATGATCCTGCCGCAGTCGACGCGCCAACTCGACGCCGCCTATGCCTGGCATCATCACATCGGTTACCACGCATTCAGGAGGACCACGCTGTGCGATCATCTCAAGCGCCAGCGCACCGTCGGCGGCCTGAAGCACCGTGTACCCTTCCCGTTCCAGGATGCGGGAAGACACGCTCAGGACCACCGGTTCATCATCCACTATCAGAATGGATATTCCCGTTGGCGCGCTGCTGACACGGCGGCGCGGCGTCTGGCGCCACTCGGCTCCCGCCCGTTCATTCGAGAGCGGCAGATAGAGCGCAAACCGCGTCCCATGTCCGGGAGTACTCTCCACCCGGATGTATCCACTGTTCTGCCGGATCACCCCATAGACCGCTGCCAGGCCGAGGCCGGTGCCTTTGCCAATCGGCTTGGTCGTAAAGAACGGTTCAAAGATTCGGGCGAGCGTCGCCGGGTTCATCCCCACACCGGTGTCGGTGACGATGAGGCGGGCGTAACGTGCCACCGGAATTTCCACGTTTCCCGACCCCATCAGACCGGCCGCGGTGGTCACAATGGATGTTTCCAGGGTGAAGGTTCCGCCCTTGGGCATGGCATCCCGGGCATTGGTCGCGAGGTTTACCAGCGCCTGCTCGAGCTGCCCGCGGTCGAACTGGATGTGATCGGGGCATTCGCCAATGCACGAAAGAGCATGGTGCCCGAGCAGGTGGCGGAGCGTCGGCTCGAGGTCTCTGATCACCCGGTCGAGATCCACGGGAACCGCATGGTGGTAGGCGCGACGACTGAAGGCGAGGAGCTGGCTGGTGACCATCGCCGCGCGATCGCCGGCATTCCGAATCTGCCGCAGGTCCTCTGCCATGTGTTCGGGCAATCGTTTGTCGGCGAGGAGCAGTTCGCTGAACCCGAGGACGACCACCATCATGTTGTTGACCTCGTGGGCCACGCCGCCGGCCAGGAGACCGACCGCCTCCATTTTTTCCGCCTGGCTTGCCCGTTCCTCTGCCTTGTGGGCGGTGTCCTGGTCCGCGAGACGACTGGTGATATCACGAATCACGAGATGGGCGGCCGGCCGGCCCTGGTCGAGGAAGGGAATGGCGGTGACCTCGACCTCAACCGTGGTGCGGTCCAGGCGGGTAAATCGGTCACGGACCGGTGGAATCGTGAATTCCAGGTCCGGGTTGGAGAGGCGGCTTTCGATTCCCTTGAGGTAGGGCGGGTTGAGAAAATCCTCAATCGGAAGCCCGATGAGCTCCTCCCGGCTGGCGGCGCCGGCGAGGGTGATCGCGGCGCTGTTCGCCATAACCACGTATTCGCCGTCGTGGATCAGGATGGCGTCGGGGGCAAGTTCCACCAGGCGATGGTAGCGCTCCAGGAGGGCGGACCCATCAACGGTGTCCATTTCGAATGTCCGGCCTTTACTCATGGCGTGTTCACGCTTCCGCCAGGCGGCCCCTCAGGCGCACTTCTCAGGAATTGCTCGGACGAGCCACTCCCTCGAAGCGAACGCCTTTATGTGTGACGTATTCCAGCGACGTCAGCCGTTCGAGTATGCCTTCGAGCTCGACGGTCGTGAGGCCGGTGCTCTGTTCGATGCCTTCAACGGAGGCGGCACCCGAGCGGAGCAGGACCTCGAGAACCATACCTTCCTGCTCGGTCAGCCCCGAGGGGCTCAACTGTCGGGGAAGCTGCCGGACCGGTTCGCCACTCAGGATGCCGCTGTAATTTCTCAGGTACCCCCGCAACAACACTCCATTCGGTGTGATTTCATAGGACCGGAACTCGGTACCGTGGACGCTTCCGCGCATCTTGATCACGGCCAGTACCTTCCGGAGATCGCCTTCAATTTCCACGAAACGCTGGACCAGGATGATATCGGTGAGGAACGACACACGGTCGTTGGTGAACTGAAGCCCGTCCTGGCGTTCGACCACCTCCACTGTCAGCAGAATGGTGACCCCGAGACCGGTGAGCGTACTGACCAGCCGATAGAGAGACTCCCGGAAATCCTCGCGGAAGGTGGGTGCCAGCGCCATTTCGAGCCCGGAGGTGGAGTCGAGCACGACGCGACTGGCTTTGATCTCACGAGCCGTTTCCCGGATCTCCTCGAGGGTTTCATCGACCGAAAGATCGAGTGGCCTCAGGTAGATGATCCGGAGCTTTCCCTCCTTGATCGCTGTGGTGAAATCCACGCCGAACGTGTTTGCTCTCTTCAGGTATTCCTCGGGGTGCTCTTCAAAGACCGCCAGCACACACGTTTCACCTTTGCGAATTCCCTCGGAAATAAACATCGTCGCGAAGGTGGTCTTGCCCGTCCCGGTCGGCCCGGCGAGCACCATGGAGCTTCCCGCTGGTATCCCGCCACCCATCATGGCGTCGAGCCCGGCAATGCCGGTAGACAGGCGGGTTCCCGGCTTGCCAAGCGGCCTGGTGGTCCGCTCGATAGTCCGGGGGAATACCTGTACGCCGATTTTGCTGAGCCGGACGGTATGCAGGCCGGGCATGATGGGCATGCCGCGCATTTTCATGACCTGGAGCTTTCGCACAATCGAATTCCGGTCCACCGCCTGGAAAAGCCACACGATGCCATCGGCCACGGTAAAAATCGGGTTCCGCAGCTCCTGCTCGACATATTCCCCGACGAGAAACGAGGTGACCTCGGCGGTCGTGAGGTGGAGCGCCAGGCGCTGGACAAAATGTTCGATGTCGAGGCCCGGGCCATTCTCATCGTGAATCGTTCGAAGCAGCGCTCGAAAGGAATCGATCACGACTATGCCGGGATTGATCCGGTCGAGTTCGGCAATGATGTGGGTGAAGACGCCCTCGAGGTCCCCGGCCAGTACCTGCTCACTCAGGTTGAGGAAATGAACATCCGACCCCACGCGACTCAAATCAAAAAAGTCGAACTGCTGTTGATACCGCAGCATCTTGAGGGAGGGCTCGCCGAGCAGCGTTATGAACAACCCGGGCCGATCGACGGACGCGTTGGCGAACAGGATCTGCATGGCGAGCGTCGTCTTGCCTGAGCCCGGTCCCCCGGCAATCAGGTTGAACGAAAGCTCCGGCAATCCTCCCCCCAGCACCTCGTCGAAGCCCGGGACGCCGGTAGACAGCGTATGGATCGGCACCTTGGTGAGCGCAGTTTTTCGGGCCACTGGTTTCTTCGCCCTCATTACTTTCATTCGATTCCTTCCGACTTGATATCACGCCGCCGCCGAGACATATCGGACCAGGATTGCTCGACCAGACGCCCCGCCATCTCGTCCCCGACCACCCGCCCGAGCCGATCCACCATCAGGCCCACCAGGGTGACGAAACCCTGTTCTACTTCGGCCGCACCTTTCCGACGAACCACATCTGCGGTCCCATTACTGTGCGTCCCCAGGGAGTGAAGGCTCGCCAGAAACGGATGGTTCACCTCCGCTTCCGCCAGCGCCCGTTCCATCAGAATGCGATACCCGTCCGCGCCGATCCATCGAGAGATCCCGATGCGCAGGTATCCCGACACGCGTTCCACCACGGCAGCGACGGCTTCGGGCGATGCATGGTCCACCTGTTCGCGGTCCCAGAGCTGCTGCGCTACGACAGTCGCGGCTGAAGTCGGTCGAATCATCGACGCTCGTCCGAAAAGGGTGGAATCAATGCAGCAGGCGACCCGACCGAACGGGGAGTGGATGGGGCCGACTACTGCATGGCCGAGTTCTGATCAGGAATCTCATTGTGGCGCACGACTGAGAGACTGAGCAGGAGTGGGAGCTTTTCACATGGCTGGGGCAGCCAGGGCAGCCGGGAGGCGGCTGTGGAAGCTGGGGCAGCTGGAATTAAGATAAACTTCAGAGAGGGTCAGGGCAAATCTGACAACAGTAGGGGTTTCCCTGAGTATGTCGTTATGCGCTGCGATTGATGGGCTTAGCAGGAGGACGGTCGAGCGCGCACGGCTGGGAAACAGCCGATCGGAACCCCGCGAACCGGTTTACCTCTTAAACGAGGCAGAATCCACCCGGATTTCAATGGCCCCGCTGACAGGATCCACCAGCTTCTCGAGGTCGCGGTATACCGCGTAGCGTGGCGGGAGACTGATCCGGATCATGGCCGTATCCGGAAGGACATAATACCCGATGGGTATCCTTTCACCCGGAGGGACCAGGCACTGACACCCGGGCGTTTGCGTCGAGGGATTCACGGTGACTCGAACCGGGTGGCCGGTGGCATTGGTAATCAGGGGCGCGAAGTAACGATCTCCGCCACTCCCCCAGCTGTCGATATCAAGCGAAACCTTGCGCGTGAGCGTCTGCATCAGGCTCATGCCGTCGACCATGATATTGTTGCGATAGTCGACCCCAAGTTCCGGCGTGCTGTCGGAAAGCCGAGGTCGGGCGACCGACCACTGGGCCAGGATCTTTCCGTTGGCGGGGACCACGGTCGTGAACATGGCACCCGGCACGAGCACGGTATCGGCATCGCCCCACCGGAGCAGCACTGGAAGCGTGAGATGATTCCGGATGGTCAGTACCGGTTTCACCTTAACGAAATAGGCGACGACCGCGAACACGGCGACGATCAATGTCGCCCAGCGAAAGGCGGCCCAGATGCGCTCGGCGGTGCTCTGCGCATCGCTGGAACGGCGGCCAAACGAATGACTGTCGATCGGGCTGTCCCCGGATCGCCGTCCGGCCACCTCGTCATTCCCGCGGCGCCCAACCGATCCCTTGGCCGCCGGCATGATGTGCGTGGGATCGTCGTCTCGGATCTGGCGCATCAGACTGTCGCGACTGATGACCGGAAGGGTCGCGCCGGACTGGACGCCGACCTTTAACGCCTCGCCCATTTCGGCCGCCGACTGGAAACGATCTTCCGGCCGCTTGACCAGGGCGCGCCGAATAACGTCGGAAAGCCAGACCGGCACCCGGGTGTTGACATCACTGGCGATCGGCACTGCCTGACTGATATGGCGCCCAATCACTTCCTGCGAGGTGTCACCTTCAAACGGCGGGGTGCCGGTCACCAGGTGGAACAACACGCCACCCAGGGCATACAGGTCGCTGCGATGGTCGACATTGGCCTGGCCCAGCGCCTGCTCCGGGCTCATGTAGGTCGGCGTTCCCACGACGAATCCGGAGAGAGTATTGCCCGGTCCGTCTCCCTCCTGCTTCACAATCCCGAAATCCACCAGCAGGGGGCGTCCCGTCTGCTGTTCGACGATGATATTGTCCGGCTTGATGTCGCGATGGATCATCCCTTTCTCGTGGGCATGGGCCAGCGCCTGGAGAATGGGGCGAATCAGGTTTGCCGCGCGTTCCGGATCCAGCGGGCCTTCGTTGCGCAGCATGTCCCCCAGCGAGTTTCCCTCGACGTAGGGCATGGCGTAGTACACCAGGCCGCCCCGGTCGCCGACAAAATGAATGGGGAGAATATTGGGGTGACTGAGGCTGGCCAGCGCCCGCGCTTCCTTTTCAAAGCGCTGGAGCATGCCCTGGGTCCAGGCGAGATCGGGCCGCAGAACCTTGACGGCCAGGCGACGATGTAGCTGGCGATCGTGCACTTCGTAGACTTCGGCAAACCCACCGCGTCCCAGCAACTCACGCACTTCAAACTTGGGCCCCAGCGCCTGGGCGAGACGCTCCCGGGCGGTCTCTTCCAGCGAGTCGGTCGTGGAGTCACTATCCATGACGAGAACCGGCTCCGCCGTTCCGCACAGCGCGCACTCTCCCTCGGCGTCGAGGATTCCTACATTGCAGCTGTGGCAAAGGTTCTGATTCAATACGACTCCAGCAGCGGTGAATTTGGATACACGCCCGAGGGGAGGTGTCCGGCACGCCCAAAACTCCCCACGAGATGATCAGGGAGTGAGAGAAACACCCGCCAAACGACGAGGAGAGTTCGAGAATTTCTCCCTCCAGCGCCCGCATGCGCCCGATTGAGGAGAGCCCACAGGGTGTAGGTTGGCGGCGCTGTCCCGATAATGCAAGGCTTGATGAACTTCACGATTCCTTCCTGATGGGCGGACCCTGTTCTACCTTCTCGAGAACCTCTGCGCCGTGCTTGGCGATAAACCGGGGCCCGATTCCTTCGATGAGTGATAGCGCCCTCAGGTCGCACGGTTGCGTCCTGGCTATTTCACGGATGGCATTGTCGCTGAGGATCGCGTACCCGGGGATTGCCCGCTCTCGCGCCACCGCTTCTCTCCAGCCGTTCAGCACACCGGCGAGCCCCTGGTCTTGGCTGATTTCCGGCGCGACGTCGGGCGTAGCCAGCGAATTCCCGCCCGGTTTCCCCCAGCGTCTTGAATCGAGCGGCCTGGCTTCCCGACTGTCCCCTGGCGAGGCCTTTCCCGCACAGCGGTCACACCCATGGCAGGTTCCGCGCCGCTCGCCAAAGTACTCCAGCATGATCTGTCTCCGGCAGATCCGGGAGCCGGCGTATCGTTGCATTACATGTAACCGTTCGCGGGCTCGACACTCTCTCCTGGCGACGCTTTTCCAATCGACCGGGCCGTCGAGCGGCTTGAGCTCGCGACGCAGCCGTTCGGCAGACTCTAACACTGACTTTGATACCCCGGGTACGGCGTGGGGATCCTGCCAGATGCGGTGGAGGAGACGGCGGGACGGAAAGGTTGTGCTCAGCTGACGAAGGGCGAGGGCAGTGTCCTCGGGGTGATGCAGCAACACACAGCGCGCGGGGCGGCCGTCTCGACCGGCTCTTCCGGCTTCCTGGTAATAGGACTCCATGGTCGGCGGCATGTTCCAGTGCACCACTAATCGCACGGTTGGCTTGTCGATCCCCATCCCGAAGGCACTCGTCGCCACGACGATGTCCAGTTCATCCTGGAGAAATGACCGCAGGGTTGTTTCTCTGCCGGGGCCCGCAAGGCCAGCGTGATAGGGCGAGGCGCGAAAGCCCCGCTCTCGCAGAGCCCGGGCGAGGATTTCGGTCTGTCCCCTGGTTGGCGCGTAGACAATAGCCATCCGATCGGCGGTGCCGAGGGTATTCATGAGCGCAGCCAGCCGGGCCGCTTCATCCTTTACCCGCACGACTCCGAACCAGAGGTTGGGACGATCAAAGGACCCGATGATCGTACGCGCATTCCGAAGCCTAAGGGTTTGCACAATGTCGTCCCGGACTTCGGGAGTGGCGCTCCCCGTCAGCGCGATGGTGGAAGGATTGCCGAGCAGGTACCTCGACTTCGCGAGTTCGCGATAGTCAGGACGGAAATCATGGCCCCATTCCGCAATGCAATGCGCCTCGTCAATGGCCAGGAGGGATGGGCGCACGCCCTGGTGGCGCAGCTCGCCCGCCAGCGACGCCAGGCGTTCGGGCGAGACGTACAACAGGCTGAGGGTGCCAGCCGCGATCCGGCCCATGATCTGATCGGCCTGCACGCGTGTAAGCGAACTGTTGAGAAATGCTGCGGAGATTCCCCGGCGAGCGAGGGCGTCCACCTGGTCCTGCATCAGGGAGATCAGTGGTGAGACAACAATCGTCAGTCCACCGAGTACCAGGGCGGGGATTTGAAAACAGATGGATTTCCCCCCTCCGGTCGGAAGGACGCCGAGGGTGTCATGACCACCCAGGATGGACTGCACGACACGCAACTGGGCCGGGCGGAAATCCCGGTAGCCGAAATTGTCGAGCAGCAGGCGACGAGCGTGCTGCAGGCGTTCCGCAAGCATCGAGGACATGAGACATGGTACCATCCATGCCAGGAAGGGCGGGTATCCCCAAAACGCAACACCAATCGAAAAAGGGCGAGTGGTGCGGCGACTCCCTTTACTGGTCGATCGCCTGGTCTCGATGTTTCTTGAGGTAGAGTCCAACGAGGAGAGCGACGGAAAGGATCGCGATGGCGGCCCACACAATACGGGAGTCGGACATGGCGATACCGACCAGTGCGAACACCATTCCGGCCAGGGCCAGCACCCAGCGCAATCGCGAGAGGAGAGTCATAGCTGTCACAAGTAAAAATAAAGTAACAAAACGTAAGGCAAGGAACCCAGGGGAATAAACGCCCGGTAAAAGAAGAAGGCCGGTGAAAGGAAAACACTCATCCTGGTGCGGTTACTTTCTTCTCCGTTGAGTTAATGTCATATCCTTCAGTTACTTCATTTCCCTTCAGTTACTTCTGCTCTGGTTTCAGGAAAGCTGCGATAGCCGTTCGAAAATCTGGCGTTGCCCGGGAGAGCGCATTGACCCGGGCTCCCAGCCGTATGCCTTCCTCCACACCCATTCCATCCAGCTGGTAGAACTGCTTCTTGGTGAAGGCGAGTGCGGTTGGACTGGCGGACGCCAGGCCCTTCAGCACTTCACGGACGTTCGTTTCGAAGTCTGCGTCGGGGAAGACCCGGGAGATCAGTCCGAGGCCGGCGGCGTCATGGGCCGTGAGAAGGCGGCCGGTGGCGGCCAGGTCGAAGGCCACCTTTTCGCCGACCAGGCGTTTGAGGAGCGTCATCACCATGGCCGGGACGAAGCCACGCTGAATTTCCGGATAGCCGAACCGGGCACTCTCCGTGGCGACAATCAGGTCACAGCCCGTCGCGAGCCCGGCGCCACCGGCCAGTGCCCTCCCCTGCACTACCGCAACGACCGGCTTCGGGATCTGGCGCATCCGCAAAAAGACCTGCCCCATAACGAGCGCGGCCTGTTCGTTTTCCTCCACCGACTTGTCCGCCGATGCCAGCAGCTCTTCGAGATCGGCGCCGGCGCAGAAATCCCTGCCCGCCCCGCGAATCGCGATGACCCGGACCTCCCGATCGAGATCGGCCCGGTCGAGGCCATCGCTCAGCGCGGCCAGCAGCGGCGCGCTCAGGGCATTGCGCTTATCGGGACGATTAAGCGTCAGGGTGAGGATGCCGGTTTCCAGATTGGTCAGGAGCATGTTCAAGGATCGCCTGGGTAAATCGTTCAGCGAGAGGGGAGTTTCAGTTTTTTCGCCAGGTCGGAAGGCACCCGGACTTCCATCCGCAAAAGGGCGGTCGAATACACCTTCCCCTGGGCATCGGTCCGAAGCGAGATCGTGCCGCCACCATCCAGTGCGTCGTGGAGGAGAAAGTTGAGCGCGCCGAGATTGGGCAGCTCGAATCGCTCTACTTTGCCTGCCATGCCCCGGAAGTGGCGCGCGACTCGAGTGGCGGTAACCTCCCGGAGAATCACCGGGTAGAGCTCCGGACTCAGCGCGATCAGGCCGATGTTCGCGGTGTCGCCCTTGTCTCCCGAGCGGGCATGAGCAATATGGCGCAGCTGAAGCAGGACAGTGCGCTTGGAGGCGGTTCGTTTTTTCGGTGTCGGGCGTCGTCGGATCACTCGCATTCCTTCTCGCAAACTTTTACCAGCTCAGGACTGACTCCGTGGTCGCCGAGTGGCGCCTATAACCATATCGCCTGAACTGTGCATCAATCAGCCACTCGGGGAATCGACGGCACGGAAAGCGGGGCGTCCGAAGTTGAACACCGCGACCCGGTGGTGAGCAGTTACAACTCAACAGGGTGACTGGCCGAGTCATCCCTCGGTGAATTCAACCTGCACATGCGGATCGATCTCCCCGCGATCGATCAATGCCGGCCAGAACGCTACGATCTCTTTGACATCCGGTTTGTAGCCGTATCCGGTGACGCTGGGCGGGCCGGTCAGGACCAGGGGAGCGATCTCACGGGTAAATCGTTCGACCGGTGCCTTTTCCCGCGCACGCACACCAATGCGGAGTTGCACCTCCGGCATTTCGGGATCGGGCGGTCCTGCGAGACGCCCATGGGTGGCGTTGTATCCGACGTATTCCGTATGAATCTTCTCGAAGGTGAGACCGAGCGAATCCAGTCGTTCGCGGATCACCTTATCAGCGGCATGTGCTTTCTGATAGGCGTCGGGCCAGGTATACACCAGGGTTCCCGTCGCCTTGTATCCATAGAAGTAGGCGAGGGAAACCTTGTACTGGGGAGTTTTGGGGAATCCGTGGATGCCGCGCACATCCACCTTGTCGCGCCCGGCCTGGCGCAGCCGGACGGAGGTAAAGTCGGCGACCCCATCGGCGTTGATGTAGTATCGTGGATCGCCAATCTCATAGACCAGCTGTTCCGTCACGCTTGCGACGTTCACCACGCCGCCGGTGCCCGGGTGCTTGGTGACGATAAAGCTCCCATCCTCCGAGACATCGACAATGGGAAATCCGATATCAGCCAGGTTGCGGATTTTCTGCCAGTCCTTGAGCATGTTCCCGCCACTACTCTGGGCGCCACATTCAATAATGTGGCCGGCGATAATCCCGGTGGCGACCTTGTCCCAGTCCTCGGGCGACCATCCGAATTCATGGAACAGGGGCCCCAGCGCCAGGACCGGGTCAGCCAATCGCCCACTCACGACGACCGTGGCCCCGCCATCGAGGGCCTTCACCACCGGCGCCATCCCGAGATACACGTTGGCGGCCTGGACCTGGGAAATAATCGAAGCGAGCGGCTCGCCAGTATCGAGATTCCTGAATTCATGACCACGCGCCATCAATTCCGGCAACCGGTCGAGAATGTCGTCCCCGGTGATGAGTCCCAGTTTGACCTCTTGAGCCAACCCGAGTCGGCGAGCTGCAGCGGCAATGACCGCAGCGCAGGCGCGCGGATTCACCCCGCCGGCGTTCGACACGACCTTGATGTTCTTCTTCACCAGGTCGGGGAGTATGCGTTCCATCAGGGTCACAAAATCACGGGCGTAGCCCTGGGATGGATCGCGCGCCCGCTGCTTCTGCATAATGGACATGGTGACTTCGGCGACATAATCGAGGACGAGATAGTCGATCGGCCCGCCCTGGACCTGCCGAACCGGCGCTTCGAGCCAGTCGCCCCAGAAACCCTGCCCCCCGGCGATACGGACGTTCTTTTTCATCGCATCAGCGGGCCGGAAGGCTCGGGCAGCGGAATCTCTCGCGTCCACACCTCGCCGTGCTCCTCGATTTCCATGAGCCCCAGTGGGTAGAAAAAGCGGCCGAGCGGCCAGGGCGAAGCAATCATGGTAAACAACGTCGTGTCCTCATCATTGGGGGCGGACGCTCCTCCACTCGCAGGCGACAGTGGCACGGCGGACTCGGCATACAGTCGGATATTCAACGTCGCCCGCCATCGCTCCCGGGAACCCGCGATCGCCAGGCCGGGAAACAGTTGAACAGCAACGGCCTGGGCCGGATGACGTGCCTCGAAATCGGCATCGAGTCGTCCAAACGCGTAATTGAGCGGCGCACTCTCGATCTCCCTCCCGGCCGAATCAGACAGCATCAGGCCCAGGTCAGTGAACATACTCCACTGCGCCGGATCCATGGTCATGTCAACGGTGACATGGGTAGCCCAGGAGGGGACATCGAACGCGGTGGTGACCGTATCGCTTCCACTCGAGGTAATGGGAACGATTCGTTCGCCCCCAACCAGGCCCAGGCGAAGATCATGCTCGCCCCCCGATTCGTTCCGAACCCGCGCGATGACACCGCTGGCGTCCCGGCGCGCATCGAACGTGGCCGGCGCCCCCTTGATCACCAGCCGCACTGAGCTTGGGTGAGTGGGGGGTGCCACTGAGACAACTTCGTATGGTCCACCCACAACATCCCGTCCATCCAGCTTGAAGGAAACATCCTCTTCTCCGGCGCCAGCGATCTGGGGAGCCCCTCCGCGAAGCGGCATCCCGTTGGGCTCATGCAGGAAGACCAGGAGCGGCTGTTTCCCACCGACATGGGCGGTCACCTCGAATGGCTTCCCGCTGTCCGCCACGATCCGGACCCGCCGCTGGCTTCCCGCCGGAATCGATATTGCCGCGGTCTCTCGCAAACCTGTCTGGGCAGAGACCGCCGATCCTATGGTGTTGACGAGGCGAAACGCCGGTCCCTCGGACGTATCGGCCGGCCAGCCGCTCACCACCCCGGTCGCCGTCTCGTTCCTGGGCAGCAGTGCCGGCCGGTACCGAAGATCGATCGCGGTCCGCGGTTCGGCCAGGGTGACCGTGGCGGGGGCGACCAGCCAATCGCTGTTGCTCCGCAGGGCGTAGGTCGCAGGTGGAAGATCGGCCGGCCGAATCAGCTCGAACCGAACAATCGTGTCCGCCGCCGACGCAAGTCCCGTCGGGCGGTAGACGGCGGTGAATCCGAGGGAGTCGGATCTCGCGACGCGCACCTGGATGTCCGGTGTCCTGCGCGGCGTCGAGAGCCAGCGAAAGGCCGCGCCGACGTCGGGAATACCGGCGCCCTGGTCGAGGATGGATTCATCGGCAATGGGATGCGCGGTGACCATCAGCGCCTGCTTGATGGTTCGCGCATCAGCGGTGAGACCAGCCTGACGGAGCGCGGAGAGGAGGAGTGCGGCCAATCCGCCAGCATGAGGCGATGCCATGCTGGTACCGCTGTTGACCTCGTTGCCACGATCCCAGAGGGGGACAGTCGAGTAGGCCGTGCCGGGAGTGACGATCTCCGGCTTGGCAAGCTCGCCGCCCCGAGAACTGAAGTAAGCGACCGGCTCATCCCGTGCTCCCAGCGCCTCGGCCGGATCACCCGGAAGAATTGCACCCACAGTGAGCGCGCGGACCGCCGACCCGGGAAAGCCGACTGTGGAGAGTCCGGGGCCGTCGTTGCCTGCGCTGATGGTGAATACCAGCTCGGGGTGCTGTTCCAGGACCGAGTCGATCATCCGGTCAATCCGCGCGGTGCCCTCGATTTCGTTCCCCACTCCGAAGCTCATGTTGACCACGAGGGGGAGCCGGCGGCGGCCGGCAAAGCGAATCGCATAATCCAGCGCTTCGATCATGCTGCCGGTAGTGGAGAGACCACCCTCCGCATTGTTGGCGATCTTGAGTCCCAGGATCTGGGCGCCGGGCGCTACGCCATTCAAGCCTTTGACCCCGTAAATCCGGTAGCCCGCCGCGATCCCCGCCACATGCGATCCGTGTCCGCTGGTATCGAAAAAAAGATCGAGCCGGGGGGTCTCCCCTGATTCACTGAAGTTGGCCGCCACGGTCAGTCGGGGGGCGCGCCCATGGCTGGACCAGCCGAAGAGATCGCGGCCAGTCAGGTAGTCGTGCACCGGCCGCTCGCCGGCCAGGCTGCCGTCGCGATTGGCATCGGCCATGAGAATCCATCCGTCACTGGCCCGGGTGACGATGACGACGAGAGAATCACCGACCGTTCCGTTGCCGTCGACGTCAGCCGCCGGCGCTTTCCCTAATGCCGACTCGCGAAGCATCCCACCGTACCAGGGGCCGCGGGCATTGAACAGGAGGACGCGGCCGAAGCCCGCGAGCGTGACGCCGCCGACCGTGATGGAATCGGAGCGAGGCACCACCGGCGCGAGCACGATCCGTCCTTCCCGGGAGAAGTCGCGAAGGTCCAGAATCTTTCGATCGCCCGTGCTGGTCGAATCCAGCCCCGCGATGCCGGCATCGAGCCCGCTGTCGAGAATGGCCAGCAGCACCCCGCGGCCATCATAGGTTGGATGCGCCCGGAGGAATTCCGGGATACCGGTCGAATAGAGCGGCATCTTCTGCAGCTGGAGGGCGAGTTCGGGAGACTGGGAAAAGCGTGGCTCAGGAGATGGGGGCAGCTGATCTCGCGTCGCGGTCGCACCTGGCGTGATCCGCCCCGGATCCACGCTGGGCTTGACCTGCGTCGTCGCGGCACACCCGACAATCAGAAGGGACGCTGCACAACAAATCGAGCGCATTATATCAGCGTAAAGGAAATAAAAAGAAAGAGAAGGAAAGGAAAAGAAAGAAGGTGAACGTAATTTTACGCAACCGCGCACAGGCTACAGATGACAACAGATACGGAGCCGCAGTGTTCAAACCACCGTTCACATTGGCTTTAGTATGTTGGTTTTCTTTGGGTTTCTTTCAGTTACTTCCAGTTACCTATCCATCATGAACGGTCCAAGATGGGGTCCGGCGTAGTTTGAGGTGAGGCGTAAAATGAACGCGAGCTGATCGCGCGTCTCTTCCGGCGTAATGATCGCGTCGACATACCCGCGCGCGGCGGCGTATCGCGCATCGAGCTGGTGCTCGTAATCGGCCCGCATCGCGTCCACTGAAGCTTTCACTTCGGGTGGCAGCTCGGTACGGCCCTGTCGCGCCTTCTCGATGTCCGGCCCATGCACCGCGCCGATGGCGGATTCTCCCTCCATCACGGCCATCCGGCCGGTCGGCCAGCTCAGGATGAAATCGGGATCGAACCCCTGCCCGGCCATGGCGTAATAGCCCGCACCCGAGGCGTGGTTGATGGTCAGCACGATTTTCGGGACCAGCGCTGTCGCCATGGCCTCGACGAACTGCGCGCCGGCCCGGATAATCCCCGAATGTTCCGCCTCCGGCCCGACCATGAATCCGCTCACATCCTGCACAAAAAGAATGGGCAACCGTTCCCGGTTCGCGTTCTCGATGAAGTACGCCGCCTTCTCCGCGCTTCCGGTGTAGATGATGCCACCGGTTCGCGGTGGCTCTCCGGGCAGCGCCTTTACCAATCCACGCTGGTTGGCCAGCACCGCGACCGGGCGACCTTCGATCCTCGCGTGTCCGCACAACATTTCACGAGCGGTATCGGACTGGAACTCGTCCAGGACGCCGCCATCGAGAACACATGCCAGGACCCGGTGCATGTCGTAGGACATCCGGTGGTCCTGCGGCAGGATGTCGTACAGGTCGGTGACGGGCTTTGCCGAAGGCCGCGGTGGAATCACGCTGTGCGAGACGGCGGGGAGCCGGGGAAGCCGGGCCAGGTATTCCCGGATTTTGACCAGGCACTCGGCGTCGGTCGCGGCCCGGTAATGCGCCACGGCGCTGACCGCCGTGTGGGTGCGGGCGCCTCCCAGCGTCTCGGCGTCGATGGTCTGCCCCGTCGCGCCCTTGACCAGGTTGGGACCGCCCAGGCCCATGAAGCTGGTTCCGTCCACCATGAAGATCACGTCCGAGAGCGCCGGCAGGTAGGCGCCACCGGCAATGCAACTCCCCATGACGGCGCTGATCTGTGGCACGTGGAGATAGCGCCGCATGATGGAGTTGTAGTAGAAAATCCGCGCCGCGCCGTACTGCCCGGGAAAGACGCCTCCCTGGTAGGGAAGATTGACGCCGGCGCTATCGACCAGGTAGATGATCGGGATGCGCTGGCGCATCGCCACTTCCTGGGCCCGCAGGATCTTCTTGATCGTCTCCGGCCACCAGCTGCCGGCTTTGACGGTGGAGTCATTGGAGACGATGACTACTTCCCGCCCTTCGACGACCCCGAGACCGGTGATGACGCCGGCGCCTGGCGCCTGGCCATCATATTGATCATAGGCGACCAGGAGGCCGAGCTCGAGCCAGGGACTGGTGGGATCGAGCAGCCGTTCTACCCGCTCGCGGGGAGAGAGCTTGCCCTGCTCGTGCATCTTGGCGACGCGCTTGCTGCCACCACCCTGTCGCAGGGTGGCGGTGAGTTTCATGTATTCATCGGTGAGCACACGGAGGCGATTCGGCCGGCTGGCCGCACTGGGAGCGCTCACCGATTCAACTCTCGAGATGGGTGGAGGCCCAGGACTGGATGTACTCGATCAGGTCCGTGGTGGGCGTGCCAGGGCCGAAAAGACGGCCGATCCCCTGGGCTTCAAGGGCATCCATGTCATCCCGGGGAATGATGCCGCCACCGGTCACCAGGATTTCGGATCGGCCGAGCTGGGCCAGCAATTGTTTTACCCGGGGGAAGAGCGTCATATGGGCCCCCGAGAGTATCGACAGGCCCACGACGTCGACGTCCTCCTGGACAGCGGCCCGGGCGATCATTTCCGGTGTTTGATGCAGCCCGGTGTAGACCACTTCCATGCCGGCATCCCGGAGCGACGCGGCGACTACCTTCGCCCCCCGATCGTGACCATCCAGTCCCGGCTTGGCAACAAGGACACGGATCGGGCGGTCGAGTTTCCTTGGCTTTGTCGCACTCATGGGCATAATCGGGTTCCGGTGATCAGTTTGGTGTAAAAAACTGCGTATCGCATACTGCGTGTCGCATATCGCCCATCGCGATAGCGGGACATCAGGAAAGAATCGACGGAAATGAGGTCTGATGGGTGCTGGATTGCGATCTCGACGACTCCCGTTGCGACAGACGATATGCGGTACGCCAACGACTCATCTGAATCGCAAAAGCCCGGCGATTCCGTCAATCTTGCCCGCCGCGTCTTCGTCGTACACGACATTCACGCCGACTCGCTGGCGAAGCGCTTCTTCAATCGCTTCGTCCACGACATCGAGCACTGCCATGGCGCCGCCTTCTTCCTGGCAGTCCACTTCGTTAAGGGTGAGGCGGCCGCTATCCTTGCACCGGAATCCCCGCTCGGCGGCATCGGCCGCGACCAGCAACGTCCGCACCTGGCCATGGGAGAGCGCGCGAAGCGTTTCGGCAAAGCCGCTCGCGGCCCAGCCGGTACCGAGGCTGTTGTCCAGCTCCTCGACCAGTGACCGCTCCTCCTGGCGCTCATACTGCTGGCGGACCTCGATCGTCGCGGCACGAACATCGGGCACGCTCAGGTCCTTGGGGTTGAGTTTGGCCATCCCCATGACGCGCTCGGCAAGATAGGGATGCAGAAACGGCTCCATCGCCGATGCCTCCGCGCCGGTTCCCGCCAGGATCAATCCGATGTATGGCTGTCGCTGATTCAGGGTGAAGAGTTCCTGGGCCACCTGCGCGTGATGCCGATCCTTCTCCTGCCGGATGCGAGAATGGAAATCGTGCTCACTCCGTCCGCCCCAACCGTCCTTCTCACCCCGGAACTTCTTGCCCCGGGTGTAATCCGCTCTCACGCCTTCGATTTCGTGGCACTCGAATGCGGTCACCTCGAAGATGCGTGCGCTGGTCCGGTCCATGACGACCGTCAAGAGCCGCCCGAACTCATCTTCGATTGACGCGAGTTCGCGCACCAGGGGCGTGCGATCGACAGCCAGCCGGGAGCGGTGAACCCACGGAAGCGGCACCGCCTCAAACAACCCGATCGCTTTCGAGGCAAACACGGCGATGGCCTGCGTGGCGGGAAGGTTTCCCGGGCTCTTGAGGTACTCGAGAATACGGGCCAGGTCCGCTTTCACCTCTTCCCGGGATCCCCGTGGAAGATCCACCTGCTCCAGCGCCTCCTCGACCACCCGGATGCGATTCTTGAGCTTGATGAGATACTTGCCGCGAGCACGGTCTCGAGGTTCCAGCTTGAGGTAACAGGTCACCACTCGATGGTCACTCGCCCGGAGCCTGGTGAGACGGGTGAGCTGCTTTGCGATATCTGGAGTTTTCATTTTTTCTCATTGCTATGGGCTTTATCCCGTATCACCTGTCGCGTATCGCATACCGCTGGCGGATGGCGGTGTGCGCTCGCCAGTCTCCATCGTGATCCATGTTCATCGGGGTGCTCTCGACCCCGATCACGATGATCAGCCGCGATACGCCCTACGCTATCTGCCGAGCGCGACACGGCGACTGGTGCCGGGGACTAAAAGAATATCGGCTCCCGATACGAGCCGTAGATCTCTTCCAGAACGTGGCGAATTTCGAACAGCGTACAATACGCCCGGGCACAGTCCAGCATGGCGGGAATGATGTTGCGATTCTCCCGTGCCGCTGCGGCCAGGCTCATAAGGCGAGCCTCGACCAGCGCATTGTCCCGGGTTTTTCGCAACTGGGCCATGCGCACCTTCTGTGAACGCTCCGCCTCATCGCTCACCTTGAGAATGTCTACCGGCCCTTCCTCCTCTTCGACAAACTCGTTCAGTCCGACAATGATCCGGCGACCGGTCTCGACTTCCCGCTGAAAGCGCGCGGCGCTGGCGGCGATCTGCCGCTGGAACCACCCGGTATCGATTGCCGCCACCACTCCGCCCTGGGCTTCAATTTCCGCGAAGAGTCCCTCGGCCTCGCGCTCGAGTCCATCGGTCAGGGCCTCGACGTAATACGACCCGCCCAGCGGATCGGCGACGTTGGGCACGCCCGTTTCCGTGGCGAGAATCTGCTGGGTACGGAGCGCCACCCGGACCGACTCCTCAGTCGGAAGCGCCAGGGTCTCGTCCAGCGCGTTGGTATGCAGCGACTGGGTCCCGCCGAGCACGGCGGCGAGGGCCTGGTAGGCGACGCGCACCACGTTGTTGGTCGGCTGCTGAGCTGTCAGGGTCACACCGGCCGTCTGACAGTGAAACCGCATGATGAGGCTGCGCGGCGACTTGGCGCCATAGCGATCGCGGAGATGGCGGGCCCAGATCCGGCGTGCCGCCCGCATCTTGGCGATCTCCTCGAAGAAATCATTATGCACGTCCCAGAAGAACGAGAGCCGGGGAGCGAAGCTGTCGATGTCGAGCCCCCGGGCCAGGCCGTGCTCGACATAGCAGAAGCCATTGGCGAGCGTGAACGCGAGTTCCTGGGCCGCGGTGGATCCTGCCTCTCGAATGTGGTAGCCGGAAATCGAGATGGTGTTCCACTTGGGCGTGTGCTCGGCGGCCCACTGGAAGAGATCAACAATGATCTTGAGGGCGGGCTCAGCAGGATAGATCCAGGCGTGCTGCGCCATGTACTCCTTGAGAATATCGTTCTGGATCGTCCCCTGGAGCTGGGCAATCGGAACGCCCTGCTTTTCCGCGGCCGCCACGTAGAAGCAGAACAGAATCGCGGCCGGGCCGTTAATCGTCATCGAGGTGGAAACATCGCCGAGGGGAATCCCCGCGAAAAGCGTTTCCATATCAGCCAGGCTGGAGATGGCAACGCCGCATTTCCCGACCTCCCCCTCCGATCGCGGATGGTCCGAGTCGTAGCCCATCAAGGTGGGAAAGTCGAACGCAACGGAGAGACCGGTCTGGCCTCGGGCAAGAAGAAACTTGTAGCGGTTGTTCGTGTCCTCTGCCGTGCCGAAGCCGGAGAACTGCCGCATAGTCCAGAGCTTGCCCCGGTACATGGTGGGGTGGATCCCGCGGGTGTAGGGAAAATCACCGGGAAGACCCGCGGCGCTGCTGATGTCCTCCGGAAGGTCGAGCGCGGTATACACCGGTTCCACGCTGCGGCCCGACACGGAGGTAAAATCGGAATCGGTCCGCAGCGGCAGCCGGCTCATCTGCTCGCGCCAGCGTTGGACCTGCGCGCGGAGGAGTTCCAGCTCTTTTTCCTGGGCCAGGAGGCGCTGGGCCAGATCGACCGCCAGTCCTGAATCTTCAAAGGTCATACACGGGCACCTTGTTTGAGACTCTCGAGGACATCCGCCGCGATATCATAGGGACTCGCCGTTCCGCGGATGGCCTCGTCGAGCCGCTCCTTGATAATCTGCTCCGCGTGGGTCTCGTCCCAGATCCACTGTCGCGCGGCCCGATCAACAACTTCACGGGTCCGTTGATACATCCGCGTGCGCCGCCGCTCCGAGAGCGCACCCGAGCGTTCGAGCCACTGGTGGTGACGCTCGAGTGCCTCGATCAGCTCGGGTGTGCCTTCACCCTTTACCGCCACCGTGGCTAACACCGGGGGCGTCCACGCTTCGCTCTTGGCGGTCTCGAGCACCCGGCTGGCGGCTTTCGCCTGGGACATCCTGACCGCGCCGTGATGGGCCGGGACATGGCGCATCGTACGACCCGATCGCAGGCCCAGCATCAGTTCCAGTTCCTGCCGCATCCGGTCCGCCCCCGGCCGATCTGACTTGTTCACTACGAAGAGATCGGCAATTTCGATGATTCCTGCCTTGAGCACCTGGATGCCATCGCCTGACTCGGGAACCAGCACCAGGATGGTCGAATCCGCGCTCCGGGCAACATCGAGCTCCGACTGCCCGACGCCGACGGTCTCAATAAGGATGCGATCGAACCCCGCAGCATCGAGGACATCGCAGACCTCCCGGGTCGTCGTCGCCAGTCCCCCCAGCGATCCCCGGGTCGCCATCGATCGGATATACACGCCTTCGTCGAGGGCGACGGATTCCATCCGGATCCGGTCGCCAAGGAGCGCGCCTCCGGTAAACGGACTCGTGGGATCAACCGCGACCACCGCAACGGTAAGACCAGTGGTCCGGTAGGACGAAACCAATTCCTCGGTCAGGGTCGACTTACCAGCCCCCGGGGGGCCGGTGAGACCGATTCGCCGGGCATGACCGAGGGTTGGGTGGAGTGCCGTTAGCAGCTTCTCGAACCCGGCTCGCCGGTTTTCCACGATCGATATGGCCCGGGCGAGGGCGGCGATTTTTCGGGCCCGCAGATCGGAAAGAAGCGGCTCCAAGTCCATGGCTGGAAATTCGCATGGGAGAAGGAGATAGGCAATGGGACCGGGCTTCTTCCGCTCGCCGGGAACCTCCGGTCCTGAGACCCGCCTGGCAGTGGTGCGGTTTCCCTCCTATAATTGCAACTTCCTCTTCGACAACCGTTCATGACCCGCAACTCTATGGCACGGACCAGCGTGTTTGTCGCGTTGATTGCAGGACCTCTCCTGTCCGGCTGCGCGATCACGCTCAACCTTCCCGCCAATCGATTCGAATCCCCCGAGACGCAAGGGTCACAGGGTCTCTACCTGGAAGCGGGCGTGTCCGGGGCCAACAAGGTGGTGCTTGTCCCGTCGATCAGCGCCAGTCCACCCGACGTCAATTCGCCAGCCATCGTCCATGAGAATTCAGGTGCGGCTTTTGGGGGAGGCGTTGGCATCGTTCCCCGATTGGACCTGGGGGTTCACTTCAACGGTAATGCCCCCACCGTGTTCCGGGCCAAATACCAATTCATCGGCTCGGGTCGCTCCACCACCCATGCCGGGATTTTCTCCCTGGCCGTGAGCGCCGGGATTGGAGCCAGCAAACGCGACGACAGCTACCGCGACACCTTCTCTTCCACCCAGGGGGCCTCGACAACAAAGTTTATCACCTACGACGGATCGATTATCGCCGGATATCGATTCTCCTCCTCAATGCTCCTCTATGGAAGCGTGTTCTACACTACGACCGATGTGGATGGAACCATCACCCAGACTCCTACTAACAACGTCGCGCAGTTCCGGGGCGATGCCCGGCAAAAGGGGGCCAATCTCGGTATCGAACTCAATACCGGACACCTTGGCCTCATAGTGGAAGGCGGCTATGGAAACGCCACCTACAAGGTTGAGCGGGAAGACGGCGCGTTCCTGGGCGCGCTGTTCCGGATTTACAGCGGCAGGATTCATTAGAAGGACGAGGACGTTTACGGCCAGGACCCCCTGCCTCTGGCGGGAAATCTTTCTTTGAGCAAGATTGCGTTACATCTCCGTTACATCCCCGCCGCTCACTGTTTCCAGGAGACTGTATGTCCCGATCGCGCGTCCGGACTCTCTTCGCCGCACTTCTGTGTTTTGTCGCCGGCCCTCTCCTGGCCCAGTCGGGAACTATTCGAGGCAAAATCAGCGACAGCGCTGGTGTCGTGCTCCCCAACGCCACCGTGGTGGTGGAAGGCACCGGGCTCCGCGCCTCCAGCAATAGCCGTGGTCTCTATGAGCTGCGTGGCGTTCGCGCGGGGAGTTTTACCCTGCGCGTGCGTCTGATCGGGTTTACCTCCCAGTCGATGCGGGTGACCCTGGAAGCCGGCGGCACGGTGGAACAGGACTTTACTATGCCGCGGCCGGTGGTGCAGCTGGCGGCCATCGATGTCCTTATCGGATCACGGGCCCGGCATACCGCGGCCGAAGAATTGGCCGTGCCCGTTGACATCTTCACGTCCGAAGAGATGAGCCAGCAGGGCAGCACCGAAACCAGCCAGATTCTCCAGTCCCTCTCGCCTTCCGTCAACTTCCCCCGACAGAGCGTTACCGACGGCAACGATATCGTGCGCCCTTTCACGTTGCGGGGCTTGAGTCCAGACCATACCCTCGTGCTGTTGAACGGATGGCGGCGACACCAGACCGCGCTGGTCAACAATTTCACCTATGGCATGGGGGCGGGATCAAGCGGTGTCGACCTGAACGCGATTCCCTCCGGCGCGATTGACCGGATCGAGGTTCTCCGGGACGGGGCCTCCGCCCAGTACGGCTCTGACGCCATCGCCGGCGTCGTCAACCTCGTCACGAAAGAAGGCCGCTTCACTCCGTTCGTGAACACGGAGGCCGGCGAGTATGTGACGGGTGACTACGACCATGACGGCGCCATGGTCGACATCAACGGCGGCTGGGGAATCGGACTGGGTCGCGGCTCACTGGGAATCTTCGGGGAATTTCAGCATCGCGATCCTACCAACCGGGCGTGGGCCGATCCGTTCGAAACCGCCGGTACCGGCGTGGCCGATTCGATCAACGACCAGGGCCAGGTGGTGCACAAGAACAATCCGGTGGCGCAACCCAATCATCACTGGGGCGATGGGCTCGAACGCGACGTGATGACCCTCGCCAACTTCCGGATGCCGTTGAACGCCACGTCCACCAGCGAGGTTTACGCCTTCGGCGCATACAGCTCCCGCACCGGCACGGGCAACGCCTACCGGCGATACGACACCAGCGCCCGGAACTGGCAGGAGCTCTACCCGCTGGGCTTCCTTCCCGAGTTTCGCCCCGATGTCACCGACTACTCCGCCACGGGAGGTTTCCGGATGCTGACGGGCGGCTGGTCGCTGGATTTCGGTGGAACTTTTGGTCACAACGATTTCGAATACAACATGCGCAACACCAACAATGCCTCCCTGGGCCCCTGCCTTGATGTGCCCTGCGCCCCGGGCCCGGACGGCATTCTCGGCAACGGTGATGACCCGGGAATCCCCAACCAGCTCTCGTTTTTTTCCGGCCGAGTAAGCCGGGAAGAGATGATCGGGGCGGTCAACGCCGCCAAGCCCCTGCGCCTCGGGTTGCCCAATCCGGTCAACTTCGCAGTCGGCGCGGCATTCCGGCGGGAGAGCTACCAGATCGAGCAGGGTGAAGTCGCCTCATGGATCAACGGCGGTCACCTCGACCAGGACAGCGCCGACGTGGCACCGGCCGGATCGTCGGGTTTCCCCGGGTTTGCGCCTACGGATGAATCGAATTCGCACCGCAACAACGTGGGAGCATACATCGACCTGGAGACCGACCTCAACGCGCAATGGCTGGCCAACGTGGCCGCCCGGTACGAGCACTACAGTGATTTCGGAAGCGCCGTGACCGGCAAGCTGGCGATGCGTTTCCAGCCGACCAGCCGACTCACGATTCGGGGCGCCGCCAGCACCGGGTTCCGCGCGCCGGGGCTCAGCCAGAGTCATTTCAGCAAGATCACCACCAACGTCATCGCCGGGCAGTTCGAGGAAATCGGGATTTTCCCGGTGGATCATCCCGCCGCCTTGCTGCTCGGCAGCAAACCGCTCAAGGAAGAGAAGTCGGTGAACCTGAGCGCGGGATTCGCATTTACCCCGGTGGACAACCTTACGATCACCGCGGATCTGTTCTACATCAAGATCAACGATCGGATCATGCTGAGCGCCACGTTCGACGACGACACGACGCTGGCCATTCTCACTGGCGGCGGATTTACCGGCGTCACTGGCGTCCAGTATTTCACGAACGGCCTCGACACCAAGACCCAGGGGCTCGACCTCACGGCAGACCTTCGGATTCCCTCGACCAGCGGTCGCACGCTCGAATTCATCGGCAGCGTCAACTATACCTCCAATACGATCAGCCGGATCGATCCACTGCCGGCGGTCCTCGCCAACTCGGCGGAACCCGGCATCATCGATTCGGTGACCTACATCGGCATCACCGAGGAACGGCCCGACTGGCGCGCCACCCTCACCAGCCGCTTCGAATCCGGGCGGTTTCACGCCATGGCCCGGGGAGCGTATTATGGCAAGTTCTCCTCGGCTCAGCCGGGCTTCTGCGACCTGTGCCGTGACAATTACGGTTCCAAGACGCTGTTCGATACGGAACTTGGCTACCGCTTCAACCTGATCGCGGTGTCCCTCGGTGTCAGGAACCTGTTTGATACCTATCC
>JBDTRF010000009.1:0-31363 GCA_039931815.1 Gemmatimonadota bacterium
GTCGGCCAGCACGAGGCGAAGCGTTTTCTACTTAGGGATAGATGGATTCGGGTGAAGACACTGAGAATCGAGCCATGATCACACACCGGAATTCAATGGCTTCCCCCCTGGTTCGTGGCCAATGATCCATTGAGCGCCTGCAACGCGTCCTTACCATAGAACATCCGGATGTACTTGGCCTGGGTCGCCGTGAGACGGCGAACGGCCCACGCGAGGTGCACGAAATGCGGCTCGTGCGGCGGGTGCAGCGGCACCATGCCACACTCATCCGGCAAATGATTCCCCTTCCGCGTATTACAGCTGCTGCAGGCCGTCACCACGTTCGTCCACTCGTTTGATCCGCCGCGTGAAATCGGAACCAGGTGGTCCCGAGTCAGGCACTCCCGATGCCTCAGGTCCGCCTGCGTACGATGGCAGTACTGGCAGCGGTAATCATCGCGGGCGAAGAGGAATGTGTTGGTGACCTGGCGGCGGAACCGGCGGGGGACATGGACGAAGCGAACGAGTCGTATGATCGCCGGTTTGGGGAGCACCAGGCGAGCACTCCGGATCAGATCTCCCTGTTCCGCCTCCACGATCTCCGCCTTGCCTTCAATAACCAACCTGAGCGCCCGTCGCACAGGCACCATTGTCAGCGGTTCGAAGGATGCGTTCAACGCGAGACAACGCACGCCGTGCTCCCGGCATGAGAGGCCAACCCTGAGGGGATCGACAACTCCTAATGCTAACAGGGTAGTGGGTTTGGCGTACAGAGGTGCTCAGGGACAGGGACCGGGAAACCACGATGGGGTTGGTTCGGCTGGTCAATATCTGGACTGCCGAGCATGCCGATTCTCTCAACCGAGGATACTATGCTGGCGGAGTCCTTCGATACGCCGCTCGACAGCTTTGCGGGCCTGCTCGCTGCGGGTCACCATCAGCACGGTCTCCGCCGTCCCCACCGTTCCTACCAGCTCCACCCAACCGGCCTGATCGAGCGCCGCTGCCACCGCGGCGGCGCCACCGGGTGCAGTGCGTAACACCAGTAGAGGCCCCACGCCTTCAAAACTCAGCAGCCAGGTACGGAGAATACCAGCCAGCTCAGGACGGACCGGGCCATCGACCGGGACCACATAAAATGAGCCTCCATGCGGATCGGCCTGTTTCTGAAGGCCAAGCTCGCGAATGTCACGGGACAACGTGGCTTGCGCGACTTCGACGCCGGCGGCGCCGAGGGCCTGTCGGAGGGCATCCTGGTTGACGATGCGCTGTTCCCGCACGAACCGAAGGATGGCGGAGTGTCGTTCCAGTTTCATGCGAGCCTCATCGTTTCCGCCGATAGACCGCTCGGCCACCGATAAATGTCGCGTTGACCCCGCGCGATCCGCCCTGCAGAACGGCCTCCAGCAGGTGATCATTTCCAGTCGATGGGGTCAGCTGGAATACGGCGAGATCCGCCCATTTGCCGGGTTCAAGGCTGCCGATCTCGCCCTCCAGCCCGAGAGCAGACGCGGCACCCAGCATAACCAGGCGAAGCGACGCGGCGGGATCAAGCCCTGCGAGGGCCCGGGCCGCGCGGGCTTCGGCCAACAGGTCAGGCGGGCTCACACTCACCGCGGAATCCGTCCCCACCCCCACCCGAATTGCAGCATCGAGCAGCGAGCGCAGGGGAGCGCGGCCGTGTCCATGACGCGCATTCGAACGGGGGCAATGGGCGACCCCGCATCGGTGCGCCTTCAACCGTGCGATATCGGTCGCGTCGGCGCGGACAACATGGATGCACAGCGTACGGGCACCGAGGACGCCGTGCTCTTCCAGCCATTGGATGGGAGTCACCCCAAGGGCTGGAAGGGGAATCCCGCGCGATCTCCAGTTCTCCGCGAACGGACCGGTTCCCGACATGAGAAGATCGGATTCCGCCGCAGACTCCGCCACGTGGACCGCTATCGGCAAACCTGCTTCCTCGGCAAAGGCACTGACGGCGCGGTACAGCGGGCCGCTCACCGAGTACGGGGCGTGAGGTGAGACTCCAATTCGGACGCGATCGCTGTGAAACGGTTGCAGTGAAGCGATCCGCGACTTGAGTCCTTCCAGGCTCGCCGCCACCTGACTGGGGTCGGGTCCAAACACTTCCAGATACGTGATGCCGCTGCCGCCCAGCAGGGCAAGCGCCTCAGCGGGCGCACCGGAGTCACCCGTGTCCGCAACGGTCGTGACGCCGGAAGCAAAGGACTGGTGAAGGCCTGCGATCGATGCCTGGAGAAAATCAGCAGGGCTTCTGCCCGCCTTGAGCCGAATGATTGTCCGAATCCAATCGGCGAACTCCGTCTCCGGCGCCATGCCTTCGAATCCCGTAAGCTCGAGATGGGTATGCGCGTTAACCAGGCCGGGAGTAAGGATGGAGCCCGGGAAATTCTCGGAGGGGATCGATGGGCCGGCCGGGACCGTATCATCGGGGCCGACTGCGAGGAGGCGACCGCGATCATCGATGAGCACGGCGCCCAAGGGAATCACGTCGCCGTTACCGGTGAGGAGCCAGTCGGCGGAGATGCGAGTCGGCATGGCTACCCGGCGCGGGAAACCGTCAGATCAAACGGATCAGAGATGTGGGGAATCTGCCAGCACGGTTCCCGGCGGCGACGGGCGCAGTCCGTCAGTTGCGTGGACCCGGCTTCCACATCCCTGCCCCACCGGTAAACGGGTTGTGAACCGGGCAGAATTCCTTCGGTTCGGTTCCGGGGATGAACGATTCGACATAACGATCTTCCCCGGGACAGAATGGAGTAAATCGATACCCGGTTTTCCTGTCGATCGTATCGAAGGTGAGCCCTTCGGGTCGCGCCCAATCGTGGGGCGGCGCACGGCGCTCATAGATCTCCCGCATCATGCTGGTCCATGCTGGTGCGGCCAGGCGGCCACCCTGGGCGTTCGCCATGATACGCTGGCGTTGATCCATCCCCATCCAGATCCCGGTCACCAGGTCCGGGGTGAACCCGACAAACCAGACATCGGCAAAATCGTTGGTGGTTCCGGTCTTTCCTCCGGCCGGAAGCGTGAAGCCCCCGCCTCGGACCGCCGAATTGGCGGTGCCGCGATTGATCACGTCTTTGAGCACATCGGTCATGAGCCACGCGTGAGCCGGATCCATTACCCGTTCCGATCGCTCCCGAGGCTGGTAGATGATATTTCCCTTGGTATCCTCGACCCGGAGAATCCCGATAGGGGAGTTACGCACGCCACCGTTGGCAAAGGCGGTATAGGCCGCGACCAACTCGAGGGGAATGACCTCGGCCGACCCGATGTAGATCGATGGGTATGGTGGAATCCGGGTACTGATGCCGAAGCGGGTGGCCTCACTGATAACGGCCTGGGGACCCAGTTCCATACCGAGTTTGATCGCCACGATGTTCACCGACTGGTACAGTGCCTGTCGGAGGGTCATCGGCCCATCGAACTTGCCATCGTAGTTCTGCGGTGTCCACGGTACCTGAGTCGAGTCAGAGTATGGCACGGTGAGCGGCTCGTCCACCATCACCGTGGACAGCGGATAGCCCGCGCGAATCGCCGCGGAATAGACGAAGGGTTTGAATGTCGAACCCGGTTGCCGCCGCGACTGGATGGCTCGATTGAACTTGCTGTCATTGAAATCCCGACCGCCTACCATGGCCCGGATATACCCGGTTTTTGCCTCGATGGTGATGGCAAGGCCCTGCAGGTAGGGCGTATTACTGCGGGACTCGGTGACGCCCGACTCTTCCTGTTTCCGCAGGTAATCGGCATAGGTTGGGTGCCGATAGGCCCCCAGGCGGCCGCTCTCGATCGTCTCCAGCTGGGCCGAAAGGGAGCGCTCGGTGGCCTGCTGAATATCGAGGTCAATGGTGGTGTAAATCCGAAGCCCCTGCCGGTACAGATTGGATCCGAACTGGGCATCCATCAGCTGGCGAACATATTCGACAAAGTAGGGGGCGACGTCGCTGAAGTCGGAACGAGATGAAAGGACGAGGGGATATGCCTTCCAGCGTTCGGCCTCCTGTTTGGTCAGGTATCCGCTGTCCCGGAGAAGATTGAGCACGATATTCCGCCGCATGACGGCGCGGCGGGGATATTTCCGCGGATTGTAGGATGTCGGCGCCTTGGGCAGTGCCGCGAGCATGGCAGCTTCCGCGACGTTAACATCGCGCACAGACTTTCCGAAATAGCGCTGGGACGCGGCCTCGACACCGAACGCGCCGTTTCCCAGGCCAATCTGATTGAGGTACAACTCCAGGATACGGTCCTTCGAATAGTTCTTTTCGATTTCGAAGGAAACCTGGGCCTCGCGAATCTTGCGACGCAGGCTGCGGTCCCTGCCGCTGATATTCTCAGGCCAGAGATTCCGGGCCAGCTGCATGGTGATCGTGGAAAAACCTTCGGCGAAGCGGAACTCGAAGATGTTGGCCTTGATGGCGCCGAGCACCCGGATGTAGTCAACTCCGTGATGCTTGAAGAATCGCTTGTCTTCCGTCACGACAAAAGCGGCTTTCACCGACGGGGCCATCTGGATAAGTGGCACGACCGTGCGCCGTTCCAGCCCGAAGTCAGTGATCAGCCGGCCATCGGCGGCATACACCTTGGATGCTTGTTCCGGGTTGTAGACACCTTCGTCCAGACCGGCGATGGACGGACAGGCTTCTCCAGCGCAGGCCCGGGTCCAGGCACCGCCCCCGAGCGCCACAAAAAATCCCCCGCAGGCCAGGAGGCCGATGAGGATGTTTCCCCGAGTGCGAGGGTTGTGCAGCCAGGCGAAGCGCATGATTTCAAAGCTAATAGACCGGGCGCGGGCGAGCGAGGCGACATCGCTCGGTCGGGTTGGAATATTTTGTCGGGCAGCTCTTCAGTTCGTCGGCTGAAGCAGGGCCGCGTCCTGGATGAGGACCGGTGCGGCATGGATCGGGCAATACTGCTGAGGTTCGGTTCCGTACAGGAAATACTCCGTGATCTTGAGCTCTCCCGGGCAATCGGGTGTCGCCAGGAATCCGGTAGATCGGTCTATCGTGATGGCCGCGATACCAGGTGGTTCAAGCCAGTCGGTCGGCGGGGCGTGGTGCTGATAAACTTCCTCCATGATGGTGGTCCAGACTGGCGCCGCGAGCTTTCCGCCCTGGGCGCCCTGCATGATGCGCTCGCGGCGATCCATTCCGATCCAGACCCCGGTCACGTAATCGGAGGTGAACCCGATGTACCAGTTATCCGCATAGTCATCGCTGGTGCCGGTCTTTCCTCCGCTGGGATAGCGAAACCCGGCCCCGGTCACCGCGCCATACGCGGTACCCCGGCGAACCACATCGCGAAGCGCGTTGGTCAGGAGCCAGGCCTGCGCGGGATCCATTACGCTGCTTCGTTCGGTGTGAGATTCCCAGAGCACAACCCCCTCCCGATCCTCGATTCGTTCGATGACGCGCGGAAGAGTGCGTTCTCCCCCATTGGCGAACGCGGAATAGGCGCTCACCAGCTCCATGGGAATCACTTCCGAGGTGCCCAGGAGGGTTGAAGGATATGGCCGGATCGGCGTCGTCAGGCCAAATCGCTTCGCCTCGGCGATGACCGAGCTCAGCCCGATGTCCATGCCGAGGCGGACGGTCGCGGCGTTTCGGGAGCGGTAGAGCGCTTCCCTCAGGGTAATCGCTCCCTGGAACTGGTAATCGGAATTGTTGGGGGACCAGTCTGCTTCACCGACGCGGTCCGACTGGATGGAAATTGGTTCATCATCAACGAGCCGGGACAGGGGGGCCCCCTGTCGTACCGCCGCTGAATACACAAAGGGCTTGAAAGCCGATCCGGCCTGACGATGCGCCTGGGTCGCGCGGTTGAACTTGCTGGTTTCAAAATCCCGTCCACCGACCATCGCGACAACGCGCCCCGTCGCGGCTTCCTGGACCAGGACCATGCCCTGGAGATAGGGAGCGGCTTCCGGCTCCTCTCCCCCGTCCCGCGAGGCGAGATACTGCTGATACGACCGGCGAGGATAGCGCCCATAGCGTCCCCGCTCGATCGACGCGAGCTGACCTTCCAGGGCGTGCTCGGACGAACGCTGAATGGCCGGATCCAGGGTGGTGAAAATCTTGAGCCCTCCCACCCGGAGCTGATCCGCCATGCGTTGTTCGACTGCCTGGCGCACGTATTCCGTAAAATACGGAGCGGTGGATGATCGTATTCTCTCCGGAACCAGCCGCAGCGGATAAGTCTTCCAGCTGGCCGCTTCCGAAGCGGTGAGTTGCCCATCGTCCCTGAGGAGATCCAGGATGAGGTTTCTCCGGGCCACCGCGCGAGCCGGGAACCGGCGGGGATTGTAGGAGGTCGGCCCCTTGGGAAGCGCCGCAAGGAGAGCGGCTTCCGCCACATTGAGTGACGAAGCGGACTTCCCAAAATATTCTCGGGAAGCCGGCTCGACGCCGAACACCTGTCCGCCGAGCGGGATCTGGTTCAGGTATAGCTCGAGTATGCGGTCCTTGGTGTACTTCTTCTCGATGCGATAGGCAACCTGGATCTCTCGTACTTTACGCGACATCGTGCGCTCGCGACCGTCGATCGACTCCGGCCAGAGATTGCGGGCGAGCTGCATGGTGATGGTAGAGAAACCTTCCCGAAGGCGGCCGCGCGAGATATTGGCCCCGATCGCGCCGAGCACGCGGAGATAGTCGACTCCGTGATGCCGATAGAACCGGCGATCTTCCGTGACGAGGAATGCGGACTTGAGAATCGGGGCCATCTCGTTCAGCGCGATGAAGGTTCTTCGCTCCGCACCGAGCTCCGCGATCTGGCTCCCATCGGCGGCGTATATCGTCGAGGTCTGCCGGAGGGGGATGATCGTAAGGTTTTCCGTCGTCGGGCATGCGTCGTGGCGGCAGGCTCGGAACCAGGCTCCCAGCAACCCGGCATAGGCAACGGCCACCACCAGGCTACCGGCGATGACGACCTTCATTCCTGCGCGGCGCTCACCCTGCCAGAGCAGGCGGCTGATCTCGGAGCTCAACTTCATGCGAGATGATACGAGCCGAGCGTCACGAACTGATAGGACTCAGGTCACCAAAATTCCGGGCATTGTCGCGCTCGCGGTGGAGGATCTTTCGCGGATCGCATGTCGCCGCTCGTTGCAGCGAATTGGAGAAACCACGGGCGATCGCCGGATCGAACTGAGCTGGCCGTCCGAAGGACCGTGGGGCGAAGAGGCGATACGCGATCCCGAGTCCAATACCCCAGGATCAGTGCGCTCTATTAGTTTAGGCCCAATGCGCAACCTTTTTGATCAGCTCAAATCCCGCGGATTCCTCCAGGATTCGACTCCCGGAGTCGAGGAGCGACTGGCGGCCGGTCCGATCACCGGATACATCGGTTTCGACCCCACGTCCGATTCACTCCACGTCGGAAGCCTGGTCGTTGTCATGGGCCTGTCCTGGCTGCAGCGCTCGGGCGGAACGCCCATTCCCCTGGTCGGAGGTGGCACCGGCATGGTGGGGGATCCCAGTGGCAAGCGAACCGAGCGGCCTGTCCTGACGCTGGAAGAAATCGACGGCAACGTCGACGGCATGCGGAGGCAACTGAGCAGCTTCCTCGACTTCGAGGGCGCCAATGCCGCGCGCATGCTCAACAATGCCGACTGGCTTCGCGCCATCACGCTGATGGATTTTCTGCGGGACACGGGAAAACATTTTACTCTCAACTACATGCAGCAGAAGGAGTCGGTACGATCGCGGATGGAATCCGGGATCAGCTTCACCGAGTTCAGCTACATGCTGGTCCAGGCCTATGACTTCTGGCACCTCTTCAAGGCCGAGGACTGTGAGTTGCAGATGGGGGGAAGCGACCAGTGGGGTAACATCACCGCCGGAATCGAATTGATATCCCGCCGGGAGCAGAAATCGGCGCACGGCATCGTTTTTCCGCTTCTTACGACGAGCGCCGGCGGGAAATTTGGAAAGAGTGAAGACGGCAATATCTGGCTCGATCCCGAGAAGACGTCGCCCTACAAATTCTATCAGTTCTGGCTCAATAGCGATGACCGGGATGTCGACCGGTACCTCAAGCTCTTCACGTTTCTCCCGCTGGAGACCATCGAAGAGATCGTGATGGTGCATCGGGAAGAGCCGGGGAAACGTCACGCGCAGCGCGTACTGGCGGACGATGTGACCGCGCGGGTCCACGGCCGCGAGACGACGGACCGGGTCGTGGAAGCGAGCAAGGCGCTGTTCAGCGGAAGCTCGACCGACCTGCCGATTGACCTGCTGCCGGAGATGCCGGAATGTGTCATTCCCCGGCAGGTGTTCGGGGAAGGGATGGCATTTGTCGACGTGCTGGTGGCGTCAGGGCTCGCATCGTCCAAGAGCGATGCGCGCCGGGGAATCAGCGGGAAGGGTTTCTACCTGAACGGGCAGGTCGTGGCTGAGGCGGAGCGCCTGGTGACGGAGCAGGATCTGCAGGACGGCGGAGGGAAAGCGGTTGCGACGCTTCGCAAGGGAAAGAAGAACTACGTCAAACTTGTTGTCCAGTAACTAACGACGACAGAGTGACAGGTGATAGTGGCAGCGATCGGTGAGACGGGGCAGGACGTCAACATTGCCTGCTTCCTCTAACCTCTCACCAGTCACCATCACCCGCCACCGGAGTCTACCAGCGCGTTCGCCTGGTCGCGCGCGGAGGCTTTGCGCCCAGCAGGCCGAAGATACCTCGAATGATCTCCCGCCCCACTGTCCTTCCGATCTGATTTGACAGCGAGCCGAGGATTTTTCCACCCATCGTCCGGGTGGGACTGGGCGCCCGCCTTTCCGGTTCCGATTCTCCACGGGTAAACGGGCTGTCCGGCCGGCCGACAGGACCGGACGCAGGACCCGTTTTCTCCATCCGTGCCGCCAGCATTTCACGGGCGCTTTCACGATCCACCGATTTCCCATACTCGGTGATCAGGTCGGACTGGGCGATGTCCGTGGCCAGCTCGTCCGGTGAAAGCGGCGCCATTCTCGAGGCGGGTGGAATCAGCCGGGTGGCAAACACCGGCGTCGGAACGCCCCGGGGATCCAGCACCGTCACGACGGCTTCCCCGATGCCCAGCGACGTCAGCGTGTCTGCCAGATCATAGAACTGGGTCCTGGGAAAGGTGCGAACCGTTGCCGTCAGCGCCTTGTCATCATCCGGCGTGTGAGCTCTCAGGGCGTGCTGAACCCGGTTCCCCAACTGGGCCAGGACCGAATCCGGAACATCCCGGGGTGTCTGCGTGACGAAGTAGACGCCAACCCCCTTGCTGCGAATCAGCCGCACGACTTGTTCAATTTCTTCGAGGAAGGCTTTTGACGCATCATGAAAAAGCAGATGGGCTTCGTCGAAGAAGAACACCAGCTTCGGCCGGGGCAGGTCCCCCACTTCGGGGAGCGAGTGATACAGCTCGGCCAGCAACCACATCATGAACGTGGATGACAGCATCGGCTTGTCCGCAACGTCCGCCAGTTCGAGTGAGGTGATGACCCCGCGTCCATCCGAGGTGACGTTCAGCAGGTCATGCACGTCGAACTCGGGCTCGCCAAAAAAGCCGTCGGCGCCCTGGGCTTCCAGCTCGATCATTTTTCGGAGGAGAACGCCGACGGTGGCGCTCGACATGCCGCCATAGGCGGCGAGGGCCGTCTTCCCTTCGCTGGTGGTCAGGTACTGGAGAACGGCGCGGAGGTCGGCAAAATCGAGAAGCGGAAGCTGCTGGTCGTCCGCGTATTTGAAGACCAGGGTCAGCACGCTGGATTGGGTTTCATTCAGCGTCAACACCTTGGAGAGGAGGAGGGGGCCGAACGAACTGACGGAGGCACGGAGCTGAACGCCCAACTTTCCCGTCAGGCTCACAAATTCGACCGGGAATGCGGCCGACCTCCACTCGTACCCCATACTCGCGGCTCGGCTGGTCACCCGATCGTTCGCCTCGCCTGGCGCGGCGAGTCCCGAAACATCGCCCTTGATGTCGGAGACGAACACCGGGATGCCCTGGCTGGAAAGCTGCTCCGCCAGAAGCTGAAGCGTCCTGGTTTTCCCGGTCCCGGTGGCGCCCGCGATGAGCCCGTGTCGACTCAGCATGCAGAGCGGGATCCGGACCCGGGGCTCCGGATGCACGGTTTGACCTTCCAGGCTCGCTCCAAGAACGACTGAAGGATCGGCGAAGCCGTAGCCAGTCGCGAGAGTTTCGTTGAACGTTGGCATCCGCCTCCAGGCAATGAGTGGACAGGGAACCGGAAAACCCGGCCGGCTCCCAGGAACCTTCCGACCAATGTAACCGCAGCAAATGCGGGCCCGGGCCGGCTCACCTTTTCAGCCGTGCCGGCGATCGCTTATCATAGAGGCCCTTCCCCGATATTCCGGAACTGACTCGTCACGCGAAAACGATCATCATGCGCGTCGCCTATCTGCCCGGCCTCTTTCCAGTGCTTTCGGAAACACCGGTGGTCAACCAGATCACCGGGCTCGTCGCCCGCGGCCACGAGGTTTCGGTTTTCGCAGATCGCCCTGTCGCGCCCGGACGGTACCACGAAAGTATCGATCGCTACCGGCTGCTCGAGCGCACTGAATATCGGCCCGAGATTCCCCGGTCGCTGCTCCAACGATGGGGCGGGCTACGTCACCTGATCGCGGGACAGGAAGGCGCCAGCCGATCAGCCCTGCTCCGCACGCTCAATCCATTTATTTATGCCGGACGGGCACTCTCAGGAAAACTGGCCTATCAAACGGTCGGATTTCTTCCCGCCCGATCCTATGACATGATCCACGGCGGATTTGGCGAGCAGGGTGTCAAGGCGCTGCGGATGAAACGACTCGGCGCGATGCACGGTCCACTGGTGACGGCATTTCAGGGGGCCGACCTTACCAAGTACACCCGAGGCCGGGAAAGGGTCTACGCCCGCCTGTTCCGGGAGGGCGACCTTTTTCTACCGGTCAGCCAGTTCTTCGCCAACCGGCTGGCGGACCTGGGATGCCCCCGCGATCGGATTGTTGTGCTCAGAACCGGCATCGACCTCCGGCTGTTCGCCTTCCAGCCTCGGCAACATTCCTCGACGCTGCGCCTGGTATCGGTCGGGCGACTGGTCGAGAAAAAAGCGATCGATGACGCGCTCAAGATGGTGGCGGGACTCGATCGGCTGGGCATCGACGTGACATACGACATCATTGGCGACGGTCACCTGCGACCCTCCCTCACTCAGCTTGCCGGCGAGCTGGGTATTTCAGGCCGCGTCCGTTTTCTCGGTTCCCAGGACCAGGATAAACTTCCCGCACTCCTCGCCGCATGCCATGTACTCATCACCCCCAGCGTCACCGCGCCGAGCGGTGACCAGGAGGGCATTCCCAATGTCATCAAGGAAGCGATGGCAGCGGGTCTCCCGGTCGTCGGCACCCGGCATGCAGGGATTCCCGAACTGATCGAGCATGGTGTTACCGGGTTCCTTGCACCCGAGCACGATCCCGCCGCGTTGACGCAGGCCGTGCGCACCCTGTACGAGCACCCCGAGACGTGGGGCAGCCTGGTGGCGGCCGCCCGGGCACGAATCGAAGCAGACTACGACATCGAAAAACAGAACGATCGTCTGGTCGAGATTTACCACGGGGTTATCACCGCGCGATCACGCGGAGCCAGCGTCTAACAACTCGCCTCCAGCACCTCGACCACCTTCGCGATATCATCCATCGAGTTATAGAAATGCGGGCTCAGGCGAATCGACCCCTCTCGCAGGCTGGCGATGACGGAGGCCTGGCGGAGCGATTCCTGGACTTTCGCGACACCGGGTGGTGCCAGGCAGAGAATCCCGGAGCCATGAGTGTCACGCGGAGAGGTAATGGCGACACCACGCCGGACTGCCCACTCAATGAGCGGGGCGTGGAGTGAAAGAATGTGTCGATAGATGGCTTCAACGCCGATCGAGTTGATCAGTCCCAGCGATTCCCGGAAGCCGATGAAATCCTGGTATGGCAGGGTAATCATCTCGAACCGGCGAGCATTCTCCCGCAACACATCGTGGTACCGGGTCAGCTGGGTGAAATCGTCGGTGCCTTCGTAGGCCATCCACCCTGTCAGGGGTGGGTCCATGGTCCGGATAAGTTCTTTTCTCACGTACATGAACCCCGATCCCCAGGGGGAGAGCAGCCACTTCTGGCCTCCACAGGCCAGGATATCGACCGGGGTCCGGCTCAAATCAATCGGGACATGCCCGATCCCCTGGATCGCATCAACCACCAGGATGGTTCCGCTGGCTCGCGTCGCGGCAGAGAGCCGGGCTAGGTCCACCTGGTACCCGTTGCTGAATTGCACCAGCGAAACAGTGAGAACCCGAACTGCTGGATCGGACAGGCGGCTTACCAGGTAGTCCTCGTCCGGCCATCCCGACTCCAGCACCGGCGCCCGCTCCAATGTTACGCCCCGATCCTTGAGTCCCATCCAGGGATAGATGTTGGCCGGAAACTCCCGATCGGTCGTGATCACGATGTCGCCGGCCTTGAAGGGAATCATCCGCGCGGCCAGCCCCAGGCCGAACGTCGTATTGGTGGTCAGGGCTATTTCTTCCGGCTGGGCGCCAATCAGGCCGGCGACCAGGCTGCGGCAGTCAGCGAGCATCCCGAAGATCATGGCGTCGGGAAGCTCGTGAGGGGTCATCCGCTTCCGGTTGAATTCGTCAACGACCCGGCGGGTCCGGTCCGGGAGAGGACCAGTGCTCGCGTTGTTGAGATAGACCGTGTGGGAGGTCCAGGGGAACTCGTCGTTGCGAAGTTGATCGAGATGGTGCACGGCGGGTGGAGTCAAGTGTTCTCCGTTGATCTCTATTGCGGAAGCCGACGAACGAATGCATCGGCTGGAAGTACGGAAATCATGGGTACACGGCCGGGAGCAGCACTAACGATTCCGGAGCCGGGGATCCCACGCTTCACGCAACGCGTCGCCCAGGAGATTGAACCCGAGCACCGCAACCCCGATCGCGATACCCGGCGCGAATGAGACCCAGGGAGCGGCGCGCAGGAGATCTCGACCCTCGGCCACCATGGCCCCCCAGCTCGGTGTCGGCGGTTGCGCCCCCAGCCCGATAAACGACAGCGCCGCCTCGGCCATGATCGCGCCGGCCATTCCGAGCGTGCTGGCAACGATGACCTGTGCCCGGACGTTGGGGAGCAGGTGACGCCAGAGAATCGTCCGGTCTCGCGCACCCAGCGCCTTTGCCGCCGTCACATACTCGGCAGACCTGAGGGTGAGGACCTGCCCTCGCACCAGTCGCGCCATCCCGGCCCAGCCCACCACGCCAATGATCAGGAATACGACAGGGAGTGAGGGTTGCACGGCCGCGGCCACCGCGATGAGCAGCAAGAGAGTGGGAAAGGCGAGAGTCACGTCCGCCAGCCGCATGACCAGGGCATCGACCCAGCGGCCGTAATACCCGGACAGGAGCCCGAGGGTCACACCCAGGGTGACCGACACCGCCTGCGATATAAGGCCCACTGCCAATGAGATGCGGGCACCATACAAGACACGGCTCAGGACGTCCCGGCCCTGACTATCGGTTCCCAGGAGAAAGCGGGTGCCAGGCGGCGTAAGATATGCGTCCTTGAGGTCACCAACCAAGGGGTCATGCGGGGCGATCCACGGGGCCAGGACGGCGGCCAGGACGACGATGGCGACCAGGCCCGCTCCCAGCTGAAAAAGTCGGTCGCGCCGAAATACATCCAGCCAGGCATGACGGCCGGGAGGAATGGAAGCCTGGCGAACCGAAGAGAAATCCGCGACGGTCAACGAACATTCCAGGACAAGGGTTGCCGCGATCGTTTGAACATTTTCCCGGACGAGGTCTGACGAGTCAGCATAATGATTGAAAGCCCATTCACTCTGGTTCTCAGCGGTGGCGGCATGAAGGGCCTGGCCCACATCGGGGTCCTTCGGGCCCTGGAACAGCGCGGCCTCGTGCCATCGCTGGTCGTGGGCACCAGCATGGGATCCCTGGTCGGGGCGACATGGGCCACCGGCATGTCAACGGCGGAGATGGTCGAGCGGGCGCGGGCGATACGTAAGCGCGACGTATTCCAGATCGCGCATGCCGACATGGCGCTGCGCCGGATGCGCGCTCCCGCCGTTTATCGAAAGGAACCGCTGGACCTGCTGCTTCAGAGCCTGATCGGTGATCTCACCTTCGACGACCTGAAGCATCCGCTTCTCATCAATACCGTCGACATCAACTCCGGGTCCCAGGTTCTCTGGGGGCGGCCCGGGTTCCGCAAGGTAAAGGTTCGTGACGCCGTCTTCGCCTCGTGTGCCCTCCCGGGAATCCTGCCTCCGCGCGAAGTGGGCGGCCGCTACTGCGTTGACGGCGCGGTGATCGACACGCTGCCGGTGATCGCGGCGGCCAGCGAAGTTCTGCACCCCATTGTCGCGGTCGACGTCGGTGGTTCACGCGTCATTCGCCACGGCATTGAGAGCAGCGGCTTTGCCGGAACTTACATGCGGGGGCTCGAAATCGTGATGCAATCGCTCACGTCACGAAGCCTGGCCACCTGGACCGAGCCATCCCTGGTCCTGATTCGGCCCGATGTCGACACGATCCCGATGTTCGCGTTCGATCATACCGACGCATTGCTGGATGAAGGATATCGCGCCGGCGTTGCGGTGCTGGACCAGCTGGCTTCGAATGGACGGTTCAATGGCGGCGGTGTCTACCCCCGTACGACGATGCAGATTTCCATCGACCCGGCCCGGTGTGTCGGATGCGGCATTTGTATTGCCATGGCGCCCAAGGTCTTCCGCGTCGGTTCCAGCGGGAAGGCCGAGGTCATCGCGCCGCGACAGACGTGGTCGCCAGTCGATGGCGCCTACGTCCTTCACTGCCCGACCTACGCGATTAACGCGAACGCGGCTGAGCGGCGTTCCGGGAAACATCATCGGCGATCTGGATCATCTCCTGCGTTACCCGATCCCAGTTGAAGTGAGTCTCCACGGCCTTTCGCCCTCCCCGCCCAAGGCGCGCGGCCAACGATGCGTCGGACAGCACCGCGTGAAGCGCACCCGCCACGCTCGCCGGGTCGATTGAATCGACCAGCAACCCGGTCTCACCATCCCGCACCGCGTCAGGAATTCCTCCGCTTCGCCCACCGACCACCGGGACCCCGCAGGCGGATGCTTCGACCAGGGAGATGCCAAAGCCTTCGACGTTCGAATCGGCCAGGCGAGACGCTCCCAGGTACACATCGGCCATGTTGTACATCGCGGGGAGGTCGTCGTCAGGGACAGCGGTCAGGAATTTTACCCGATCGGTAATCTTGAGTTGATCCGCCAGCGCCTCCAGCTCGGCCTGCCGCCGGCCGGAACCCACTACCGCATAATGAAGATCCGGATGCCTGGCTTTCAACTCCGCGAGTGCGCGGAGGCCGACATCAACGCCTTTGTGGGCGGTAAGCCGGGCGACGGTCAGCATCCATCGGCCATCCGCCATCCCATACCGCGTGCGCACACTGCTCACGTCGACGCCCGGCCTGAAATGCACGGGGTCCGTGCCCAGTGGCACGACGCGCACGGAGTCCGGATCCCTCGCGACCCCAATCTCCTGGCAGACGGTCAGGCACAATTCGCGAGTGTAGCGGCTATTGGCCACGATAACGGAGGCGGGGCGGATCAACGTCTGCGCCACCTTCCGCTTGAGCGAAGACTGATGGGCCTGGTGCTGGAGCAGCAGCAGGTCAGTCCCGTGAACGATGATGCCATAGGGCACGCCGGTACGCTCTCGCGCCCAGTTTGCGGGATAGGCCGCAGGTTTGATGTTTCCGCACCAGATGAAACCAGGCTTGAGCGAGCGGCAGAGCGAGGAAACCCGGCGCGACCAGAGCAGCAGGCCCTGGATCGTACGGAGTCGCCGCGCCTGGACCGAGACGCGGTCGACCCGATTGGGTAACTCGGCGTCGACATCATCGCTTCCCTCGGACTGACCGGTCGAAACCACCAGCGATTGGGGAGGGTAATGACGCGCCAACTCTCCCATCCAGCGGGCCAGTCCACCGCCGATGGGAGGAAAATCATAGGCCAGAAGTAAATGAGGAAACATCAGGCCCGATCCCCGGGTACGCGCGAAAGGGAACCTGCGGGAGTTTTCAACACCTCATGGAAGAGCGCCTGGGTGCGATCGACCGTGTGATCCAGTGAAAACGTGGTCCGCGCGGTGCGACGCGCCGCGGAGCCCATCGCCTCCGCCGTCCCCGGATTTCGCAAAATGGATTCGATGGCTTGAGTCCAGCTCGAAGGATCGAGCGGCGGTACCAGGCGGCCATCCTCCCCGTCCCTGATCAGGTCGAGGTTGCCGGCAGCGGCGGAGGCAACCACCGGCTTGCCGAGCGCCATGGCTTCGAGCAGAGCCTGGGAGAGGCCTTCCATCCTCGAGGGGAGAAGCACCAGTTCCAGGAGCTCATAGAGCGGGCGAATCCCGGGATCAAAGGGCACGAATACAATCACGTGGCGGACGGGAACCCGGTCAGCGAGTTGCGCGAGCTCGCCCGACCGCTCCACTCCAGCGAGCACCAGGCGAATCGGCTCGGTAATGCCCGCGAGCGCCCGGAGCACCACGGCCTGGTCCTTCTTCCGGGAAATAATTCCGATCGTGCGGTGTTCCCGATCCCAACCGATCCGGTCCCGCCACCGATCAACCTGCGCGGCGTCCGGAGCACCGTCCACCCGGGAAACTATCAGTCCATTCGGAATGACCGCGAGCTTTCGGCGCGGTGTTCCCCGGCGTACCAGGGCGTCCCCCACGGCCCGGCTCACCGCCACAACCCGGTCAGCGACCCGGCTGGCAATCCAGTTTTCCAGGGGGAAGGTGAGCGGCATCTGTCGTCGAGTAAACACCAGTGGTGCCGCCAGGCGGTCGGTGATGCCAAGCCAGGTGAGTGCCGCGCGATCCCGCGAGCTCTGCGAGTTGATGATGTCGACGGGAAACTGCGTGAGCAAGCCATGGAGTTTCCTGGCGTTCTCCCGGCGCTGGCCGGGAGCCAGTGACAGGGGATGCACTTCAAGATTCGCGGCCCGCGCGGCGGCTTCCACCTCGGTACCCGGGGGGCAGACGAAACGAACGTGATGACCTCGCTCGGCGAGACCGATACTCAGGTGCAGGGTCGATGAGACGGAGCCCGAGCCACCACCCTGGTGAAGTACCTGGAGGATACGCAACGTCAGGCTCCCAATTCGACCAGCAGCCGTTCGTAATTGTCGACGACCTGCTCGAGGGAAAAGCAGGCCTGGCTGCGGGCTTTTGCGGCGAGCCCGAGCAGAAACCGTTTTTCCGGGTTTTGCATCATGTCTTCGATGGCCGCGGTGAACGCATCTGGTCGATCGGAGGAGACGACCACTCCGGCCGTCCCGACCACCTCGGTCATGGCCCCGCCTCCGACGACGATCACCGGGCAGCCGCACGCCATCGCTTCAGCCACACTCAATCCGAATGTCTCTACCACGCAGGTGTGGATCAGCATCGCAGTGGCGGCATAGGCACCACGAAGCCTCGCTCCGGAAAGCAGACCGAGGAGACGGACTTCGATTTCAAGTCGGGAGGCGAGTTCTCGAAGTTCCTGCTCCTGGCGGCCGACCCCGCAGATCACCAACGGGATCCGCGGGGAGAGGGCGGCCACGCTGGCAAACATCTCCGGATAACGTTTTTCCGGCACCAACGCGCCGACCGCGAGCAGGAAAGGCTTCTCGCCGAGTGAGTAGGTGCGACGGAATTCCTCTCCAGCTTCCGCATCAGGATAGTACGCTGCCGTGTCGATGCCACCGGTAATGACGGCGTGGGGCCGACGATTCATGAACGGCGCTCTCGCCAGGACCTGGGCGGCCCCGGTTGCCGTTCGAAAAACCGTCATCGCGGTCCGCCTGAGTGCCAGTCGCGTGACCAGGTCCGAGGGAGGACGGGGGCGACTCACATTATACCGGTACACCAGTGCAGTCTTCCTCCCGACGGAGGCCATGGCGCCGAGCCGATGGTCGCGCGGCCGATCCGCAATCAGGATTTGAATGTCCCGCTCCACCAGCACTCGACGGAGTGCCTGGATCTCGGTAAGACCGGTATTTCGTGTCGGCAGCACCACGACCGGAATTCCATAATCAGCGGCCGCTTCGGCGATCGACGCCTCGCCCACCAGCAGGACCGCCTTGTGTCCACGATTGACCAGGCCACGGGCGAGACTGGCCAGGCTGACACAGGATCCTCTCCAGGTGCGTGCCGAGGTCAGAAGCGCGACCCGCAGTGCTGAGAACGGTTTCTTATCGTCAGCCATGGGCTGCCGCATCCGTCGATGACCAATGGCCTGAGGAGCGGTTATCCACGAACTGACGTGGAGGCCGGCCGTGGATCCGGCGTTTCCCTCTCCAGGGCCCAGAGGTGGGCGTACTTGAGAAATGTACCATACGCACCGAGCATCGACGTGGTGAGCCCGAAGCGACCATCAACGGCGTTCCCCTGCAGCAGGTAGGCCCGGAGAAACCGGCCGAAGGGTCGAGTGGAAAGGTCCCAGATCGAGGCGCGCTTCCCGCGCTCACGAAGATCCATGGCGCCCCATTTCGCGTACCGTTCCATCTTTTCCAGCTGGTGGGACAGATCGCGATAGGGGATATGTGTCAGGCAACCTTCAAGGCGACCCGGTTCGACGACTTTTTCCAGCCCCTCGTGCACCCGCCGCTCCTCGTAGCGCTGATCGCGGGTGAAGAGACGGGTGACCCAGTCGCGTCCCCAGTGCCCCCGTCGAAGTTCTCGCCCCAGGTAGAAGTTCTGCCGGCGCACCCGATATGCCTGGTATTCCGGTGCGGCGAGCACCCGGGGCAGCTCGCTCCGGAGCGAGGCCGAGACGCGCTCATCGGCATCGAGCGCAAACACCCATTCATTGACCGCGACGGATATCGCGGCGTTCCGCTGAGCCGCGATGGTCGAACCGGTGGACTCAAGGACCAGGGCACCGGCATGAGCCGCGATCGGGACCGTTTCATCGCTGGATCCGCCGTCGGATACGATCACCTCGCTGGCCCAGTCGAGGCTCCGCACCAGTTCACCGATCTGACCCGCTTCGTTGAGGGTGGGGATCACGATGGTCAGGGCAATACGACCCTCGCTCATCGCGCCTCCTCTCGCGTGCCGGAGTGAAGAAGAACCTCCGCCAGCGCCATCGCGCTCAGGAGCGCAAAGGCGAACATGTGAAGCAGGTGTCGTCCGAACGCGGTGCGAATGACAAAGAGGGACCCACGAGTGGGATGACCGGTCGAAACGTGGACAATGTAGATCCCCACGATCGCCAACCACCCCGCCACACCGACCCATCCCCACAGCTGCGCGGTGGGCGAAAGGTGCAGCGTGCGCCGCTTGAGCCAGATCGCCAGGATAATCCACCCGGGAACGAACATGCAGTAACCATAGTGCGAAAGCATCTGGCCCTGCATCCCATAGAACATCGTGAGATACGTCGAGACGGTGGCCCTGGTCGAATCGACGACTGCGCTGTCGGGGGCCTGGATCGAAAGCCCCGGGGTCGCCGCGGCCGGATGCACCGGAAGCTCTGCGAATGGTTCGAACGAAGGGACCAGCTTGGAAACGGGAACGGATTGTTCCCGCAGAGAAACCGGGGCATACACGTCCGGCACGTAGAGATCGCCCGGCCGGGCACTCCAGATCAGGAACCCCAGCGATGCGCCGATGACGGCGCCGTAGAGGCGTGGATCGAGTCGCCTGGGCATGCGCCAGAGGAGGACCGCGGTGGCGACGAACAGGAGCGCCCCTCCGTCCCGCTTGATCAGGGCCGCCGCCATTCCCGCCACAATCGCCAGCACGGTTGTCACCCAACGGGACCCGATCAGGCCCTGATCAACGGCGAGTGCCACGCCAACCGCAATCGACATCATCGTCGCGACATCCGCGTAGTTACTGACCGACCCCTGGTAGACTCTCACGGTCATGAAGAACCACAGCAGGCCCCATGGGGCGAGTCGGGGGGCAACCTGGCGGATAAGGCGATACATCAGCAGTCCGAAGGCGCCGATCATGAAGAACGGAAGCAGCCGACCTTCGATCGTTCCGTTGGTATGGCCCAACCACAGGATCAGCGAGTGTAGCGGGGGGCGACCAGGGTCCAGGCAATCAAAGATTCCACTCAGGTCACCCCGGTGTTCGAACGCGACCGTGCGACAGGCCCAGATATCCTTGGTATCGGTCCAGTGATAGGGCCAGAACAGATGCGGCAGTTGAAGGAGCCAGAAGAGAAGTGCTCCGTAGAGCGCGGGGTGCCAGGCGGCCGAGGCAGTGGTGGCCGTCTCCGCTCGGACCGGCAGCTGGTCCGCTGGAGAGAGCGTTCGGGTCCAGGTGCCGAGGAGGAAGAAAATCGCCAGCAGCACCCAGGTGATCCCGTGCTCGAAGAATCCCGTCGCCAGCACCCACCCCATCTGACCCAGGGCGAGCAGCCAGGCCAGGGCCAGGAAGCGGACGGCCCACCCCGCAGCGGTGCGCTCCCGCGGCGGTATCCACCACCACGCCGTAACCATGATCGCGAGCGATAGTCCAACCTCCTCGAACAGCCCCGAGGTGAGCGCGAAAGGCGTTGTCCCCACCTCGAGTCCCTGCTGGAACATCACGCCGATACGCCAGAGCGCGGTTCCCCCCTGGATCGCAGTCAGGAGTGCGAACAGGACCACGGCGGGCCGGTAGCGGGTGATCATGCCGGTTTCCGCGCCACCATCATGAGCGTGCGGCCAAGCAGCAGGGCGGGTGAAAGCATGTGATCGGCAATCTGGTGATTGACCTGTCGCTGGGCCGCATCGGGTTCGCGTTGCAGGGCCAGTCGTGTCTCGAGCCAGATCTTGGGCCAGGCCCAGAGGTGCACCATCGCGTGGCGTCGCAGCCGATCAGTCGTCGCCGCTTCAATCGTGAGGCCGGTTCCTCGCAGGATGTAACGCAATTCGTAGTAGGTCAGCAGGTGAATGTGATCGTGAACCGGAGCGCGATGCAGCTCGTTCATGGGCCGCTGCGCGAGAGGGAAAAACCCGGTCCAGAAATATTGCCATCGCGCCGCCAGCCCCAGAATGTTCGGTGTCGTGATCAGGAGTCTTCCACCGGGGGCGAGCACGCGGGCGCATTCCCGGGCGAAGGTGAACTGATCTTCGAGGTGCTCAATGGTTTCCAGGCAGGTCAGGGCATCAAAGCTGTTATCGGGATAGGGCAGGACCTTGGAGATATCGGTCGCGCGAAACGGAATGTCCGGCACCCGGAACTGATCGGGAAACAGGTCGCAGGCTTCAACCGCAAACCCGGCGTCCCTGAGCCGCAGGGCAAAGGCGCCACTGCCCGCCCCCACCTCGAGCAATCGGCCACGAGGCCAGGTGCCGACGATTTCGGCGGCACGCCGATGGGTCCTCGGGCAGGCGATGATCCTGAGCGCCTGGTCCTGTCCGGATCCCTGGTCAGACAAGCTTGTAGTTGCGGAACTCGAATACCCGCGCCCCGGTCAATCGTTCAATGACATCGGACGCATAAAATCGAAGATGCTCGGCCTGAAACCGGGGCGGCTCCACCCGGCGCTCCGGGTCTTCCAACCGGTCCGAAACCCAGCTCCGGGCGACAGCGGGGTGAGTGCCCTTGAAGGGCTTGAGCCCGGGGAACCAGGGGAGGAGGGGACGTCGTGCCTCGCTCTCGCGAGACCAGGGGTAGAGTGTCTTGTTTACCTCGCGCTTGGCGCGCAGCGCCTGGGCCGGCCGGGCCCAGCCGTAATGGAACATTTCGGCCGACGTGAGCCGCGCGCGAATCTTCCGGAATTCGGGGCCAACCCGGAATCCCTGCGCCCCCTGGTAAGGCCGGATATCGAGTGCGGGATCGAGCCGGACCGCGCGGACTTCCCGCCGGTACCAGCGACGATTGACCGCGATGGTATTGAGGTCGCCATAAAAATGGAGGTACTTCACGAGCAACCCCTCAACCCGCGCATCACTATCGTGCTGCTGAATGGCCGCCGCCAGGAGCTCCGCCCCGCGCTCGTGCAACACCTCGTCGGCCTGGATGTAGATGCCCCATGGATTCCTGGCCGCTCGCATCGCCCGCAAAGTCTCATCCCCGAGGACCTTGTTCTTGATAGTCATGTCCCATTCGGTTTCGATGATCCTGATCCGGGGATCGTGGATCGATCGAACCAGCGCAAGCGTCTCATCCTCCGACCGGCCCACGTTCACGATGACCTCGTCGCAAACCGGCAGGATGGAACGGATGCTCGCTTCCAGCGGGAAGTCGAGCTTGATGGCGTTCCGAACGATGGTGAAACCGGAGATCAGTGGCAATACGAATCCTTGGCAAGTCTCTTCGTCGATTGACTTAAGCGCACGGCATCCTGAATCAGCTTCCTTCTCGGGCACCGACACCGCAGGGGTCAGCATCCGACCTACACAATCCGGATCGGGGATTCACTGAGAGCCTCACTTGCGTTACGCGATTCGCCCTGCGCTATCAAGGCTTAAGAATTATCCGGCGCGCGCCTGGCCGCAACCCAACGCGCTACCGTGAAGCCCGCCGCAGGGATACATTCCCGCCCCGATGCATATCGCGATTTACTGTCGAGATCGACTCCCCACCAAGGGATACGGCGGGAGCCAGAGAGTAGCGGTCTGGCTGGTCCGCGGCCTGGCCGAGTTGGGTCACCAGGTCACCCTGATCGCCGGCCCCGGCTCGAAGGTGCCTGAGGCAACCCTGGTACCCGTCGACCTCAAGAAGGCCTACCAGCCCGGCTTCGATGTCTCTCCGCTCATTCCCCCGGGCGTGGAAATTTTTCACTCCATCGCGGGCGAAATGTTCGTCCCTCCCTCCGTTCCCTTCCTCTGGACCCAGGAGGGGAATTTTCGGGAAGGAAAGCAGCCACCCCCCCATACGATTTACGTCAGCCACAATCACGCGTCGCGGTATGGCAGCACATCGTTTGTCTACAACGGTATTGATCCCGCGGAGTTTGAATTCCGCCCGGAGAAGCTGGACTACGATTTCTTCATTGGTCGGCTGCATCGGGTGAAAGGCTACCAGCTGGCGATCGAGGGCGCCAAGCGGACCTCTCGAAAACTGTTGCTCGCCGGGGGATGGCGGCCCAGCCTGCGTCGGCAGATCAGGTTTGTGGGAGAAGTCGAGGGGAAAGAAAAAGCCGACCTGCTGGCGGGTGCTCGCTGTTTGTGGATGCCGGCCCTTTGGGATGAGCCGTTCGGTCTGACCCTGGCGGAAGCCCTGATCAGCGGGACCCCGGTCATTGGCACCCATTGGGGATCGCTGCCCGAAATTATCTCACCCGAAGTGGGCGGTCTCGGCGATACGATCGAAGAACTGGTGGAGATTGCTCGAACCATTGACCAGCAGCGCAATCCCGACGCCTGCCGGGCCCGGGCGATGGAGTACTTTACCCACATCAAGATGGCGGAGGAGTATGTCCGCTTCTACCGACACTTCCTTTCCACCGGCGAAGTACCGGCTGGAAGAAAGACCAGTTAGACCCGCTGCTGGTGAGTGCCCTTCCGAATTCCGAAATCCGTGCCGACCACCCCAGTCAATCGATTCTGATCATAGAGCGCCTTGTTGGCCGAAATCTGTTCATGATTCGAATAGGGGCGCGGATGATCGAGATGGAACACCGGGCAGGTATAGCGAATCGAGCGGCCATGGACCCCGGCGGCCTGGAGCCGATGACCAAAATCGGCATCATCGAAACCGTGAGTGAATCGCTCGTCGAACCCGTCAACCCGCAACAGGTCTTCCTTGAATGCGGACGAGTTTTCTCCCCGCCAACTCGGCTCCCGGGGCACCCACCCATCGAGCCAGTCCCGAACACCAGGTACATAACTCGCGAGAAAGCGGCGTGGCTTGTTCAGGTGGCGCCACCAGGAACCGACCCGCTCCAGTATGCCGCCCTCAATGTCGCGTTCGGTGATGCGGCTGGCCATTGGTTCCAGGAGGTCGATCTTGCCACCGGCGAGGTAGGTTCCTCGTCGCGCGGCCCGAACATGACGCTCGATACACCGGGACGGCGCCAGCACATCGCCATCGAAGAAAATCAGGTAGTCGCCGGCCGCGGCGAGAATCGCCTTGTTCAGGATGGCGCATTTCTGAAATCCAGCGTCCGGATGCCAGACATGACGCACGGGGAAAGGAACCCGCCGGGCGAAGCCCTCGATCAGGCTCCGGGTAGGATCCCCACTTCCATCGTCCGCCACCAGCAGTTCGAATTCCGGCAGTGTCTGCCGCGCAAGGCAGGCCAGCACCAGGGATAGCGCGCGCGGGTTGTTATAGGTGGTGACGATGACGGATAGCCGGAGTCCGAGGCGGCCAACCGGAGCAAGGGAAGACGAAGAAGGTGGGGAGGATTCGCTCATATGCGGCCGAAAGCTGGGTCGGTCACGTCACTTGGGCAAGATATCAGCGACCGTCTCGCAGGCGGGATTACGCAGCGAATCAGGCGGGCCAGGTCACGTCCCCACGCAGTCCAGGATCTCCCGCATTCGGTGCATATAGGTATGGCGGCGGAGGACGGACTGCCGAGCCGCATACGACATCCGGTCGCGCAGGGTGGAGTCGGTCAGGGTGTAGCGGATCTTATCCCGCAATTCTTCCATTCCGGAATAGGTCAGCACCTCTTCATTGGGCACGAGGTGGCGACGCAACTCGCGTCGGGCGTCGACCGCCTGCACCACGCCGATGGCCGCGATCTCGAACAGGCGCGCGTTCACCGAACCATCCGGAGGCGGGCCTTCCCCCTGGCGGTGGATATTGATGGCGATGGTCGCACCCGCATACGCGCGCACGAAGTTCTCGGCGGAGAGTTGCTCGCCCCGGCAGTATTCCCGGAGACTGGTTTTCTTCCAGCCGGGGCCCCAGACGGCGAGACCGAATTCAATCAGCTGGCTCAGGATTCCTTCCCGGTAGGGTGAGGCCGCCCCCACAAAGACGACGTTCGCCTTGAACGGCTCGCGGACCCGTAAGGGTCGATGGACCGACGGATCACAGGCCGGATCCAGGATGCGAACCTGCCCGCCCGTGTGTTCCGACCAGTAGGAGGCGGTGCCTTCCCCTGCGGCGAACACAACGTCGGATGTTTTCACCGCCTGGGGAATCAGCGATCCATCGTGACCGGGCCGGGGGAACCAGTGAATCCATTTTGCTCCGCTGAGACGTCGCAGCTCGTCCACCGCCCCTTCCCGGAGAACTTCACCATCGGTGACAATGACCAGGTCGGGGGCCGCGTGCAGGATCGCGTTTTCCATCCGGCCGTTCAGGTCCTTGGATGTCAACCGACCCAGCCAGCCCGTTTTCTCGAGGTTGAGAGGGGTGACTGACGCTCCCAGCCGTTCCAGCGCCCGCTGGTACAGGGCAGAATGTGAGTTGCGCGCTTCGTCAAACCGCGAGACCAGCAGGATATTGGGCAAGAGTCAGCGTCAGTTGCGGGTGAGGTCGATGACGTCGAAGAATCGGGCCATTAATCGGGGGAGCCCAGCCGGGCCGCGATATCCTCATCCCGGAATTGCAGGTCATACAGCCTGCGATAGAGACCGCCTCGCTTGAACAGCTCGTCGTGGGTTCCTGATTCCACGATACGTCCCTCGTTGAACACCACGATTCGATCCGCGTGGCGCACGGTGGCGAGACGATGCGCTATCACCAGCACGGTGCGGTCCTGCATCAGGCGTTCGATGGCCTCCTGGACCAGCCGTTCGGATTCGGCATCGAGCGCACTGGTCGCCTCGTCCAGGATGAGAATCGGCGAGTCGCGGAGGAGGGCCCGGGCAATTGAGATCCGCTGGCGCTGCCCGCCGGAGAGCCGGGTGCCCCGTTCCCCCAGCATGGTCTGGTATCCCAGGGGAAGCTGGGTGATGAACTCGGCCGCGTTGGCCGCCTGGGCCGCGCGCTCGATCCGGGGCTGATCGACATTGGTCTGGCCATAGGCGATGTTGGCGGCCACAGTATCGTTGAGCAGGAGGGTATCCTGCCCCACCACCGCCATCAGTTTGCGCAGGGATTTCCGCGAAATCGCGGTGAACGGTGTCCCGTCCATCAAAATGCGACCAGATGTTGGATCGTGAAAGCGGGGGACGAGGTCGACCAGCGTCGTCTTCCCTGCCCCGGACGGACCCACCAGTGCCACCACTTCCCCCTTCGCCACGGTAAACGAAATATCCCGGAGGACCGGATCCCCCAGGCCATAGCGAAACGAAACATCCTCGAAGGCGATATCGCGGGTAAAGGACGCCTCGCCCTCGCCGGGGCGTTCGATATCGGTGGGAGGAATGTCGAGGAGATGAAAGACTCGTTCCGCGCTCGCCAGCGCGACGGCGAGGACGGCGGGGAACTGGCTGAGCGACTTGATGGGCGACATCATCTTGAGTGACGCGATGAGGAACGCAATCAGGGCTTCGGGTGCAAGCGAAGCTCCCTGCGTCCCGAAAGCCGGGACCGTCCCCGCCCAGATAATCAGGATAACCAGCACCCCACCGAAGACTTCGCTTACCGGACTGGTCAGCGAGGAGTAGCGTTGGGTCCGGATCACCCGCTTCCGATAACGATCCGACTGCTCCAGGAATCGGTCCGCTTCCAGGCGCTCGGCACCGTGTGCCCGGATCAGTTTGATCGCGCCCAGGCGCTCGGCGATCGTCGCGGTGATTTCCCCGCGCTCCTCGGCCCGGGCGCGGGAGTGCCGGCGCAGGCGGCGCAGCAGTTGTTGAATGCCAATGACCAGGAGCGGGGCGCTGGCCAGCGTCAGCAGGGTCAGCTTCCAGGAGGTGAGCCAGAGGATCACCAGCGTCACCAGGATGACCATGAAGTTCTGGAAAAACGCCGCGAGCGCGGCGGTGACCGCGGTCTTGGTCTGATCAACGTCGCTGATCATGCCACTGATCAGCTGCCCCGCCCTGGTCCGCTGGAAGAAGTCGAGGTCGAGAGTGAGCAGATGGCCGAAGAGATCCCGCCGAAGATCCCGCACCAGGCCTTCCTGCATGGCGACGTTAATCTGGCTCGAGGCGTAGCTCATGGCGTTCTTGAACACCAGACCTACCAGGAGCAGCAGGACAATCCGGGCGGTCGCATCTCCCGGCGAAGCCCCGGCGATGAACGGGCGAAGCAGCCACTCACTCAATGACTCGAGTCGCGTGGACTGACCCAGCGCTCCCGCGGTGCCAAACAGCTGTTTGAGCAGGGGAATGAGGACGACGATGGTGAAACCGTCCAGCAGGGAAGACAGAAACGTGGTCACCATGCCGAGGAGAAAGAGTCCCCGGTACGGCCTCATGTAGGAGAGGAGACGACGCTCGGTGTTCACTGGCGGGGCGCTGAGCCAGCAGGGCACCGGCACGGCGGGGGCGACAGCCGCCGGCCGCAGGTTCGGCGCCTGGACACCCTTCCCTTGTCTTCCCGAAGCTGATCCAGCGGGGCGAGTTCCTGTCCAGCTGCCCCGCGCCCCCGCCGCCTCGCCATCAGCGAGACTTTCGCGGAGTGAGCAGCGCAATAGGCAGAACCACTTCTTCCGGCGTTACCCCGCCGTGCAGGAACGCCCCTCGGTAGCGCGCCTGGTACTCTCGCAGCTTGGTTGGGTAGACAAAGAACCGGTCTCCCGTGGCGAGCAGCAAGCGCACGTTGGGGCCCCGGGAGGGGAGACCATAGCTGGGAAGGTTTTCGACCACCAGCGCGGCATCCCGCTCCTGGGTCCGGAGATCTTCGCCGAACTTGTACCGCAGGTTCGCGGTGGCATCGCGCTTGGCGTAAATGGTGGCAGGCGTATGGCAGTGAATCGAGCCGTGATCGGTGGTGAGAAGCACCGGAACGCTCCGCCGTTCCGCTTCGCGCAGCGCGTCCCATAAGGGCGAGCGCTCGAACCAGGTGCGTGTAAGACTCCGAAGCGCCGGGGTATCCCGCGCCACTTCGAACAACGTCGAATTTTCCGTTCGACCGTGCGTCAACTGGTCGATGAAGTTGAAGACGAGCGCCGTGACGCCTGGCTGGGAGAGATGCGCTGGCAACCGCTTGAGGAGAGTTTCCCCGTCCGCGGCGGTGAAAACCTTTTCATAGCGAACCGGCACGCTCCGGCCCGTCAGCTCTTCCATCTGCTCCGTGAGCAGCTCGGCCTCGTGGGCGTTGAGCGAGGTATCGTCGCTGTCCTTCCAGCGGCCCGGGTGACGCTCGGCCAGCTCAAGAGGAAAGAGGCCGCTGAAAATCGCATTGCGGGCAAAGGGTGTGGCCGTGGGCAGGATCGAGAAATAGTGCGCGGTCTCGACGTCAAACACCGTGCTGATCAACGGACGAAGCACCTCCCACTGATCCAGCCGGAGACAATCCACCACGACCAGCATGACCTTGCCGTTTTCCTTGAGCACCGGCTGGAGAAATTCCGCGCCAATATCGACCGAGAGCGGAGGGCGGTCGCTGTTGGGCTCCGCCAGCCAGCGCACGTAGTTCCGTTCGATGAAGCGGGCGAAGTTGGCGCGAAGACTTTCCTGGAGCGTGCGCAATGCTTCCTGGAGCCCCGGCTCATCGACGTTGCCCAGTCGTACTTCCCATTCGGCCAGCTCGACGACCAGTTCCACCCACTCGCGCCAGGTGAGCTGGTCCCCCCGGCGTCCCTCCAATTCCCGGAACCGGGTGGCGAAATCACGAGAGAGTCGCTGCTGACGAATCCGCTCCCCATCGAGAAGCCGGGTGACCACCGACAGGATCTGGCGGGGATTCACCGGCTTGACCAGGTAGTCCGAGATCTCGGCGCCGATGGCGTCCTTCAGCGTATCCGGCTCTTCGCTCTTGGTGACCATGACGACCGGCATGGCATGATCGATGGCCCGGATCGCCCGGAAAAGCTCGAGACCGCGCCGGCCAGGCATATGCTCGTCCAGGAGCACCACCCCATAGGGTTGACGCTGCAACAGGACCAGGGCGTCGTCACCATGGGAGGTCTTCTCGACCGTGAATCCGTGTTCTTCAAGGAAGAGGATGTGGGAGGTCAGGCTCTCCACTTCATCGTCTACCCAGAGAATGCTCTTGGGGCGCGGCATAGGCCAAAGCTAGCGGGGAAGCGGTAACGCAGGGAAGCCGACTTGAGGCAACCTTCTGCGCAGCACCGCCTGCCGCACTCTGCCCATCTGCGTCCTGCGCGCGAATCTGTATTATCCTGGCAATCTGTGTACATTCCCGCCCCCATGTCCCAACCTGTCCCCCTCCGCCATCGCATCCTGGCGATCCGATTCAGCTCCATCGGTGATATCCTGCTGACAACGCCCCTGCTGCGAGCGATCCGCCGGCGGCTGCCCGACGCCTATCTTGCGATGCTGACTAAGGATCAGTTCGCCCCGCTGGTGCAGGACAATCCCCGCCTGAACGACGTGATTACGCTGGGGAAGGACCAGTCGCTGGCCTCGCTGGCAGGAGACCTCCGGGCGAAAAAGTTCACCCACATCCTCGATCTCCACGGCAGTCTCAGGACGCGTGCCTTGCGCCTCCTGGTTCCCGCACGGTGGAGCGGGTATCACAACCATCGGGTCGCCCGGGAAATCCTGATCCGTTTCAAGAGAAATCTCTATCCGCGAGAGATCCCGGTTCCCGAGCGGTATTTTGATGCCGCGCGCGAGCTGGGCGTGCAGCCGGATGGCGATCCGCCGGAGTTTTTTCTTCGGGAGAAGGCAAAGACGGAAGCGTCCGACTGGCTCGTGGCAGGCGGCCTGCCGGTTGATCGAGGGATGGTCGCAATCGCGCCAGGCGCGGCGCACAACACCAAGCGCTGGCCGGTGGAGTATTGGCAGAGCCTGGCCCATTCGCTTACGACGCGTGGCGTCCCCATCGTGGTAGTCGGCGGACCGGAAGATCGGGAAATCGCCCAGACGGTAACGGCCTCCGGAGAAGGAGGGCTCGCCATGAACGCCGCCGGGCAGTTCGGCCTCCAGGGAACCGGCGCCCTCCTTGGCCTGAGCCGGGCGCTCATTTCCGGAGATACCGGGGTGATGCACATGGCCACCGCGGTAAACATCCCGGTCATTGCGCTCTTCGGCCCGACGGTGCGGGCGTTCGGGTTTTTTCCCTATTCGGCCCAAGCCGTGGTACTTGAGCGCGACCTCGATTGTCGCCCGTGCACAGCATGGGGGACCGAACACTGTCCGCTGGGCCACCATCACTGCCTGCGAGGTATTGTCCCGAGCGAGGTCGACCTGGTGCTTCAGCGCGTGCTCACATGACGGGATGGGACATCGCCTCGGTCGAGCTGGTCCGCCTCCTGGCGGGCACGGTGCGGGGACCCCGGCGTCAGGGCATTTATGCGCTCTGGCTTACCCTCCGGGTGACCCAGGATCTCCAGCTCAGCCCTCCCCCGGCAGACCGTGCCCACCGCCGTAGAGTGGCGGCGCTGGACCACCGGCTGGCAACGCTCACGCTTCCCCCGCAACTCCGACGGGCCCTCGGTGCCGCCCTGCTTCAGCTCAGGAATCCCCGGCCGGAAACGGCGGGCGACGTACTGACGCAACTGGTGGCACCAGCCCGGGACGGCGCCGGGATCGAGGCAGGAGAACTCATGGGCCTGGCGGCGAAAGCAGCACGCGAGAGAGCAAAAGCGCTCAAATCACAAAAAGCGGCCGCCACGTGAGTCCGAGCATCCTGTTTCACCGCTTCAGGAAGGCCCGGGTTCTGGCCATTCCACTGCCGCCGATTATCGTCACGCTGGTGGGCCTGGTCGCGGCCGGTCAGCTGATGGCGCGCCCGTGGGCTGGGACGACTGCGTTGATGTCCCATGGGCTGGTGACCCCACTATTCCTGGTCACGCTCATCGCGCTGGGGTGTGCCCTCGGGATCATCCTGGTGGTCGGTCGTATTCGGGTGGAGGATGTCGGGCTCGATCCCGATTATGTCGGTCGGGGATTCGGGCTCGTGGTCATGACGTGGGCGGCGGCCCAGGTAGTCGGCGTGATCCCGCGGGTCGTCGCCAATCGTCCGGTGGTGCTCGATCCGGTATTCGAGCATGGCTCACGGTGGGAACTCTTTGGGACGCTGCTGACCTCGCTGGGCACAGCCTCGCTCGAGGAAATTGTGTTTCGCGGATTTCTCCTCATTCAGATCTACCTGCTGCTCCTCCGAAAACCGGAACGGTCGGAGCAGGCGCTCTACGTCGCGACCGCCGTGGTGCTGCTGCTCTCAAGCCTGGCGGCGTTGCCGCACGACCTGCCTTTCGCCTCATGGCGCGCGGCGGTGGAGCACGAGCTGATCTTCGCCGGCGGCGGGCTCTTTCTCACCTGGCTCTTCCTCCGCACGCGAAACATTTTCTTTGTCATCGGAGTGCACGCGCTTCTACTGGCCCCAACGCCGATCGTCGCCGGTCCCACTGGAGGCGGGCGCTGGTTTCACCCCTT
>JBDTRF010000010.1:0-29377 GCA_039931815.1 Gemmatimonadota bacterium
GATTACGCGGCCGAGATCACTATCGCGGCCGTGATCGGCGGCGTAATCGGAGCAAAGCTGTGGTACGTGGCATTGACACATGATATGGCCGCCCTGACGTCGCGCGGTGGGCTGGTCTGGTACGGAGGACTGATCGGCGGCAGCGTCGGCGTCGCCTTGAACGGATGGAGACTCAGAGTGCCGGTGCGGTGGACCGCGCATATTGTCGCCCCGTCACTGGCAGCCGCCTATGCCCTCGGCCGGGTGGGATGTTTCCTGGTGAATGACGACTATGGACGGCCCACGAACCTGCCCTGGGGGATGCGCTTCCGGGAAGGGCTCCCACCATCGACCGCTGAGAACCTTCATTCTCTCTTCCGGATTCCCATTCCGGCCGGGGTCGACCCGAGCACCGTGATGGCGGTTCATCCGACACAGCTTTACGAAACCACCGCGATGACCATCGCTTTCATGATTCTCTGGAGAATGCGTAAGCGGGAATGGGGCACTGGTGCGCTGTTCGGCATCTATCTCATGCTCGCCGGGATCGAACGCTTCCTCGTGGAGTTTGTGCGGGCCAAGGACGATCGCTTCCTTGGCGGCTTCACAATCGCTCAACTCACCAGCGTGATTCTCGTAGTTATCGGATTACTGGTCTGGTCGCGACTGAAGAACTCACCCGAAGTACCCCCGGGAGACTATCTCTCCCGCCGTCAGGCCGCCCCAATCGTCAATCCTTCGACAGCGGGGTAAGTCACAACAGCACAAGCAGTTTGGTGGGGAGATCGGGCCGCTGTCAAAGAACCGATCGATGACGGGGTCTTTGTGACCCGGGTATGTCTTGTCTAAGAGCATATATCCCAACGTCTTGACATATATGCGGCGAATGGCACTTCACTTGCCTTAAGGTATCCCGTCGTCTGGAGCGATCCGGACCCGGAAAGTGGCAGGTCGAAGAAGAGTGGAGCGGACACTTCTGTCCGTCTTCGTAAACTCAGGGGGCGGCCTGTCACCCATCTAACGAAAGAGCCCGCGGAAGTCGCGGGCTCTTTCATTTCTCGATCCTGCCGTCGCGTGCGTTAAAACTCAAAGCCCGCAGCCAGGTTTACATGATTAGCCTGCCGGGCACCGCCCAGGGGCCCGGTCCCATACGTCGTCTCGAGGTGCCGGTACTCCAGGCCGAAGAGAAGAGGCGAAGGACGCCATATCAGGTGCACGGCACTCACCGTGTTTTTCTGCCGTCCGGTCAGTGAATCGACATCGGCGTTCTTCGGATCGTCGAGTCCCATGCCGACGCCTGCTTCCCAGCGAGCACCCCGGCGCAGGATGATCTGGGCCCACCCTCCGGTTGTTTCCACCGGAACCCCGTTCACTCCCAGGTTCTGGCCGATTCCACCGCCACCGAGTCCGGCGAGCGCCTGTCCGGTAAACACTTCGCCTCTCACTTCCAGCCAGCGAAGGAGGGGTGCCCGCACCGAGACCGCGACCGCCTTCGAATCAATCAGGCTGTCGCCGTTCGTCGCGAGCCATCCAAGGTGACCCCCGACGCTCAACTCACCGAAGGTATCATCTCCCCCCCACTGAGCCAGGATTCGTCCTTCGATATTCGGCCGCCCGCTTCGTTCAGCCAGGTCCGGTTGGGTCGTGAAAGCGTCCTGCGGAGTTCCTTCGTTCGGCACCAGGAGAGCACCCTCGACCGCGAACCGCGCTCCAGTTCCCCGAGTCAACCGCCCGGTCACCCGGACCTGCGGCAGCCAGAGCCAGAGATTTCCTGCCGACGCGAACTCGGGAAAGCCAAGACTCGCCACCGATGATGGATTGACGCCAACGATCGGAGGGGCCTCCTGACCGATCAGCAGGGAGACCGAGGGCCAGGTCATCTCGAAAAAGGCGCGACGAACCCGGAGGAGTGGATGAGTTCTTCCTCCCCCCGAGGGCTGCTGTCCCCCGAAAAAATCGGTCTCCAGTTCGGCGTGGAGATCTCCCCCGGCGATGCCCGCGAGCGTCCCCGTCACCCTGACCTGGGTCTGTCGAATCGTGCCGCCCAGAGAGTGAGCCGGAAATCCCGAGGATGCACTCGGCGTTACAAAGGTGGGGACATCGCTGTTGTTGACGCTGGCGCTGGTGTAGAACCCGTTGGTGAGAATCGTGCCGGAAACATGGATGTCCGGTTTCGCCGGTCCATCCTGCGCGTGAAGCACCGGGACCAGCACGAGAAACCCCAGTATTTTTGCTAGCATAAACGGAGTTTTTCTGAAGAAGGGTACCGAAAAGTAATACGACATTCGCCCGGACCGTGGGGCGGTCAAATCCGCCACAACAACCACCAGGCGCCAGATTGAGACGTGACTTGCCTCTCTTGTCCCCACCTTACTATCGTTTGGCGATGGTGATCAAACTGTTGATACGCACCGGTGTCCTGGGCATCGTTGCCGCAATGCTGCCCGTTTCGCGCGCCTCGGGCCAGGCACCGTCGACCCGCACGACGGTGACGGGGTTTTTGTCCATTCTCGATCGGGGAAACAAACCGGCTGAGGACATCGGCCAGTCGGTAATCTGGCTGGAAACCGCGCAGCCACCCAGGGCAGCGGCACCGGCCCGGACCGAGATTTTTACGGAGGGAAAACAATTCGTTCCCCATGTCGCGGTGGTGTCTCTCGGCTCTACCGTCACTTTTCCCAATCACGACCCGTTCAACCACAATGTCTTCTCCCTCTCCCCCGAGGGGCGTTTCGACCTGGGCCTCTATGATCGGGGCCAGGCCAAGTCGACCCAGTTCAACCGGGTCGGCGTCATTCGGGTATACTGTAACGTCCACGCCCAGATGAGTTCCATTATTCTCGTGCGGGACAATCCGTATTACGCGCAACCGGGGGCGGACGGTTCCTTTTCGATCGCGAACGTGCCGCCTGGTGCCTACATCCTTCATGCCTGGCACGAGCGGGGAGGGGAAACCACCCGCCCGATAACGGTCACCGCCACGGGCGGTGGCAGCACCGTGCTTCAACTCGACGCCCGCGGTTATCGGTTTACCCAGCACCTGAACAAGTTTGGCCAGCCGTACACCCAGCAGGGCAGGCGTTATTAAGCTCCGTCTCACACTCGGCGTCAAAGTCTTCACTCTGACCGCGCTGGTCGTCGTGGTCGTGCTGGGTGGCGCCCTCCTGATTACCAAGGTCGTCGCCGATCGCGCGGCGGACTCCTCGATTGATCGCGCCCTCGCGGCCACAGAATCTTCCATTCAGAACGCGCTCGCCAGCCGAAGTCACGCGCTGCTTCGCGTCACCGAAACACTGGCCCAGGTTCCCAGCTACGTCTCCCGGGTCAGTGAAAATATCCTGGCGGGAAACCGCTCGGACCTGGTGGATGCCGCCAACGAGTTTCAGAAACAGACCGGCGCCGAATGGGCGATGATTACCGATGAACGCGGTGTCCTGCAGGCCTGGACGCTCAATCTGAATCAGTTTGGCGATAATCTCGCTGAGGGCGCGCTGATCGGCCTGGCCCTCGAGGGGAATTCCACGGAGGGATTGTGGATTGAACCGACCCCGGAGGGTGAAAAGCTCTATCAGGCCGTGGGCACGCCGATTCTTTCGCCGGGAATCGATAGCCGAACAGTGAAGGGCGTCCTGGTTACCGCGGTGCCGATCGACAGCGCTTTCGCCGCCCAGATTCGAGGAAATACCAATTCGGAAGTCGTGTTCTTTGCCCGGGACTCGACCGGCAGACCGCACAGCGCGGTCTCTACGCTCCCGCGAGCCCAGGTTGATTCCGCCATCATGACCATCAACCCGGATAGCGCATTCAAGGAGCCCGATTCTACCGGAGCCACATCAGATTCCGCCGCTCCGCAGGTCCGGGTGCGCATGTCGGCCAATGGCCAGGCCTGGGTTGGCAGCGTAGGCGAGTTGCGCACCGCGAGCGGTTATCCGATCGGCGGCTATATCGGATTCCGGTCGCGTGATGTCGAGCTGGCGCCTTACACCCGTCTCCGCCAGGTGGTGATCGGCGCATTCGTCGCCGGATTGCTCCTCACTGTTCTTTCCTCGTTGTTCATCGCCCGCCAGATCACGGGGCCGGTGAAGCGCCTGGTCGAACTGACCGGCCAGATCGCCGAAGGACAGTATAGCGGTGTCATCGACATCCACTCGGGAGACGAGATCGGCCAGCTCGCTGACGCCTTCCGCCGAATGATGTTCGAGCTCAAAGAGAAGGACCGGGTGGTGGAATACCTGAGCGCTGTCAGCGGTCAGACCCTCCCACTCCTCACCGCCAGTGGCGCGACGACATCGGGCGCGGTTCCCAGCCCGTCCATGCTCCTTCCAGTCGGGATGGTGCTGGCCAACCGCTATGAGATCAAGGAGGTCCTCGGCGCCGGCGGGATGGGCGTCGTCTATCGCGCGCTCGACCGGCAACTGCACGAGATCGTCGCGGTCAAGACATTGAAGAGCCAGCTTCTGCACTTCGACCAGAACGTCATTGAGCGGTTCAAGCAGGAGATCCGGCTGGCACGCCGGATTACGCATCGCAACGTGGTACGAACGCACGACCTGGGAGAAGTCGACGGGACCTACTTCATTACCATGGAGTATGTCGAAGGCACCAGCCTGGAGAAACTGATCCACCGCCGCGGTCGCCTCCCGGTCGACGTGACCCTGCCGATCGGAAAGCAGCTGTGCCGCGCTCTTGAAGTGGCTCACGAAGCTGGCGTGATCCATCGCGACATCAAGCCGCAGAACATGGTGGTCGACGCGAGCGGCTTCCTCAAGGTGATGGATTTCGGAATTGCCCGACTCGCCGAAGCCCAGCCTCGACTTGATAAGTCCAAGGGGTTGACCCAGGCTGGAAGCGTCCTGGGAACGCCGGACTATATGAGTCCCGAGCAGTTGATGGGGGATGAACTGGATGTGCGATCGGATCTCTATGCGGCGGGGGCGGTTCTTTTCGAATGCATGACGGGGGAATCGGTGTTCACCGCGCCGACACTCATGGCGCTGATGGCGATGCACATTGAATCGGAGCCGAGGGACCCGCGATCCATCAACCCGGAGATTCCCGAGTCATTGTCCCGGGTGATTCTCAAGGCGCTCGCCAAGCGACGGGACGACCGGTGGCCCTCGGCCGCAGCAATGCATTTCGCGCTGGATCAGGTTACCCGGTAAACCGTTTCCGCCCCGGTTACCGCGGCTGGCTGGAGTTCGTCCTCGCCGCAGTCAGCATCTGTTTCAATCGTTCCACTTCGGCCCGCAACTCGGCAAGGTCGGCGTCCATCCGCTCGAGTGATCGAATGACGTCGCGATCCAGCTGACTCGATCGGGGGGCGGCTGGAGAGCGGGTGGAAGGATTCGGTTCCGGCACCAGTTCGCTCGTCACGCGAATGCGCCGAGGTTCGATAACGAAGGTCCAGAGCAGCGCGAAAAGGAAAAGGGCGATCAGGACACCCTGGGCGATCAGAGTCTCACGCGTCTGATAAATCCCCATTCCTGGAATCCGGGGGGCCCAGCTCACCGGCGTAAGCGAGACCAATCCCCCTTCCTGCAGCTCGGCAATGCCCTTCCCGGCGAACACAAACGCCATGTAGTAGAGGAAGAAGCTGGTGACGGCGAAGAACGGTTTGAGGGGAATCTTGACGCCAAAGCGATTAATCGCGTAGTACACACCCACCAGGATTACCGATCCGGCCACAATTCCCGCTACCACTGGCATCGCGGAGGCCGCCGAGCCTCCCGCCAGGAAGAGCGCCTTGTAAAACAGAACGGTTTCAAATCCTTCCCGGTACACGGCGAGGAACGCGACGGAAGCCAGGGCCAGGGCGGATCCGCTGGTCAGGGCATCCTCGACCTTGCCCTTCACAAACCGATTCCACTTTGCCACTTCCATCTTGGACAACAACCAGTAGCTGACATAAAACAGCATCGCCACCGCCACCATCATCGTGACGCCTTCGAGTATTTCCTGGTTTCCCGGCTTCAACCGAATGAGGGTTTGCAGCACGACAAACGTCAGCAGGCTGGCGAGGACCGCGGCACCCGCGCCAATGTGGACGTCCCGACGTCGCCGACCCGCTCCCATCTTCACCAGCATCGTGACCAGCGCGCCGAGGATCAGAATGGCTTCCAGACCTTCGCGCAGCATGATACCGAAGGAACTGAAGAACAGGTTGGCCGGTGACATGGTATCGCCCAGCGCTCGCTCGGCTCGCTCCAGGCGGGAGAGCAGGCCGCTGCGGATGGCATCGAGTTCGGCAGCGGTGGCCCCACCAGCAGTGCGGGTCCGCAAGGCAGCGAAATCCGTTTCCAGCTCTCCGACCAGGGTGTTGTCTTTGGCCCGAACCTGCGGTTCAACCTGTTCAAAGGTCATGTATGCGTCGAACGCCGTGGCGCTGGCTGCACCCTCCTGGCCAGCGGTCACCAGGTCCAGGGCCGAGTCGACTTGCATTCGCACCCGGGCAAAAATCGCATCGACGCCAGTCCCATCCGATCCAGGCGCCTGGTAACTCCGCACCGCGGCCACTCGCGCGAGCACGGCAGGATCCGTCAGGCTCACCCCGGCGGGCGCCAACGCGGAGGCCAGCGCCGAATCGGTCATCCGGGCACTGGTGGCAAAAATCTGCAGCGCCGGCGGCACATCGCCGGAAGGCGCCGGAAGCCTCAGCACCGTGGCATACGCGGCCACGGCCCAGCGATCGTCCGAAGACAACACGATTTCGAACGCCGGCATCGCGGTTCCGGTGACGCCGATGGTGAGTTTCTGGTAGAAGTCGAGCGGGGAGACGGAACGGAGCGACCCGGCATCGGCCAGGTTCGCGGGAGGGGGACTCATTTCATGCGCGGCGAGGCCATCGCCACGACCCAACGTCCCGTGACATGCGGCGCAGCTGGCCCGGAAAATCTCGGCGCCTCGCGCCAGGTTGGGGCCGACGGCGGGAAACTCATCCAGCACTACTCCCAGCTGCCGGGCCAGTCCATTGGAGAAGTTGCTGACCCGTGATGCAATTGAATCGCCCACGGCATGACCATCGACCAGCGCGATGATCGCGTCGAGTTCCCGAACGGCATTTCCACTTACATCGGACGGCAACAGCCCGGCAGAACGGCGAGCTTCGGCAAGAAAAAGTCTGGATTCTGCGACTTCTTCAGGGGCTATGACCTTTCCCCCCTCGACACCCAGCCGATATTCCTGGGCGGCAAGGCGAGCGGTGGCCGCGATTCGCCGCACATTGGCGGTGACATCGTCCGTGGTCTGCTGCGGCAGTAAAAGGCTCGCCGCAAGCAGCAGCTTGGACAAGCCGTAAATGAGAACCATTCTCAATCCATTTTGGTCACTGGGAGAATAGTAGAGTTGACCAGTCTGAATGGCAAGTAAAAACACCAGGACCAAAAAACCGTGGTAGTGAGTACCTCAAAGAAACTGAACGTGACTCACGGGAAACCGCAGCGTCCCGATTTCCCGGCTTTCTTTGAAGCGCCGTGTTCTGCGGTCAGGTCCTTCTCCTGCTTTCAGGTCCTTTGTCTTTCAATACTATTTTTCAGTCTCTTTTTTTGGTGATGAGGGCGACGGCTCCTGCCGTGGCGTCAGAGTGGGTCAGGGACAAGTGAATTTCCAGCGGCCCGTATGTCTCGGCGAGACGGGCTGCAAGATTATGAAGGCGAAGCACCGGTCGCCCATCCGCGTGTCGCAGCACTTCCAGGTCCTGCCATCCAATCGCCCGGGCGTCGGGTAATGCCTGAAACGCCTTGTAGGAGGCTTCCTTGGCCGCGATACGTGCCGCAACAGCGCGGGCCGGGGCGTGCAGCGTGGCAACGTACGCCTGCTCGCGTTCGGTCAGCAGTTTCTTGATGACCCGCTGGCCTTTGCTCTTCATCATTTTTTCGATCCGGGCGATATCCACCAGATCGATTCCGATTCCAATGACGTTCATGCCGGCTCCACCAGGCGATCCCACCAGTCCCACCACCATTGCGCAAATCGGTCCAGAAACGCTGGACCGTGAAGATAGCCTCCAACGACCAGCCCAACGTAGATCGCCACCGAGAGAAGAACAGCCGTGATGAGCCAGAGAGGCCACCGCGGACGACGCCATGCGCGGGCCGATTCCACCAGGGGAGTCCACCGGGCCCATTCAGACTGGGCTTCCTCTTCCAGGGATATCCAGGCCGATTCTACCTTGCGAGCTGCGGTGGTGAGCGCGGCGCGCCAGCGTTCTCCAGCATCCCGATCGAGCACGCCGGATTCCCGCATCCGCTGGTTTTCGATGTGGAGCAGCGCGAGACTCTCTCCCAGAGCGAACCCTCCTGTTCCGAGGCGCGCCGCCATCGATCGCCGCTCGGCCTGACTGAGCAGCAGCTTCTTTCTCCGGGCGCGGGGGATTCGTGATTCCAACGACGCCGCTTCGATGCGGGCGTCGGTTTCCGCCGCGACCTGGAGCGCAGTGGTGCGAACGGCCGCTTCCCATGCTCCCAGCCACGCGGATTGGCCCAGCGAGTCGACCGCGGCCTGGCGATCGCCAGCCGAGCTCCAGGAGCGGGCATCGGCTGCCATGTCAAAGATGGCCGTGGCAAGATCCAGCCTGACCTGGTCTAGAAAGGTGGCCTTCCCTCGCGATGGCATGGCCACCCGACCCAGGGCTGGACCAAGCTCCGGTATCTGAACGGCGGGAAGCACACGAACCGGACTGCTCGAAGTCATCGCTCAAACCTAATGACGATACGGGAACTCGCCGTGATCATCTCAGAGCCGGGCCACATCGCCGCTCACCCGCGCGGTTCGGCCGGTACGTTTCTGGTAGCGTGCGACGAATTCAGCCAGTGAATCTGTCCTGAACTCGTCTCGGTCGATCCCGGATATCTGGATGGCCGTTTCGATACCGGCCGGCTCACCTTCCACCTCGATCAGCGGGTCCATCAGCGGGTACTGCTCCAGCCGCAGGGTGGCGCCACCGACAGCCCAGGTCTCAATCCATCGGTCGATGGCAAACACCTCAACAAACCCCAGGGCCCGGAGGAGAGGTTCCGGATCGGTTCCACCGGAAATCTGGTACTCCAGTTCCTCCCGCAACTTATAGCCATCCTCGGAGACACGAGCCGGACCCTTCCAACCCAGGATCATACCGGCCGCGCCGTTCTCTGGCACCATGCGCCGCGTGCGCAGCACCTGGTCGGCCCGATCCAGCTCATGGTGACGATCATAGCGTCGATCCTGCATCCGGCCTCGAAAGATGAGCACGGCTCCCGCCTCAACCAGCCTTCGCCGCACGGCCACGAGGTCGGGGATGACGGCTTTGAGTTCCAGCTCCTGATGAGGCCGCGATTCAATCACATTTATCTCTGCCTGATAAGGCGGTCTCGACTGCTCCACCCGGAATGCGCAGACCAGTGGTTCCCCGACTGCGAGAACAAGGGATGTCCCGGCTCTGCGATCAGCGGAGAATCGCTTCGAGCACGGCGGTGGTGTCGGACAGGTCGGGGAACACCGCCGACGCACCGGCAGCCGCGAGCTCTTCCACGGAATACGACCCGGTCGCAACCGCGATGGCCCTCGCACCGATGCACTCCCCGCAACGGACATCCGACGGCGTATCGCCGACGATCACGACTTCCTGACCGGTCGGCACTCTTCCAAAGAATTCCTGGGCTCGCTGGGCCGCGATCGGTGGCAGCGCGGAGCGGTGGGCCGAATCGGAACCGTAAGCGCCGACCTTGAAGCGATCGGGGTCGATCCCGGCCGAGTAAAGCTTGAGACGGGCGCCTTCGACAAAATTGCCGGTCAGCAGACCCATAATCGTGCGGTCGTGGCTCTCGACTTCGTCAAGGATCTCGCGGACGCCGGGTAACACGGTCGTACGATGAGCAGGCTGCGCGAGTTCCGAACGAAGCATGGACACATAGCGCTGGCTGAGTTCGCTCAGGCGGACGGGTGAAGGAGGCTCGTGATGTCCCGCAGCGGCGAGCAGTTCCATCAGGATCTGGGGATCAGTCTTGCCGTCGAAACGAACCTGTTCCCATTCCTGAACCACCGGCATCTCTGCCGCCAGTGCTGCGATGATCGCCCTTCTCCCGGCTCCGGAAGAAGTGAGCAGGGTTCCGTCAATATCGAAAAGGACCAGTTTCATGGGATGCGAAGGGGTCAAAGGCGGGATTACCCACGCGGTTCCGGAATCCGACGAACCGTGACCAGTTGGTCACGCAGCCTGGCCGCCCGGGTTCCCGGACGCCATGATTCAACCACAAACCCGCCACACGCGAGCGTGGAGTGCACGAGCGTCTCGTCGTCACCCAGGAAGGCGACGTGGGTAATTCGTTCCCCATTGTCGCTGAAAAAAGCCAGGTCATCTGCTTCCATCGCATCCGTGGCAACCGGATCGCCGCAGCTGGCCTGGACGCTCGAGTCGCGCGGCAGGTTGACGCCGCGAGCCGCGAACGCCGTCTGTACGAGGCCCGAGCAGTCCACGCCCCAGGGAGTAATTCCACCCCAGAAGTACGATGAACCGCTGAACCGGCCAACCACCCAATCGATGACCCGCTCCTTGCGTGCGCGTCGGATGAGATCCTCTGCCGGCAACAGCGTGCCGCTGTCGAGCCGGCCCTGCCATCCGGAAGGGAGGGCCCAGAACTCGCCGACCGGGGCCACCCGGGCGAGAAGGGGAAGTCCGATGCGTCGACCGGATGTATCGCGGAGGATTGCGGCATCGGCCCGCCCGATCGCGCGGCCAAGCCAGGAGGAGGCTTCGGCATCGGAGACTTCCTTGAGGTACCCCCGGTGGGACCAGCCGACATACCCATCCACCTCGCGTCGCAGGGAGAACCAGTCGCCCCGCTGTTCCAGGATGATCGCGGTCTCACCCAACACCGTCTGCGTTACCACCTCGCTCCGCGGGTTGGGGTCCTTCATGAAAGGCGCGAACGCCGACGACACGATGACGGCAGTCATCGGCCGGTGGGAGGATCCAGGAGGCTCGCCAGTCGGAGGATTCGGGGAGGGCGACTATTCATCCATCGAACACGGCTCATGCACCAGGAAGGCTCCCATCCGGAGCCTGCCCCGTCCCAGGATCACCGGGCAGAAGCGCCTGGCAGGCCTTGCACCGCACGACGCCACGGAAGGTGCAGATAAGGCAGAGGAACGTGCCGCAATTCACACACGGATAGCCCTCCGAAGCGCGCTCCTCGTTGCCGCAGGCGCGGCAGACCATTCCGTCGTGTTCCCTGGTATCAGGCATTCTCAGACCGGAATCGAGTATCGCTTGATCTTGTTGATCAAGGTTGCGCGCGAGATGCCCAGTTCCACCGCCGCACGGGTGCGGTTTCCGGAATGGTGCCGCAGTGTGCGCTCGATATGCTGTCGTTCCAGGTCATCCAGCGTCAGCGGATTGTGCCGGCGATCGCCGGGTCCGGAGCGAGCCCGGAATTCTCCGGGAAGATGCTCGACAGAAATTTCCGGTTTCCCCTGCGCGAGAATCAGCGCCCGCTCCAGTACGTTGCGCATTTCCCGCACGTTGCCGGGCCATCCATAGCCCAGCATCCGCTCCAGGCCATCAGCGGAAATCGTCTCGGGGCCCCCGGGAACCGTGCTCCGCAGGTCGTTGAGCAGCCGGCTGATGAGCGCGAGGCGGTCATCCCGGGATCGATCCCGCACGGCCGGCATGTGCAGGGGCATGACGCTCAACCGATAATACAGGTCTTCCCGGAAACGACCGCTCTCCACCTCGACCGAGACATCCTTATTCGTCGCGGCAATCAACCGAACGTCCACGGTGAGCTCTCGCGTTCCACCGAGACGGCGAAAGGTCTTGGTCTCGAGGACCTTGAGCAACTTGGGCTGAAGCTCGACCGCCAGGTCACCGATTTCGTCAAGGAAAATGGTCCCATGATCGGCGATTTCAAAGAGACCCTGTTTCCGGTCCTTCGCGTCGGTGAAGGCGCCCTTTTCATGGCCGAACAACTCGGAATCGAGGAAGGTGGCACTGAGGCCACCGGCGTTCACTTCGACAAAGGGCTGCTTGGCCCGCGGACTCAGGTTATGGATCATCCGGGCCACCCATCCCTTGCCCGTTCCGCTCTCGCCCACCAGCAGAACCGTCGTCCGCTCGCTCTGGGCCAGGAGCCCAACCTGTCGCGCGAGTTCCTGCATGGCCGGTGAGCGACCCAGCGAGTCGAGTCCCTGGCCCGGCGCAATGTGCGATTGCAGCAGTTCGTTGATTCGCCGAAGTCGGGCCTTGTCCCCGGCCCGTGCGGCGGCGGCCGCAAGGTGGGCCATATCGACCGGCTTGGTGAGAAAATTCTCGGCCCCAAGCTGCATGGCGCGAACGGCGGTGGGTATGTCGCTCTGTCCCGTCAGGAGGATGACCGACGCCCCCTTTTCTCGAAGTCGCTCCAGGACTTCGAGCCCATCCATCCCGGGAAGGTGCAGGTCGAGGATCACGACCTCGGGGCGCAGCCGCTCAAATGCGGCCAGCCCCGCCTCCCCGCTCAGCTCGCGGGCGACCTCAAATCCGATATGTTCGAAATAGTTTCCGATTGCCCGGAGAATTTCGACATCGTCGTCAATCAGCAGCACGGAGTCAGCCATCGAGCCTCCATTACAGCGAGGAGCACTGCGCTATGGTTCGGAGTCGTTCGCCGAGCGCGTCTTTCGACCTGCGACAGAGTTGATCCAGAAACCTGGAGGCCAGTCTTCGCCAGACCGGACTGAAACGAGCCGCACCGCCAGTCGTTCTCCGACGGGCAACCGGACCCCATTTGGGTATGTGCTTAGGCGCTGGGCATCCGGCCCGCATCGAGTCCACTGGGCCAGGAGCCCGGACCGACAGTAGTCAGGCGGCAGGAACTGTTTCAAACTAGCCAGTTCAGCGTTCCAAGCCACTCCCCGGCCTAGGCCGGGGCGGGTCCCGGGGCCAGAACCCAGATCGCGTCGGGAACGATCGTCGCCGTAAACGGTGTGGTTCCGCCCGGTTCGCCATCGAGCTGGGCCGGCTGCGCCGGATGCGATTCCAGCCGCACCTCCCTGCCGCGGGCGAAACCGACAAAGCTTCCCGCACTCGCGGGAGGCCGGGTTCGCAGAAGATCCCACACCGCTCGAACACCTTCCCCGAAATTATTGGCTCGCATGACCACCACGTCGAGAAGGCCATCATTGGGACGGATGTTGGGTCCCAGCTTTACGTAGGGAGGGATGACCTCGCCGCAGTTGGCCACCAGGACCATGGCCGCGTGCGCATCGAATTCCTGGCCATCAACCGTGATGACATAGTCGACGCTCTTGAGTTCGCCGATGAGCCGGAGCGTGGTTGCGACATATGCACCCATCCCCCATTTGCGCTTGAGCTCCGAAGGCGTTTCCGACATCACCCGGGCATCGTACCCCGCGCCGCAGGCAACCGCGAAATAATGAACGCCATCGGGCCGTTCCATCCGGCCAAGGTCCAGTCGACGTCGATGTGAGCGAAGCAGCGCCGCGGCGGCCCGGGCCGGAGACGTGGGAACCCGGAGATTTCCCGCCAGCAGGTTTCCGGTTCCACCCGGGATCAGGCCGAGGTTCACCTCGGTGCCCACCAGGGCGGCGGCCGCCTGCATCGTGGTCCCATCGCCGCCAAACACGACGACGACGTCCATTTTCTCCTCGACCCCGTACTCCGCGAGACGCCGGGCATCGCCGGGCCCGCTCGTCGCCGCGAGCTCGGCCTCCCAGCCCCCGGTGCGGAGCGTGTCCATGATGACGCTCACCACCCCGGGCGCCGTGCGCGCCGCCGCTGGATTGGTGATGATGAGCGCTCGAGTCAAATGGTCAGTATTCCTTTTCCCAGAGCGCGTCGACACCAAACTGGTACTTGAGCCCCTGGTTAAACTGGGAGCTGCCCGTGGGCCGACAGTTGATGACCGGTTCGTAACTGGTCTGGAGTCGAAAGAGCCGGTTGAGCCGATATTCGATACCGGTGCCAAAGCTCTTCACTCCGAGATTACTGAAGTTCTGACAGAACCCGGCATTCACGGTGAGGAATGTCTTCCGCCCCAGCTGCCATCCCGCGGTCACCTGGTTGGTGCCGGCACTGGAAAAGAGGTTTCCCCCACCGGTCCGGATTTCGAAGAAGTCGATCGGAATACCGATATCGGTCACGATCGTACGCTGGATCTCGCTCGAAAGGGCGCTGCCAAGATAAGCCAGACCGGTCTCCAACGCTGCCTGCTGCTGGCTGGTATTGGTGATCCCGATTCCCGGCAGTTCTGGCGATGGCCGTCCGAACATCAGGTATGACACCAGCTCGGACTCAGTAGGCGCGGGCCGAATCGAGCTCTCCAGGGACAGTCGCGGGAGGAGGAGGGTGCCGGTAATCTTGGCAATGATGGGGATATCCTCGCCCTGGGCCTGCACCACATGGGTAGCCTGCAAGTCGAGTTCGGCGTTCAGGTCGGGCGCGCCATAGTACCGCACGGTCCCTCGATCAACCTGGAAGTCCCGGGCAACGAAACCGATGTGCAGGGTGTAGGTGCCGCGCAGCGCAGTAAACGTTCCATCAAAGCGGTAGTTCTTGGCCGTCTTATTTACGACGACCGACCCTTCGAGCTGCACATTGGCGTCACTGGAACGAAGCCAGAACTGATCCTGGACGGTGAGTCGCAGATCTCGAATATTGAGCGAATCGAGGAACACGCTCTGGAACGCCGCTCCGAGTCCCTGGGTCCGGATCAGGGACGTATCGATGAGATCCTGCAGCGCCGGGTCGGAGAGGTTGACAATCCGCTTGGAAATCAGGTCGGCGAAATGAAGCACGCCGCTGTTGGCGGTGATATTGCCTCGAAGCGTCGCGCCGTAGACCGGCCCCTGCAGCGTCCCATTCCCACTCGTTTCAAGCGTCAGGAATGTGGGGCTGTTGATCGCCAGGAAGTTTCGCGCTGAAAGCCCGAGGTTGAGGACCGGCCGGGTGAGGTGTTCCAGCCGGACGGAACCACTGAGCTGAAGATCACCCGCACCGCTGGTCATCCGGAACTTGTCGACGGTGATCGAATCCCCGAGGAAATTGAAACGCCCGGTCATGTAGCCGTACCGTACGCCCAGGCTCGGCAGCGTCGCCGCCCCGCCGGCCACCTCCAGAAACCCCTTCATGCGCGGTGCTTCCCAGGTTCCCGTCACCTCGACATCGGTCTTGAGCAACCCCTGCACTTTCCTCACGTTCGGAGTAAAGGCTTCCATCAGCGCGAGGTTGACACTGTCGGCCTCGGCATGGATGTACAACTCGCCCGGCAATTCCCGTTGCTTGACGCCTTGCAGCGCGAGGTCGAGCGGGAGTCTCGCCTCGACTCGGAGAATCTGGGATCCCGTACGCCAGAGAAGCAGGTTTGCATCCAGGCGATGCTCCTTGTAATCGAAAACGCCCTGGACAAACGGGGCGCGGAAATCACCGAGAATAAGATCGCCGAGCGACCCGGTGCCGGAAATCGTCGGGTTGGCAGCGGTACCACCAAACTCCATGTCCAGGCCCAGGGCTCCGGCGACGCCCGCCGTGTCCTTCTGCATCAGGGAATAGATATCACGAATCGCGATACCCCGACCCGTCACCGAAAGGGTGCCAGGGCTGTTCCTGGGCAATTCCCCGCTCATCCGAAGCATGCCCGATCCGTCGGCGGTCTGAATTTCCAGCTCGGTGAATTTGATGACATCCTTTCCTATCGCGATGTCCGCGGGGCGGGCGAGGCGCCACTGGTTTTCCGGAAGCGCGGCGGTCAGCGAATCGAGGGAGAGCGTCCAACCGCGCGCCCCGGGTTGCCACCAACGCCCCCCGCCTGAGAGGGTCCCTCGAGTCCCCACTTCCAGCGATCCGGCCCACGAGAGAGAGTCGGTCCAGCCATCCATGCCGACGTTGATCGTCCGAAATGCCCGGACACCGACCAGGATGGAATCGGACCGGAGATCAAAGGAGGCCCGGGCTCGGTGCCCGGTGGACCACTCGAGGTTCGCCACCGCTCCCGGTGTGCGGATCGTCTGCCATTGAAAGTCCTGCACCGTCGCCTGCCCCATCGCCTTGAGCGAGTCCAGTGAGCCGGAAAGCGTGAAATCGGCGGTGGCAGACCCGCCCAGCGGGACGGACTTAGCCGAGGTGTCGCGCACCGTGCCGGACATGGCGAGCAGCAGGGAATCGAACGGGGTCAATGACCCGATCTGCGTGGCGATCACCATGGTGCCATCGTGAGGGCGCGACCAGCCCAGGGTTCCCTTGCCCGAGGCATGGCCAACTTCTGCCGATCCGCCCCAATTCATTTCGAGAGTGTCGAGCTGGATGACACTATCCCGCAGGGCGAGTTCGGCGCGCAGGCTGTCGACCGGGAATTCCCGTATGCGGCTTGAATCAAGGGCTAAGGAAATTGTTCCTTCGGGCGCACGCAGCGTGTCCATGATCATGGAGATCACGGCGTGTCCGTTGAGATCGGTCGTTGTTGCCGAGTCGCTTATCGCGGCGAGGTTGAGCCGGGTAAAGTCCACCGAGAGACTGTCGGCACCCAGCCGGGGAGGCTGCAGAGTCACGGCACCGACGGCACGAATAGCGCCAAGGTCGCCGTGGACATTCATGTTGAGGCCCAGCCGGGAAAGGTCACCGGTCGTTTCCACGTGGCCTTCGAGTTGTCCTCGCAGGGTGAGCGTGGGGAAGGAGCCCCGGATGCCGTCGAAGTCCAGCGGGTCGAGATCGATGCTCGATTCCAGTCCCAGCACCGGTCCCCGGGTGTCCAGTCGCACCCGGCCTTCGATAGCGCTCACGGCCCCCGGTCCCTCATGATGCACCACCCGCCCATCGAAGGTGACGTTCTTCCAGGGTCCATTCAGCGTTCCGCCCAGCTCGGCGTTGCCATTGAGTCGAACCGCGGGCGACACCAGCCGCACGGTGCGAAGATCAAAGTCAGAGACCGAGATCCTGAACTGATCGAAGATGGCTCCGTTGGGGCCACCCAGGTGAAGGTCGCCGATGGCGGTGACCTTGCTCCTGGCTCCCTCCGCGATCCTGGCATCATCGAACGAGACGTCGAGATCGACGGCGAGGGTATCCATGAACCCATTGGCGCGCACCCTGCCGCTCAAGGTACCGTCGAGTGGAATGGTGTCGAGATAGGGCCGCGCGATGTCCAGGTTCACGTTCTTGAGTTTCACATCCATGTTGCGAACACCCAGGCCCTTCCGGGTGTCAACCACGGCTGTCACGGCACCGTCGATGGCCGCGGGACCGTGCGTGAGGTGAAGATCGTCCAGCACGTAGGATGTACGGGAGGGGGATTCGGAAATAGCGGCGAGGTTGGCACTCCCGGTCATATCCGGAAAATCCGGGGAAACCCAGCGCAGGTCCTTGAGATCCATCCTGGGAACTTCGAGCGCCAGGTCGAATAACAAGGTACCCTTGGAAAACGAAACCACGCCGCCGCCCTTGAACACCGAGTTGGGCAGCGCCCCCCGGGTAATGCTCACCGTCACGCTGTCTTTCCCGAGGCGGATCTTGCCCGCGAGATCACGAAGGGTGACTCCGGGATCGCTGAAGCGCATCGCCAGGGTATCGATACTCACTTCCAGAGGATCCCGAGTCGGGGTGCTGATCCGGAGGAGCGGGAAGCGCGCGTTCAACGCCTCCGCTTTGAGCACCTTTCGGAACCCCTCGCGGCTTTCTTCGATCACCCTTCCCGGCCTGGCTCGCTCTGCCGCCAGGGCCGTTTTTCGTTCGGCTTCACCCGTCACCCCGTCCTTGAACTTCCACGGCAGGTAAATCCGCACGGTCCCGCTGTCGATCTGCACGTCGTGAAGTTCAACCAGGGCTGGTGCGCCGGTGCTCCTGGTCTCTCCCAACTTGAGGATTTCTTCGTAGTTCATCCGGCCGCTGCGATGCTTGATGACCTGGATGGTCGGGTCGAACATCCGCACGCCGGTCAGGATGATCCGGTTGGCAAGAAAGTTGGGAATGCTGTAGCCTACTTCGATTTTCGGAATGTCGGCGAAGAGAACGCCAGCCGTGTCGCGGATGACGAGTCGCTCCAGGGTCAACCCGAACAGCATGGAGCCGGAAATGGCGCCAACCTCGACGTCCCCCCGGAACATACCGTCCAGATAGGTGGAGATGCCCCGGGCGAGGAGCGCCCGCCCCGGTCGAGTCCCCCCTACGGCCACGATAATACCAAGAACCATGGGGACGGTTCCAAGCAGAATGACCAGGATGGCGTGGACCAGGCGGCGGCGCATCAGAACGGCTGCCCGATGGCAAACTGGAAGGTGACGTTGGATCGCTTTCCGGTCGTGAAACTGTCGGCGATCTTATCCAGGGCTCCCGTCTGAAGAGAAGAGCGGTAGAGCGCGCCGGGCGGCCGGTCGTATGGATTGTAGGCGACATCGAGCCGGGCCGGTCCGAGCGGTGTTGCCACCCGAAAACCAAAACCGGGGGTGATCCGGATGCTCGGCGAGGCCAGGTTGGTCTGTCCCCGCTCCCAGACGGTGCCGCCATCCACAAAAAGCGCCAGCCGCATGCGCTGGGAAAAAATGGGAGAAGGAAAACGAACCTCAACATTGCCGACGGCCAGCGTGTTTCCGCCGGTGGCGGAGAAACGCACTCCCAGCTTGCCCCGGTTGATCTGGTCCAGGATGAACGCGGGATCGGTCGAGTCGGTTTCCACCACATAGACGACCGGACCCAGTTCATTCCGCTGATAGCCCCGAACGTCATTCGGACCGCCGGCGTAAAATCGTTCGTCCGGCGGGATGAAGCTGATCGATTGGGAGGCAATATCGATCTTGGGCGCGAAGATCGCGCCCAACCGCAGGCGCCAGCTGAGGACGATGTCGCGATCAAGCTCGCGATACCAGGCCCCATCTCCCACAATCTTGACGAACTCCTGGGTCGAGGCCGAGCCGAGCAGCCGGGAACTCAGCGTCCCCTCGGCCGAAAGGACGTAGCCATTGGTCGGATCGAGCAGGCTGTTGGCGCGGGGGAGCGAGATTCCCGCGGTCAACGTCCCCAGGAATTGGCTCTTGCTGAGGAGAGAAATGTCCTGCTGGGTGCAGGCGCTGAAGAAAGCGCAGAAGGTAGCACCCGAGGCTTCGGTCTTTCCGTACGACAGTTTGTACGTCAGGGAGAGCGGAACCCGCTTGAGCCCTTCCCGTCGAAGACTCACGCTGCCGCCGATTTCGTCTCGGAGATAAATCTTGAATTCCGACCGTCGATCGGCGAAGACCGAATATGTCGCCGTGTTGAGAGGACCGAAAAACCCGGGTTGATCGAGCGACGCGGTCAGGTTGTAGTTGATCTTGTCGGATCCGATCGAGTCGGCTTTGAGCTGTCCGCAGAGGAACGAATTCTCCAGGTTGGCGTCAAAGGGAGAGGCGACGCCAACCTTGGAGACGCGACCCGAGAGATTCAGGATCCGCCCACCGCCGGTGAAGTTTCTTGCTCGCCAGCCCAGGCTGGCCCGGAAGCAATCGGTCGTTCCGTAACCCAGCAGCCAGCTCGCCCGATGCAGGCGGCCAGCCCGGACCCGGGCGAGCAGTGGCACCACGGAATCGGTGGGTTTGTACACGGCCGAATCGATACCGACCGAGCTGAACTGAAACAGTTCGGTGCGATACAGGTTTCTCTGACTGATGAACAACTCATCCTGGGAGAACAGACGGCCCACCCGGGCTGGTATCATGCGCCGGACGAACACGCTGTCCGTGGGATTGCCTTCGACCTTGATGGATCCAATCCGGGAGAGCGGACCGGTCGCCACCTCCAGGTTCACCTGCGCCGTTCTCGATACGGTATCCTGCTGAAAACTCCGGTAGATCGCCGCCGCCGGAAACCCTTTGTTTCGGAGTCGCCGCACAATACTGTCGGCTGAGGCGCTCATGTTGAATCGATTGAACGGCGCGCCCACCTTGAGCGGCAGCCGACTTTCAATCGCCGGACGATTGGGGACCGAATCGAGCCCCTTGATGGTCAGCTCGGTGACGAGGACAGGACGGCCCTCGGTAATCTTGAATGTGATCTTCACCGTTTCCGCCGAGCGCTGCACGATAGTATCCACCTTCACTTCCCGGAATCCGCTCAGCTTGTAGAGCGCCTGGACCCGGAGCACATCCTTCAGGAACTCGGTCTCGTTGAAGTATCGTTTCTCACCGATCCCGAGGTACTTGAAAGGAAAGGTTCGCCGGAACCAGCCGGATGGGGTCGTGCTGATGCCGGCCGCGAGAACCGATGCCTGGATGGACTTGTTTCCCTGGAACTGGAGGCCCATCACGATACGCTGCTGCTCCTGGGCAGCCAGCGTGGAGCCCCCGGCCAGGCTGAGTCCGAGGAGCCCAGCCGCGATAGACCATCGGAGACGCTTCGGCCGGCCAACCCGCAAAAGCGGGTTAGCCAACACCTTACCTGCCCACGACCCAACATCGGCTGACTCCAAGCGTTTTCCCGTTCCCTGATTCGAAATGTCGAAGGACTCTGGCCAAACCGCGATTGACGACATCGCGTAACCTCAGTAGTTTGGCCGTGTTACGTCGCAGTGTCAACTTATTGGGCGGTCGGGTTCCGGCCCGCCAGACGCCCCTTCACCTTCCCAAGACCCCCGCCATGCGCCGTTTCCTTATATACTCGCTCTTCCTGGTCGTGGCGTGCGGTGATGGAAGCCGGTCTTCGACCCTCCAATATTATTTCACATACGACCCGCGATCGCTCGACCCTTCGCTCTCCACCGATGTCCCCACCGGCGAGGTGATCGCGCTTCTTTTTGATAACCTGACGCAGTTCAACGTGAACGGCGAACTGGGTCCGGGCCTGGCCCGCAGCTGGGAGACGGATTCAACCGGTCGGGTCTATACGTTTCATCTCCGGTCGGGCGCCACCTTTCACGACGGAACCAGCATCACCTCGAAACAGGTCCGGCGCACGTTCATCCGTGCTCTCGATCCGGCAACCAAGGGTGGCCGGGCCTGGCCGCTTTTTCCCATTGCAGGCGCCCGGGCCTACGCCAACGGTGGAGCTGAACCCTCCGGCATAGCGACGCCGGACGATTCGACAATCGTACTGACCCTGGAAGAACCACTCAACGTCTTTCCCAAGTTACTTGCCATGCCGGTGACCGCGATCACACCCGAGTCACTCGGGGCGAACTTCGGTCAGAATCCAGTGGGGAGTGGACCGTGGAAATTCGTTTCGTGGGCTCACGATGATGCCATCGTACTCGTGCGCAACGATGCGTACTGGGGGGAGAAGCCGCTCTCGGATAGCATCCGGATCCGGATCATTCCTGAGGCGCTGACCCAGGCGGCGGAATATGAGTCCGGCCAGTTGAGCGTGGTGGAAATCCCCTTCGGCGAGAGCCGTCGCTGGGAGGCCGAGCATGGTCCGGAGATTCTACGGCGGCCCGCCATCCGCGACGTGTATATCGCGATTAACACCACCCGGGGCCCGCTCAAGGATGTCCGGGTTCGCCGCGCGCTCAACTATGCGGTCGATATGCCCACGATCCTGCGCACGGTTATTGGCGGCCGCGGAATCCAGGCCGCCGGCGCCCTGCCTCCCGGGACGCTCGGCTACGACTCGACGCGAACTCCCTATCCGCACGATCCGGACAAGGCGAAGGAGTTGCTGGCACAGGCCGGATACGCACAAGGGTTTTCGCTCAAGCTCTGGCGAACCTCACGGGAACAGTATTCCCGGATTGCCCAGGCCCTCCAGCAGCAGCTGGGCGCGGTTGGTATCACGGTCGAGATCGTCGAGCGGGACGCGTCGTCCGCCCGGTCCGCAGCGCGGGCGGGAGAAACCGACCTTTTCCTGACCGATTGGTATGCCGACTATCCCGATCCGGAGAATTTCAACTATCCCCTCTTTTATTCGGGAAGCAAAGGGCCCGGTGGTAACTATGCCTTCCTCCAGGATCCTTCCCTCGATGCCTTGATCCTGCGCGCGCGCTCGACGCTCGATGATACTGAAAAGGCCGGTCTTGCCCGGGAGATCGATCAACGAGTCTTTGACAGTGCTCCCTGGATCTTCTGTTACTTTCCGGTGGACTGGTGGGCCCGTCGCCCCGAAGTTACCGGCTGGGAGATTCCGGCGATCTTCAACGGCCAGCGGTGGACCACAACCAGGGTACAAGAGAGTAAAAGAAGGTAAGAGCAAGGAACGGCCCGTGATTCGAGAATGACCGGATTTGCGTTTCGCTCCTTTGAGTTCCTTTGAGTCACGTTCTGTTACTTTCGGTTCCCCATGTTTGCTTTTCTTGGCCGGCGGATTCTTCTCCTCATTCCCACTTTACTGGGCGTGCTCATTGTAGCATTCCTGCTCCTGTATGTCGCTCCGGGCGACCCGGTGCAGGCCATGGTGGGAGAGCGCGCCGACGCTGAGACGATCGCGCGATTGAGAGCGGAGTTGCGGCTCGATGATCCCCTGGCGAGCCAGTTTGCGCACTATATCGGTGGGGTTCTTCGGGGTGACCTGGGGAATTCCTATATCACGCAGCGCCCCATTCTCGGGGACCTCATCGAACGCTTCCCCGCCACTCTTCGCCTGGCGACCGCGGCCATGCTCTTCGCGGTCGTGACCGGAGTGATGATCGGCATCTACGGCGCGTGGCGACCCGGCACGTGGTTCGATCGGTTCACCACGATCGGAGCTTACCTCGGCGTTTCCTTCCCGGTGTACTGGGTGGGGCTTCTCCTGATCCTCGTTTTCGCAGTCGGCCTCCGATGGCTCCCACCTTCGGGGTCGGGCGGGTTTCTGTTTCTTATCCTCCCGGCCATCACCCTGGGAATGCGCTCGGTGGCCTTCCTGGCCCGGATGACGCGGGCAGCCATGCAGGAGGTACTCCGCAGCGATTTTATCCGAACCGCCCGCGCCAAGGGCGTTGGCGAATGGCGCGTCGTGTTGAGTCATGGTTTCCGCAACGCGCTGCTGCCGGTCATTACCGTGATCGGACTGGATTTTGGAAGCTACCTGACCGGCTCGATTCTCACCGAAACAATTTTTTCCTGGCCTGGCGTCGGGCGATATGTGCTCAACGCCATTGAGAAGCGTGATTTGCCCGCGGTCCAGGGCAGCATTCTTTTTCTCAGCCTGGTATTCGTGCTGGTCAACCTGATTACTGATCTTCTCTATGCGAAAGTGGACCCCCGTGTGGCCTACGACTGAGCGACGCCTTGGGTCGACGTCCCTGCCAATCTGCCGGGCAATGGTCGTCGCGTTGGGCATTGCGGCCGGCGCGACGATGATGCCCGTGACGGGGCACGCCCAGGCCATTCGGCGCCAGCTGGATTCGATTCTTGACGTGCCGCCGTTCAACCGGCAGCTCTGGGGCGTTGCGCTGGTCGATGAACAGGGCAAGCTCCTGTATGGACGCAACGAGGATCGGCTTTTCATTCCAGCCAGTAACACCAAGCTTCTCGCCACGACCGTTGCCTCAGCCCTGTTCTCTCCGGACTGGACGGTCAAGACGAGCCTCTATGCCAATGGCCAGCAGGTCAACGGGGTGCTGGAAGGCGACCTCGTGTTGTACGGGCGCGGAGATCCCACCTTCAGCAACCGGTGCTACGATCTCGATACCATGAAAACGGGAGCCTGTGACCGGGACATCTTTGCCCGGTTTCGTACCATGGCGCTCGCACTCAAGGCCCGCGGTATTTCGTCGGTATCAGGCGACCTGGTCGGCGACGGCAGCTATTTCGATCCGCAGATGGTCCACCCGGGATGGGAGAACTACGATCTGAGCTGGTGGTACGCCGCCCCGGTCAGCGGTCTTTTTCTCAACGACAACAGCGTCGATTTCACCTGGGGGCCGGGGCCAGCGGCAGGAACGCCAGCCGTCTTCAGCATCAGTCCCCAGCTGGGCGATTTTACATTCGAGAATCGCACGAAGACCGAGTCCGGTGGCAGCGACAACCTGGATGTGTACCGGGATCTCGCCAGCATGCGGATCAGGGCAGAGGGCGACGTGGCACTCACCAGCCACGGCGGTACGGAGTCAGTGTCCATGCCCGACCCCAACCTCTTCGCGGCCCGGGCGCTTCGAGTTGCCCTGGCCGAGGCCGGCATCGCGGTTCTCGGAACCACGCGATCGACAGTGGACTCCAATGACTACCGCGTCATCCGCAGCCAGCCTGCGCTCGCGGAGGTCGAAAGCCGTCCACTCCGTGACTGGATTTTCCCGATTCTCAACACCAGCCAGAATACTTTTGCAGAATACCTGGTCAAGCAACTTGGCAGGATTTTCGGCAAAGGCGGATCCTGGGACGAAGGTATCAGCGTGGAGCGAAGGTTCCTGATCGATTCGGTGAAGATCGATTCCACCCAGTTCAACGTGCAGGATGGTTCCGGACTGGCCAGCAACAATCTGGTGAGCCCACTGGCGTTCACCCAGATGATCCGGTTCATACGCCACCATCCCAACTGGGCCACCTTCGCGGCGGGATTTCCCCACTCAGGGCAGCCCGGTTCACTCCGGACACGGTTCATCCGGACACCACTGGAGGGCCGGGTGTGGGCCAAGACGGGCAGCATCTCCCGAGTCAACACGCTGTCTGGATTCTTCGAGACGACGTCGGGTCGCCGCTATTATTTTTCGGTCCAGGCGAACCATCATACCCTGCCGACCCGCCTGATCCTGGGCCAGATTGACAGTGTCGTCGTGGCCATGGGCAAACTCGTCGATCGTCGCCACTAGTCCGGCTGCGGGATGAACGGAAACGGGATTCTGGACTCAACCGGCATCAGGTTACCTTCACCTGCTGGTTTCTACTTTCATACATCTCCTGGTGGAGTCCCATGCTCATTCTCATCGTTCGTCACGCGCAGGCCGGGGAGCACGACGCCAAGAAATATCCCGACGACACCGAGCGCCCACTGACTGGACGGGGCAGGAAAATTCACGCGGAAGTGAGCGCCGCATTGCGGGCTCGAAAGATCGCACCCGATGTGATCGTCGCCAGTCCGTGGAAGCGGGCCTGGCAAACCGCGGGAATCATGGCAAAAGAGTTTTCCGGCAGGAAAAAGATGCAGCCGATTCCCGGACCCTCGCTTGCGGCCGATCCCAACATGGAGTCGATCACGTCGGACCTGGGACCCATCGAAGGACTCGAGTGCATCGCACTGGTCGGCCACGAGCCGTGGCTCAGCGAGCTGGCCTCCCTGCTCCTGACCGGCGAGGCACATCGACTCAGCCTCGACCTGCCCAAGAGCGGGGTGATCGGGATCGAAGCGCCGAAGCTCGAAGCGGGAGCCGGCACGCTTCAGTTTCTCCTCCGACCAAAGCTGCTGTAGGATCCGGGTGTTCATCGCGAGAGAAGAATGACCGACTCCAGCTGCCCCAAGTGCGGATCATCGATGGAAGAAGGATTCATCCTTGATACAACTCACGGAGCCTGGCTGCAGGCGAGCTGGATCGAAGGCAAACCCCAACGGTCGTTCTGGACCCGAATCAAGGTCACCGGGAAAAAACGGCGCCCAATGGCGACCTTCCGGTGCCACCGCTGTGGATACCTTGAGTCTTACGCCCGGGATTCATGACCAGCACCATCGCCCTGACTCGAGGCGTCAGTCCTTCGATCGTCCATTGTGAACTGACCCATCTCCGCCGCGAACCGATCGATTTCCAGGCCGCCGTCGAACAGCACCGCCAGTACGAAATGGCGCTCGAAGCCATGGGATGTATCGTCACCCGGCTTCCCGCCAGCGACGACCTGCCCGATTCCGTCTTCATTGAAGATACGGCGGTCGTGCTCGACGAAATCGCCGTCATCACCCGTCCCGGTGCCGCCAGCCGGAGGGCGGAAACTGCGGCGGTCGCCCGCGCGCTTGAGCGCTACCGACCGATCGTCATGATCGAGGAGCCGGGGACAATCGATGGTGGAGACGTGCTCCAGATAGGACGAACCCTGTTTGTCGGTATGTCCACTCGAACCAATAGCGCCGGGGTCGATCAGCTCGAGCGCATCGCCCAAGGGGTGGGAAGGACGGTGCGCCGGACTGAGGTCCGGCAGTGTCTCCATCTCAAAACGGCGGTGACCGAGCTGGCCCCCGATACCGTCCTGCTCAATCCCGAGTGGATCGACCCCAATGAGTTCGAGGGACTCGACCAGGTCATGGTCGACCCGGCGGAAGGGTACGGCGCCAATGTGGTGCGAATCGGATCGTCAGTATTGTATTCTTCTTCGTTCCCCCGCACCCGGGACCGGCTGCTGGCCCGCGGGATGAACGTGGTCCAGCTGGTCGCCCGCGAACTGGCCAAGGCGGAAGGCGCCCTGACCTGTTGCAGCCTCCTCTTTCCGGCGTGACCCATTCGTCCGCCACCAGGTACACATGAAAATCGCGATCGGTTCTGACCATGCCGGCTTCGCCTACAAGGAATTAATTCGAACTGCCCTGGGCGAATGGGGGCATGAAGTCACCGACTTCGGCACCGACTCCATTGAACCAGTGGACTATCCGATTTTCATCCGGCCGGTTGCAATGGCGGTAGCACGGGGAGAGGTGGAGCGAGGCATTGTCCTGGGTGGGTCGGGAAATGGAGAGGCGATCGTCGCGAACCGGGTTCCCGGTGTGCGTTGTGCCGTTTGCTGGAACACGGAGTCCGCCCGGCTCTCCCGCCTTCACAACGATGCGAACGTCATCTCACTGGGTGAGCGCCTGATTCCGACCGACACGATCCTGGCCATCGTCGATATCTGGCTCAAGACCCGTTTCGAAGCCGGGCGCCATGTGCGACGACTCGCAATGATCGACAATCCCGCGCTCACCTGACGAGTGGCAACACCTTTTTAGCACCCTGAATGACCTGTATTTCACTTATGGCCGCGCGTATCGCCCATCCCGGCGTTAGGCATCGGAGCAAAGTTCTTCCCAGGTATTTGCCTGACGCGCGCTCGACTTCCCTTCTCGTGACCTGGCGCTAGTCCCGGGTCATGGTCAGATACACCGTTCCCTGCCAGCTGTTGATTCTCGGCCTTCCAGCCACAAATACTCCGCTCACGGACGCCATAGCCAGCAATCCACGCGCGCCGTCACCCTGTGCCGAGACACGCATCTGGGTGGCGGAAAACTCCTGGTAGGAGTCGCGGCGCACGAGGCTATCAACCACCCGCTCCAGGGGAAACACCAGGCGGGTACTGCCGTTCCGAAGAATGCGGACGGTCGTCGTCGCTGAGTCATAGACGGCCGTGAGCGTATCGGGACCCGCAAAGAATATGGTTGTGTCTCTCTTCTCAAGCACTTTCGAGTAGTCAAAGCCGGTGATCATGGTGGCATTCGAGTCCGCCCTGGCGTTGAGCGAGAAATAGTTGGATCCGCCATACTGCGGGACATACTCTGCGCCCAGCGCGGCCAGGATCTTTCTCGCCGTCGAATCGACGGCGACTCGGCTGGAATCAACGAGAACGACGCCCCCGGGAATATGGCCGCCAAAGATGGAGGCCAGGCGATCTGCGTCATGTCGTTCCAGGAGGAATCGAAGCGCGGCACTGATCTCCTGCCGATCTCCATCGGAGACCGTGCTCTCACCGGTTCCGGATTTCTCCAGCAGATGGTTGGCGGTCAACAGTCCGCGTAACCGGTCGCCCTGGCTCCGCAGGGAAAAGCTGGTTGCACTCATCGGCCCATACAGTGTCACCAGGAGAACGGCGGCCAGTGTGGTGGGGATGATTCGAATACCGAGGTCGCGCCGCACCGTAAAAAGAATCGCGATCCCCAGCAGCCAGGCGCCGAGCAGGAGACCGAGGAAACGCAACTCGGTCAAACCGTAAGGAGCAACACGCTTGCCGAGCGCCAGCAGAAACATCACGGCCGCGGGAATCAGGCCGATGAAGAGCCAGCGGGAGTAGGTTCGAATCCATCCTTCCCGGTCGTTCAACCGGAGCGGGTGAACCAGGAGGAAACCCAGGATACCGGTGACCGCCACTGATGAAACGAGATAACCAATCCAGCCATTGGGCCACGATCCGGTTGCCACGACCTTGACGAGGTAGGCAGTGAGGATCACCAGGTACACGGCGACCAATGGGGTCAGAATGAACTGGGTAAAGACCTTGAGCCCACGGGGGTAGTCTGAGAGGTCATCCAGGGTGTCGAGGTCGGCCGGGACGCCACCCAGAAAGATCCAGGTATTCGCGACAAAGCCGAGCAGGATCCAGAGGCGGGCATAAGTCTCCGAAGGAACGTGGACGCCAAACAGTTTGTCCAGGGCGGCCAGTGCGATCACCAGGCCAACGTAAAGAACGACGGTAAAGAGCACGGCCCGGAGGAAAGCCTCAAACAACAGGCGGTTATACTGCCAGAATCCGCCGCGACCAACACCCGGGAGATAGGCGGAGAACGCCACCGCCAGATGAAGCCCGATGCTCAACTGGAAATAACGGATCGCATCCTGCCTGTGATCGGGACCCGGCCACTCATGATAGAACCAGAAGAGAAGCAGGATCCCCAGCACCTGGACTATCGAGCTCTTCCATGCCGGCCAGCGAACGCGCTCGGCGAGCAGGCTCAGCGAGGTGGCCAGGGGCAACCCCAGCGCTGCCGCCATGCTCAGCCGGATCCACCGGTCGCTTTCCTTTGAGTCGACGGAAATCATGGCCGCCGTCGCGGCGACGACGGACATCGCGAGAACCCAGGGGAACCGGAACAGGATATCGCGGGCCCTGAGCGTGAGTGCGGCGACCGAAGGAAAACGCATGAGTGAGAGTTGGGGATTCAGGGTGGCAGTTGATGGATATCAGATCGAAAAACTCAGACCCGCCTGGCGTCCAGCACCTCGCGAACCTTGAGGTGAATCGAATTGGCGGTGAAAGGTTTCTGCAGGAGCGAGACGTCCCGATGCACCAGCTGATGCTGCAGAATGACATCGTCCGTGTACCCGGAAGCGAAGAGGACCTTCATCTCGGGTCGAATCTGGCTGGCGCGTTCGGCCAGCTCCCGTCCCCCCATCCCCGGCAACACGACATCGGTCAGCAGCAGGTGGATCGTTCCCGCATGTGCCTCGAGCATGGCCAGCGCGTCTCTCCCATCCCTGGCTTCAAGTATCACATACCCGCGAGACGCCAGGATGCGTGCTGCCGTGTTCCGCACGGCCGCATCATCTTCGACCAGCAGGATGGTCTCGGTTCCATCCGGCATAATTTCCTCTTCCCTCGGCACCGAAGATTCGGCAGGCTGACGGGCGACCGGCAGGTAGACCCGCATAATGGTTCCGACCCCCGGCTCCGAGTAGGCCGCGATGTGTCCCCCGTTCTGCTTCGCGATGCCATAACAGGTGGCCAGGCCGAGTCCCGTGCCGCGCGATTGATCCTTCGTGGTGAAAAAGGGCTCGAAGAGATGGGATTTCACCTCGTCGGACATTCCCATGCCGGTATCGCTTACGGCGAGCAGGACATAGTTGCCGACTGCCAGGTCGGGCCGGGTCGCGGCGTACTGATCGTCCAGACG
>JBDTRF010000011.1:0-28493 GCA_039931815.1 Gemmatimonadota bacterium
CCCGCACGAGCGGCTTCAATGGTGGCGTTCAACGCCAGCAGGTTGGTCTGCTGCGCAATCGAGGTGATTACCTTGATCACCGCGCCGATTTCGGCCGAACTGATGCCCAGCCGACCGACCGTATGATTCGTCGCTTCCGCCACCTGCACGGCACGATTGGCGACCCGTGCGGCGTCCGCTGCGTTCCTCGCGATTTCACGGATGCTCGAGCTCATCTCCTGGGCTCCCGCGGCCACCGTCTGGACGTTCTGCGAGACCTGCTCACTGGCCGCGCTCACGACGCCGGCCTGGAGGGACGTTTCCGCAGCTTCAGAACTCATGCGGGTCGAAACCGTACTCAGGACTTCCGAGCTGTACGCAAGGCTCTGGGCGGTCTGCGCGATCTTTGAAAGACTCGACCGCAGGTCCCGGAAAAACGCCGCCAGTGCCACGCTGAGCCGGCCTACGGTGTCATTGCCGGTCACGGTAATTTCATGACTCAGGTCGCCCGCCGCCGCCGCGTTCACCACCGCGAGGATGCTGTCGACCTTTGACTCCAGTTCATAGGCCTGCCTCCGCTCGCGGTCGGCGCTGGCCTGCTCCTGTCGACGCCGCTCTTCCTCGGCGGACCGCACGCCGGCCAGGGCGGCCCGCTGGGCGGCAACCGCCTTGTTCAAGGCGACCCCCATCCGACCAACCTCGTTACCGCCTTCGATTTCGATTTCCGCGGTGAGATCGCCGTCGGCCACCGCTTCCAGCATGAGAACCGCCCGGTTCAATGGGATGATGATCGCCCGTCGCAGGGGATACACCATGAGCAAGCCGCTCGGAACGGCGATGAGCAGACACAGCAGGATGACCTGGCGAAGGGAGGTAAAACTCTGGTTGTTTTGCGCAGCCGCTTTAACTCCAGCTATGATCGTTTGATCGAGCAACTCCTGGATTTTTGCCTGGGACTGATCGAAAGTGAGTTGCGATGTGCCTTGACTGGCCAGCAGGGCGGCCCGCCTGTCGCCCCGCCCGGAGTAGACAAAAACCGTCGCGTGCTCGACCTCGAACGCCGACCAGGAGAGTCCAAATTCCTGATATATTGCCCGGTCACGCGCGGAACGGGGAAGTCGTTCATACACTTCCCGGTCCGCTTTCAACGCCCGGGACGCGCTCTCCATTCGGGTTTCGTACCACTGGCGCTGATTTGGGGTCTCCGCCACGATGTGCTGAAGTTCGGCAAGACGGAAGTTCGCGATCTCCGTCTTGATTGCTGACACCATCCGACTGGTGGGCAATACTTCCGATTCGAGCGATTGAGTCGCGCGATGCACGGAATCCAGCCGTCCGATGACAAAGAAGCCGAGGATGACGGTAATGCCTGACGCAACAGCGAAGCTGCCGATCAAACGGGTGGTAAGTCTTACATCCTTTGTCCAAGACATAATGGGGTTTCGGCGTCAATGTTTGGTCCCAATCACCGGGACAGTCCCGCCTGAGCATTGCAACACAACTACCTCAGTACCTCCATCGCACAATCACCGACCACCGTTCTCAACCCGAGACGGGGAGCCGTTGTATTGAATATCGGAGTTGAGTGTCAATCCTTGAATCCGCGCGGGGGGCGTCCGATCGAAGCGTGAAGGAATCTTCAGAACGACGTGAGTATCACCTTCACGCACCCTCGATCAGCGGTGTTACCGCCGAGCGGATTTGGAACCAGTCTGGTGGGAGATCAGTGGTCGAGCGGAAGACGGAAGCGGGCGGAATTCCACGACAATGGCAGCGCTCAGCAACAATGCGAGCGCGTTTCAGTTTCAGGGATGAACGCGAGAGCCGTCGGTCAGTTCCGGCGCAATCCCCCGGACGTAACGCGGGGAGGCCCAGGGTCGGGGCGGCTATGGGAATCACTGTCATCGCCGACCTGCCGGATTTCATAGGCACTTCGATCACCTCAGGACTCGAAACACACTCGGACCTCGTCACCTATCCGTATAGTACCGCTGGATTGATGCACCACATTCTGGCCGAAGTACACCTGCCCATTCCATTTTCTGAACTTTGAGAGAGTGAGAAGCGGTTCCTTCCCCTGCAGTCCCGTCGCCTGGTCAATAGTGGTCGTCACGCACCGATCGCACCGTTTGACGAGATCGAACATGATGTCGCCCACCTGTACCTGCCGCCACTGGTCTTCCTCGAACGGGAGGCTCCCCTCGATCACCAGGTTGGGACGGAAGCGGTTCATCGGAAGGGGCGTCGCCAGCCGGCTATTGAGATCCATAAGCGAAGCCTCACCGATCAGGAGCGCGGGGTACGCATCCGCAAAACTGACCCGGCGATGCGCCGGAACAACGTCGGGATTCACCCGTCGAAACGTGGAACCCGGCATGAAGACGAGCCGGGCGGGACGCGAGAGGTAATCGGAGAACCAGGTCGACGCCTCGGCGCTCACCTCGATCGCCGGGCACACGTCATCCCATACCCTGACCTGGATCGGCGGTCCTTCGTCCTGGGTAATGGGAATCCGCAACGCGCTCCGGCCAGGAGAGTCGAGCTGGATGTCGTCGCTGCCGATCGCGACGTCGATCAAGGCCATCTCGTGTGCCTGCCGCTGCGTGATGAAATCCCCAGCGTCATCGACCACCATCCAGCGCCGGTCGAGGGAGAGGCCGAAGTCGTCCAGCTGAGCCTCCTTGACCGCGACGCCCCTGGCAGATTTAATGGGATAGAGGTGAAGCGAACTCAGGTGCATGGCATTCCAATGATCAGGAGTGGGACACTCAACCCGTGGGAGCTGCGTTGTAGGGATTCCGTTTGACCATTTCCATGAACCTGGCGGGTTCGGCAACCGGCACAAATCCCACGCTTTGATAAATCGCGTGCGCGTCCTTCGTCAGGAGCAGCCAGCGCCGGAATCCCTGGAGATCGGGCGTCTCCAGGATACAGCGCATCATCCACCGGGCGAGGCCGCGAGAACGATGTCCCTCGAGCACGAATACATCGGCGACATAGCCAAAAACGGCGTGGTCCGTCACCACCCGGGCAAATCCAACCTGTTGATCGCGGTGGTAGAGGCCGTATGGCAGGGAATGGTCGATCGAGCGCGCAACGATCGCCCGCGGGATACCAGCCGCCCAGTACGACCGGGCGAGATACCCGTGGATGACCGCGAGATCAAGTCGCGACCGGTCGGTGCTCACCGTGTATTCGTCGCGGTGCCAGGCAAGAACATCATCCATTCATCGGACCCGTAGCAGAAGGAGCGGACAATCCATCGGCCAGCGCAATCACGACCCGGGTACCCTTCCCCACGATACTGGAAACGGTGACCTTCCCGCCCCAACTTTCCACCAGTCGGCGCACGATGGGAAGCCCCAGGCCTGAACCACTCGTGGTCGAAGAGAAGCGAGGCTCGAAAATTGTCGGGAGTTGATCGAGAGGGATTCCGATTCCATCGTCCTCCACCACCATGAGGCCAGTGGTTACCTCGACCGCAATGCGGTGCGCACCCGCATTGCGCGCATTCTCCAGCAGGTTGACTAGCACTTCCTTGACCTCATCCTTTCGGGCCACACTGAACACGGGACCTCGACCGAGGAGCGAGACCGTCGCCCCGGATTCCGCCAGGCCGTACAGGTGCACGACTTCGGACGCGGTGGCGGTGAGATCGATCCGTTCGAGCGGCGCCGCGGATTCAGCGGGCGCACCAAACCGACTGAACGCGCGTGCAATCGTATCCAGGCGATCGATCTCCCCGAGGATCCGAAACGAGGTTTCCTCCAGCGTTGTTTCGAAATCCGGTCGCCGGTCGCGGTAGACCCGCAGGAGGTGCTGCATTCCCAGGCGGACCGGCGTCAGGGGGTTCTTGATTTCGTGCGCGACCTGGCGCGCCATTTCTCCCCAGGCCAGCACCCGCTCCGCCCGCGATGCATCGGTAAAATCGTTGAGCGCCACGACGATCCCCGCGACCCCTGACTCCAATCGGGCGATCTGGAGCCGAATCCTTCGGCCCCGAGCCTCAACTTCCCTGCTCTCGGTCGGGCGGCGAGACCCGGCAAGCTCTCCCTGAATCGCTTCGATCAAGGGGCTCCACTCCGGTCCCAGCCGATCGGCAAATCGATCTCCTTCCGCCAGGGCAATGCCGAGAATCTCCTCCGCCCGGCGATTGGCGATGAGCACCTGGCCCGTCGGGTCGAGGGCAATGACGCCCGTCGCCACTGTGGCCAGTACCGTCGCCGTACGAAGCCGGGCTTCTTCCAGTGCGGCCTGGCTGGTCCGAATATCCGCGGCCATGCGACCAAAGGCGCCGAAGACCTGTTCAAATTCGACGGGAGGGGCCTGTGATGGAGGCAGAAGGGCCTTCCCTTCTCCCAGGGCGAGGGCCGCCGCTCGAAGGTCGGCGACAGGACGAGAGAGCGCGCGGGACGCGGCATTCGCGCCGGCGAGCGCGCATCCTGCGCCGATGAGTGTTGCCAACAGCAGCACCAGAACGAGGTCCAGCTGTTCCTCGCCCAGCTCCGGGTCCAGCGCCGGTTGCGGCGTGGCCAGTATTCCAATCTCGTTTGCGCTCCCCGGCCGGACCACGCGATATCCAATCCGCACTGGTGGTCGAGCCAGGGGACCATCCGCGGTCAACTCGAGCTCGTCTTCCAGCGCGAGCTTGAGAAACGGATCTTCGGGGAGCAGCGAGGGAATGACCCCCAGGTCTTCCAGCACTGACGAGCTGGAGCCGATAAGAGCCCCTCCCTGGTAGAGACCAAGGTCCGCGTCAATCCGTCGGCTCAGTTGTATCAGACCATCATAGGTCCGCTCGGGCGACTCCTGGGGAAGTCCACCAGAACTGAGCACCGCGTCCCGCAGGGTCTGGGTGATCACCAGGTTTCGACTCCGATCGTCCTCCGCCTGGAGACGGGTAAACCCCCAGGCGGCAAATCCCGCGGCGGGAACAATGAAGAAGAGTCCCAGCGTGATGGCCAGCCTCGCCTGGTAGGAGCGGCGAAGCCGTTGCCATGACCAGCGGTGGAAGCGATGTCCACCGAACGCCTCGGCCAGCACCCACAGGATCGACAGGAGGCCGGCGTCCAGCAGCACCACCAGCGTGCCACGCACAAAAATGGGAACGGGGCCCCTCATGTCCACGATCGCGTGGACGTGACGAACCCCTCCGGGTAATGCGAGCAGCCGTTCACCGCGCACGCGCCACCCATCGCGATTCCAGTGTAGCCGGAGACTGTCGATGGCGCCGCCAGGTTCGGGCAGTGACAGCGTTAACGAATAAAGGGGTGCATCATTTAACTGTCGGTGCAGCAGTCGGCCCAACCGGTCCTGGACGATGAGACGGCTGCGGGGTCCGACGACGGCCGTCAGAACAACGTTGGGCGCGATGCGTTCGAGCAGCATCGAGTGAACGCCCGGCGTGCGTGGAAGCTGAAGGGTCTCCCGGACCTGCGCGGTATCAAGGTTTCGGACCAGCGCGGAAATCAACGCCTGATTTACGTCGAGGGAATCCAGCCGCAGATCGACCAGGGGCTCTCCCAGCGGACTCCAGAGCGCCAGTTGGGCCGGATACTCCTCGCGACCAAGCGCCGAAGCCCGATACGCCGCGAACAGCTCTGCCGCATTGGTTGGCGGCGGCCCCAGGCGCACCTCCTGTCCAAACAACTCCAACCGGCGGCGGGCGAGAGGATCAGGAATGGATCCGAGATTTCCGACATCCTTTCGAGCAACGTTGAGTCTTCCTTCCAGCACCGCACCCCATGTGATCAGCGATGCGGCACACCCGGCGACGGCGGCGATACCTATGATGGCGCCCATGCGGGGGGCCGGCCGCGTAACCAGAAACAAGGCCGGCGTCCAGAGAAAGGTGTACCACGGTGGCCAACCGATACGAGGCCCCCAGACAAAGATGCCTGCCACGGTGGCGATCACCGCGATGGCGATGCCGACCCAGATCGTCCTGGGGATCCGGGCAACCGGCTGGCGGCCCCGAAAAAGGGCGGCGGCCAGGGCGATAGGAGCCGCTGTCGCGAGGAGCAGGGTGATTTGCCAGGTAAGCCAGAGACCGAGCGACACACCACTGGATGGTGGCGTAATGCCTCTCCCGAGTTCGCGCATGGCGTACGGCGCGACAATGAGGAGACTCACCCCCAGCGCCACACTATACCACCTGACCGGCAGCCGCTTGCGCCAGAGCGTGATCGCTCCTAAGGTCACCAGGGCACCGACCAGGGCGAGGATGCCGGCGGAGCTGGAGATCGGCCCCAGGAGGGCGCGAAAGAATGTCGCGGAAGAAAACCAGCCTGCGGAGCCGAGGTACTCACCGGCCGGCGATCTCGCGTAGACCCAGATGATGGAGCAGAGAATCAGAAATCGACTGGTCGCGTTGGTATGAATCAGGAGTGCCAGGCCCATGTACAACAGGAGAAAGCCGACGACCCAGGATCCGGCTTCGTCAATCGCGGTGGTCTTGGAAACGCCTTGTTCCGGCGGGAGTGGCTGCGCACTGAAGAGATGCAGCGTATCCGCCGTCGTTGGCTGGTCGTAGTCAAACACGTCAGGTCCTGCCGGCGCACTTCCCGGCAGGTACACCGCGAGATCAACTTTGGTCTTCCGCTGATAGAGCACTGCCAGGCTTCGATCCCGGTCAGGTACCGCGGGAGAGGCCCAGAGCAGCACACTCGCAACGGCAACCCGTCCCAGGGGGAGATGTTTTCGAGTTTCGAGGACGATGTAGAAATTGTTGGCGCGCACCTGCAGGGAATCACCGGCCGAGCGGGGAGGAATCCGGAAATGACCCGCCCAGGCAAAAGGAACATCGCCCGGCTCGAGAATGACGACGCCAACCTCGGTGCCGTGGCCGGGAATCGCCCTCTCGAGTTGGGCAAACGCCTGGGCCCGGGAAGAGGAGGCTGCCACTCCGGCGGCGATCACAGCATCTTCCGTCCGGCGCTGCGCCGCTTTCAGCTCACCGGCCAGCGCCCGACCGGCCTCGCTGACGAGCGTTTCCCGGACCTCAAGCCAGGAATGATCGATGCGATTGAGACGCCAGTGATGATAGGTCGTCACCATGGCGAGTCCCATCAGCGCCGCGAGCACAAGACGTGACCGATGACGATCCAGCGGATGAAAACACCAGAGTGCCGCCGGGACGGACATCCAGAGGATCACCACCCACACGATCGCCGGATGCCGCAGCCATTCGGCCGTCGCGCCGGCCACGACGACCACCACCAGTAACCACCAATGGATGCGATGAATCAACGGGAACATCCCTGGCGCTTGAAGGAAATGACACCCTCCCAGGTACGAGATTGCCTGGTTGGCCGTCCATGGCTGATCGTGCCGGTGGGGACCACGGAACAACATGGGCCCCATCTTCCATTGGGGATCGACAGCATCATTGTCGAGCGCCTTGCCGATGACCTTTCCGCCCGTTTCTGCATTCCCACGGCACCGACCATCGAATACGGCGTCAACACATCCACGCGGTGGACGTTCACCGGTGGGGCGACGCTGAAGCGGAAAACGCTCCACCGGGTGATGAACGAACTGGTGGAATCATGGGAGACCTGGGCCAACGTCCGGGAGTTCGTCGTCCTGACCGCCCAGGGAGGTGAAGCCCACCAGGAGGCACTGAGCACCATTCGGGTCCTCGATTCCAAGGTGCACGTCGTGGACATTTTTGCGCTCGATCTTCAGCACCTGATTGAGCGTCCGGGCGGACCCATCCATGGCGGCGAGGTTGATACATCCCTTCTATTATACATTGCGCCCCACCTGGTGCGCATGTCGGATGCGCAGGACTTTGCGCTTACCCCAAAGCAGCTTTCCCGATATCGCCGTGGAGAAAGCCGGCCCATTCAGACCATTGTCGGCTCCCTGGGCTTCCCCAGCATGGCATCGGCCCAAAAGGGCGAGCAATTGTATAGATTTATCCTCGAGCGAATTGCTGCCCGATGTTTCGGCTTTGTTCCCGAAGGTGAAGGCCAGGTCTGAATGAAGTACCTGATTCCGGCTCTGATCCTGTGTCTTACGCAACAAGGTACCGCCCAGTCGGTGGACCAGGGCACATTCAGTATCCGCGCGGCCGGGAGGGAAATAGGCCGGGAGGAGTTTTCCGTGGCCACCAGCCGTCAGGGCGGCGCGCCGGGATCGACCGTCATTTCGCGCGTCCGGATACCGGCTGTCACTCCTCGATTTACTCAGGAGACGGTACTGGAGCGGCGGGCGGATGGCAGCTTTTCCGCCATTGAGGTCAGCAAACCAGGCGCCGGACGTGCTCTCGCGGAGCTGGCGAGAAACAAACTTCTCATCCACTTCATGTCGGGCGGCTCTGAGGCGATCCGAGAATGGCCGGCAGCACCAAACATGGTCGGACTTGCCGACAGCGCGTACGCGATGTTTGCTGCCATCGCCGATCTTGCCACACCGGACGGCTTGCAGCTGACCGGCGTGTATCCCGTGAGCGGCCGGAGAGTGCCCTTCACGGCGAAAAAACTGCCCGGCGACGGCACCGAGGGTACTCGCATCCTACTGGCCGGAGAGATTACAGGCACGATTTGGATGGACGAGGCCGGACGTCTCACTCGAATGGAATTTCCCCAATCGGGGATTGAGATCGTTCGGCTCCGCAAGTAACCCATCCTGGTTGATCCCACTCTCTAATGGCTTGCAGGACAGTCGCTTAAGCACTGTTCGTCGCAGCCTGAAACCTGGTTCACGCCTCCCACGTATGGGGGGCAGTTTCGCCTTCCCGTTCATCCAAGGAAACTGTCATGGGTCGCTGGTACGCTCTGTCCGTCCTTCTACTGGGCCTTCCCGCCGTAGCACGAGCCCAGGATTCCACCATGGTTCCTGCTGTAACCCCCGCGGCCACTTTGACGCTGGGGGAGGCGCTCGAGCAGGCCAAGGGCAACAGCCCGACGTATCGCCAGACGCTGAATGATGCCGGCCCGGCCCGCTGGGCAGTCCGCAATGCGTATGGAAATTTCATTCCTTCTGTCAGCGTCAATGGCGGCGTCGGATATACGGGGTCAGGTCAGTCGAACTTTGGTGGTGGCTTCATCCGCGCCACGTCTCCCATCGTGACGTCCAACTACGGCCTCAATCTCCAATGGCAGCTGGATGGGAGCATCCTGTCCGGTCCGGCGCAGCAGAAAGCCAACCAGCTTGCCACCGAGGAGGATATCTCCGGGGCTGGATCGGTCCTCAAGTTCGATGTGACGACGCAATACTTCAATTCCCTGCAGGCCTCGGCCCAGGTGGGAGTCAATCGCCAGGCCGTTCAGCGGCAGGATGATTTCCTCAAGCTGGCCCAGGCCAAATACCAGGTTGGGCAGTCCACCCTGATCGATGTTCGGAAAGCGGAGGTCTTGAAGGGCCAGGCCGAGGTCTCTCTGCTTCGAGCCATTCAGACCGACAACGAGGCGAAGCTCGAGCTGTTCCGCCGGATAGGCGTGGTCCCGCCGGTCGCCGTCGATCGTATCGCCTTGACGGATTCATTTCCGGTGACCGAGCCCTCGTACAACCTGGCACAGCTCCTGACCACCGCGAGCGAGCAGAATCCCGCGCTGCGCGCCTTGCAGGCTCGCGAAAATGCCGCGAACTGGCAAGTGCGTGCCGCCAAATCGCAATACCTGCCGACGATCTCGGTACAGGCTGGCTGGAGTGGGTTCAGCCAGCGAGTCACTGATGAGCAGTCGATCATCGACAATGCATTTGCCGGCGCCTTGTCGTCAGCGGCGCAGTGCGATCTCGACAATCAGATCCGTGCCGGGCTGAATCCGCCGTTGCCGCCGCTCAATTGCAACTCCGATTTCAACGACGCGACGCGGACCCAACTCAACAATTCTCTGCAGCAGTCGATCCTGGCCGGGAATAACGTGGGCCTGCTCGATTTCCAGAGCCAGCCGTTCCGCGTATCGCTGACGGTTTCGCTCCCGATTTTTACCGGGTTCGGCCGCACGCTGCGGCTCTCCCAGGCCCGGGCCAACCAGGATGACCTCGAGGAGGGGGTGCGAGCCCGTGGTCTCCAGGTCCGATCGGAAGTTGAATCACGCTACCTGGCGATCGGGACATCCTATCGCGCCATTGTCGTGCAGGCGGCGAACCGGGAAGCCGCGCGAGACCAGCTCCGGCTGGAGCAGGATCGCTACCGACTGGGCAGCGGGACCTCGCTCGAACTCTCGACCGCCCAAAGCGATGTCGTTCGCGCTGAAGGTGATTACATCACGGCAGTCTATGACTATCACAAAGCCATCGCCGCCCTGGAGGCGGCGGTGGGCCGTCCTCTCCGCTAAAAAGGAAAGCACATGTCGCGCCGCATGAAGCTCGGTCTGGTTGGTGGAGTGCTCCTCGCGCTTATCGGGATCCCCCTCGCGCTCGGCGCCGCCAAGCGAGGCAACAAGGCCGTCGAGGTCCGGATTGAAAAAGTCGGTAGGCGAGACCTCGTCTCGACCGTAACGGCCAGTGGACGTATCGACGCCAAGTCTTCGGTCGATATCAGCGCGGACATCACCGGTCGCATCACCGCGATCGCGGTCAAGGAAGGTGACCTGGTGCAGAGAGGTCAGTTCCTGGTCCAGATCGACCCGACCATCTACCAGGCTGCCGTCTCCCGGGCGGACGCGCTGCTGGCGTCGAGCCAGGCGGGCCTGGTACAGACCCGCGCGACGCTCGACCAGGCCGAGCGGGCGCTCAACCGAACCAAGGAGCTTCAGAAATCAGGCTCGACCCTGGTTTCGGTTGAATCCGTGGAACAGGCGCAGACGTCATATGACGTGGCACAGGCCAACTTCAACGCGAGCAAGGCGCAGATTGAACAGGCCCAGGCCGGATTGCAGGAGGCGAAGGACAACCTCTCCAAGACCCGGCTCACCGCGCCAATGTCAGGCCGAGTCGTCCGGCTCCCGGTCGAGGTCGGTGAAGTTGCGGTGCCGGGAACATTCTCCCGGGAAACCGCCCTGCTCATGACCATCGCCGATCTCTCGGTTGTCCTGGCCAAGGTGCAGGTGGACGAGACGGACGTGGTTCGTCTTCACATGGGTGATTCCGTAAATGTCACCATTGACGCGTTCCCCGACACGAGCTTTGCCGCCCGGGTCACCAAGATCAGTAACAGTGCCCAGCTGACGGCGACCGCAACATCCGGAGGAAGTACCGACCGGGCCGTAGACTTCGATGTCGAGGTGACGCTGGACAATCCTCCGTCCGATATCAGGCCGGACCTGAGCTCTACCGCCAAGATCGTAACCGATACGAGAAAGAACGCCCTGGCACTTCCAATTATCGCGCTCACAGTCCGGGAGAACGAGCCGGTGCCGAACGAGTCCAAGTCGACGGACACGTCTGCATCCGCGCGGGGCAAGCGGGAAACCGAAGGAGTTTTCATCATCCGGAACAACCTGGCGTTCTTCCAGCCGGTAAAGGTTGGTATCGCGGGTGAGGAACACTTCGAGGTGCTCTCCGGACTGAAAGAAGGCGATTCCATCGTCGCCGGGCCCTACCAGGCCATCCGTGAGATCAAGGACAGCACCAAGGTTCGGGCCGCGGCGGATTCGGCCGCCCCAGGAGGCAAGAAGCCGTGAACGACACCGTCATCAACGTGACCAACCTGACCCGCGAGTACGACATGGGCGGGGAGCGGATCTACGCCCTCCGGGGCGTGAACCTGAGTATCCGCCGGAACGAGTACGTTGCGATCATGGGCCCGTCAGGGTCGGGAAAGTCAACCCTGATGAACCTGCTGGGTTGCCTGGATACGCCAAACTCAGGAGAGTACTGGCTCAATGGCCAGGAAGTCTCCCGGCTCTCGGATAACGCCCTGGCGCGGGTTCGCAACAAGGAAATCGGCTTTGTCTTTCAGACCTTCAACCTTCTCGCGCGGGCGTCGGCACTGCACAACGTGGAACTGCCGCTGGTCTATGCCGGCAGCAGCAGCGGCGAGCGTCGGCGCCGCGCCGTTGGCGCGTTGACCAAGGTGGGCCTCGCCGAGCGGATGCATCACCGTCCCAATGAACTCTCGGGTGGGCAGCGGCAGCGGGTGGCGATTGCCCGTGCCCTGGTCAATGAACCATCGATCCTGCTGGCAGATGAGCCAACGGGAAACCTGGACAGCACCACCAGCGAAGAAATCATGCGGGTGTTCGGCCAGCTTCACGCCCAGGGTCAGACGGTCATCCTGGTGACGCACGAGCCGTCGATTGCGGCGTACGCGCACCGCGTCGTCGTTATCAAGGATGGACAAATCGAAAGCGATCGTATGAACCCCAGCATCGCGGCGGCCTGAATGCGGCTCTTCGAGGCAGTACGGATGGCCCTGTCGGCGATCCGGGTCCAGAAGCTGAAGAGCTTCTTCTCCCTCGTCGGCGTGCTGATCGGTGTCACCTTTCTCATTGCGGTGGTGTCGATCATCCAGGGGATGAACGTGTACATGCGCGACAAGTTCGCGGGTGCCATCATCGGCATTAATACGTTCAACCTCCGCCAGCGTCCCAACATTACCACCGGCAATGTGCCGGATGAAGTCTGGCGCAGCTGGTTTCGCCGGCCGCGTATCACCTACGCCGACGCGGATTACGTGCAGGACCGGGTCAAGACACCCGCCACCTTTGCCCGGTTCTGCGAGGATCGGGTGACCATCTCCTATGACGGCAAGTTCGCCAAGGATATGGACCTGGTCGGCACCGAGCCAAGCTATTTCGACATCAAGAATTACAAGGTGCGGACCGGGCGCGCCTTTACCCGGCAGGAAGTGCGCGCGGGTCTTCCCGTGCTGGTCATTGGCGACCTGCTGGCGGAGAAGCTCTTCCCCGGCGTGGATCCCCTGGGCAAACAGGCGATCGTGGGCGGGCTCCCCTATCGCGTCGTCGGCGTCGTGGAGCCGCAGGGCACCCTGTTCGGACTTTCGATGGACAAATTTGCCATCATGCCCTACACCGCGCCGGGTCGTCGGCTCATCTGTCCCATGAATATCCTGGACCAGTTGAGTGTCAAGCCGGACAATCCGGATATGCTGCGCCCGGCGATGAACGAGGTGCAGGCCATTATGCGCGTGCGACGTCAGCTCAAGCCGGGAACCGACGATAATTTCGTCCTGGAAACCGCGGAAGGGGCCCTGGAAGGCTGGCAGAAAATTTCCAATGTGCTCATGCTGGCCCTGCCTCTCCTGGTCGGCATCTCGCTGGTGGTTGGCGGCATCGTGATCATGAACATCATGCTCATGGCGGTAACCGAGCGGACCCGCGAAATCGGGATCCGGAAAGCACTCGGCGCCAAGCGAAGCGATATCCTTTCTCAGTTTGTCGTGGAGTCGGCCACCCTTTCGACGCTGGGGGCGGCGATGGGTATCGCAACCGGCATCGGGCTCGCCTTCCTGGTAAAAGCACTGACACCCTTGCCCGCGGCCGTCGCGACCTGGTCCCTGGTGGTTGGCGTCAGCGTGGGACTCCTGGTTGGCATGGTGGCCGGGGTCTATCCGGCGTATCGAGCGGCAAAACTTGATCCCATTGTAGCACTGAGGGCCGAATGAACCGACGCTATGGTTTTTCAATTTCCCGCCTGGCGGAGGGCGTGGGGATCGCTCTCGACTCCCTCCGGGCAAACAAGGTCCGCGCGGGCCTGACGATCCTGGGTGTCGCGATCGGCGTCATGGTCGTCATCGTCATCGGATCGGCCATTACCGGCATCAATCGCAGCGCCTCGGCGGTAATCGAGAGTCTCGGCCCCAAAACGTTTTTTGTCTTCCGTTACTGGTCCGGTGGACTCAATATCAGCGACGGGTCGGACGAGTTATCGCCCTGGCGGCGGAATCCATGGCTCTCCAGCCAGGATGCAGAGCTGATTCGCTCATTGCCATCCATCAGCGATGTCAATATCGGCGAGTATTCCAACGGCCCGGTGAGTTACAACGGCACCAACCTGAGCAGCGTCAACGTTGCCGGTTTCAGCCCCAGCTGGATCCGGGTGAACGGCGGCGAGCTCCGGCTGGGCCGGAATTTTACGGAGATGGAATACGCATCAGGTGCCCGGGTGGCAGTGATCAACGACAAGATGGCTGAATCATTGTTTCCTGGTCTCGATCCTGTCGGGAAGGTCATTCGTCTGTTCGGGGAGCCGTTTGAGGTCATCGGCCTCCACGTCGAACCTGCGTCGCTCTTCAGCAACGCCTCCTCGCCCCGGCTGGCGATTCCGCACACCACGTTTGAGAAGGTCGCGGACTACTGGAAGGGATGGATGGAGATTGCGGTCATCCCGAGAGACAATGCCACGGTCGCTGGAGCCCAGGACGAAGTCACGACCGCGCTCCGGGTTGCCCGTGGGCTCAAGCCAAACCAGGAGAATAATTTTACGGTCGTGTCCTCGGACAAATTCCTCGACTCGTTCAATCAGATTACCCAGGGCTTCTTTATCGTCATGCTGGCCCTTTCGAGCGTCGGTCTCATGGTCGGCGGTGTCGGGGTGATCGCGATCATGATGATCTCCGTGACCGAGCGGACAAGGGAAATCGGGGTCCGCAAGGCGCTGGGCGCCACCCGGCGGGAGATCATGTTCCAGTTCCTGGTCGAAGCGGCCACGCTCACGCTGATCGGCTGCCTGGCCGGCATCGCACTCGGTGCCACGATTGCCTGGATCGTGCGGACCGTGATCCCGACCCTGCCCGCCGCCGTGCCCATGTCGTCGGTCGTCGCATCGGTCATCGCGTCGACCTTCACCGGCATCGTGTTTGGCCTCTACCCAGCCAACAAGGCGTCGAAGCTGGATCCGGTCGAAGCCCTCCGCTACGAATAGGAAGCAACAGACAGTAGAAGCACGGTAGGGAATGCAGGAGAAAGAACGGCAAGAGTCTTCGGACTGGTGCCGTCCTTTTTTCTCTTTTGGTTTCATTGATTCTCTTCCGCTGTACTTCTCCTTAACAAGCCATGACTCGCTCGTCTAAGGGGGTGTCCAACTAACCGGAGACGAGCATGCGGTACACACTGGCATTTCCACTCCTCGGACTTCTGCTGGCGATCGCCCCGTCGGTGTCGGCACAGGCCCAGGACCAGGCAAAGCCCCGAGCAGGAATTCACGACCAACGAGAGCTTCGAAGAGACCGGCGGGATGTGCGGTTCGACCGGCGCGACCTGAAGCATGACCGGCGGGACATCCGCCAGGATCGGCGAGAGTTACGGCGCGATCACACACCAGCCACGCGACGGGCCGACAAGCGTGACCTGCGGAAGGACCGACGCGACATCCGGGGCGACCGGCGCGGCCTTCGAGGGGATCGTCATGACGTGAGACACGATCGGCGGGATATTCGACACGACCGACAACCTCGTGGGCGCGCCCGACCCGGACCCAGGGGAAGCGGAATCTGAGCTCAGCGTGGCAGGTGGAGAACGGCTCCCCTGCCACCGCCTTTTTCAAAGGGTCGATACCCCCCTAGATTGCAGACATGTCCCTCCTCGAAGCGCTTCGCCTGGCGTTGCAGGCAATCTGGAGCAGCAAGCTTCGGTCGTTTTTTACGCTCCTCGGCATCATCGTTTCCGTCGGGTTCCTGGTCGCGGTCGTAGCGATCATCCAGGGCATGAATGCCTACGTCAAGGAGAACATCACCGGGGCCGTGATCGGAACCAATTCGTTCCAGGTCCGGCGCACTCCTATCGCATTTGGCCTCCTTGACGACGAGGAGGTGAAGGCCATCAATAAGCGGCCGTTCATCACCCTGGACGATGCCCGGGTGGTCGTGGCCGCCTTGCCCGATGCCCAGGCGGTGGCGTTTCAATCCGGATGGCCAACCCCCAGCAGCGATATGGTATACCGCAACCGCACCGTCGGTGATGTGCTCGTTTTCGGGATAACCCCGCCATACCAGATCGTGCGAGACTATCGGTTCGCGGCCGGGGACCCGCTCACCGAGCCTGACGTAACCGAACGGCGGTATTCCGTGATCATCGGGTGGGATGTATCGGATAAGCTCTTCGGCGACCCGCACGTGGCGATCGGAAAACGGGTTCGACTGGGCGGGCGCGAGTTGATCGTGAAAGGGGTCATCGCCAAGAAAGGAAAGGTGCTGGGCCAGTCATTTGATGGATTCGCCCTCCTGCCCTACTCAACGTTTGAGTCCATGTACGGCCGGCGCAAAACCACCGTGGTTTCGGTCAAGATGACGAGTGCCGAGGATATTCAGTACGGAATGGACCGAGCCGAAGAAGCGATGCGACTGGCCCACCGGCTTCGTCCGGCGGAGGAGAACGACTTCACGGTGGACAAGGCAGACTCCCTTGTGGAATTCTGGCGCAGCCTCACGAAAATCCTCTTTGCTGTCATACCAGCGGTGGTCTGTATCGGAATTGTGGTCGGCGGCATCGTGATCATGAATATCATGCTTATGACCGTCAACGAGCGCACTCGCGAGATCGGTGTGCGCAAATCCCTGGGCGCCACGCGAGAAGATATCCGCCGACAGTTCCTGATTGAGGCCGTGACACTCTCCTGTTTTGGGGGCATTCTTGGCGTCCTCGCCGGCTGGACCCTGGCCCAACTGGTGGCCGCCTTTACGCCGCTTCCCGCCAGGGTGACACTCTGGTCCGTCAGCATCGCCCTGGCACTCGGCGCAGGCACGGGTATCCTGTTCGGCGTTTACCCGGCGACACGAGCGGCCCGACTCGATCCCATCACCGCGCTCCGCGCCGAATAGCGATGATTCAGCGCCTTGGCGAAGGTATGCTCATCGCGCTCGACTCGATGAGATCCAACAAGCTGCGATCGGCTCTGACGATCCTGGGTGTCGTGATCGGGGTCTCGACGGTGATGGCGATGGCGTCCATGGTGCAGGGGCTTCGGAGCCAGATTCTCAACGTACTCGAGGTGGCCGGACCGACCACATTCTACGTCGTGCGGTACTTCTCCCAGACTCCGCTCAACCCGGACGACCTTCCATACGAGGTGCGGATCCGACCGGTGCTTCGCGAGTCGGATGCGGAAGCGATTCGACGCCTGCCCGAGATCAAGTATGCCGGCGTCATGATCCAGATCTTCGAACGAGTGGAGTATGAGGGTGTTCGAACCCAGGCGCTGACCGTCTGGGCCGGGGACGATCAGTTCATGGAAGTCCAGGGTGGAACGCTTCTGCGAGGTCGCTTTTTCAATCGCCCCGAACTGAGCGGAGCCGCCGTGGTGGTGCTGGAAGACGAGACGGCCACCCACCTGTTTGGCCGAGTGGAGCCCATCGGGAAACTGGTCCGGATCGGTGGGACGACCCTCAAGGTGATCGGGATTTATCAGCGCCCGGCGAATATCTTCGAGCCTCCGGGCCAACAGACCGGTGCCATTGTTCCGTATCAGCTCGCGCGTCACGCACTTCGATACGACGAAACCAACGGACTGTTCATCTCGGTAAAAGGATGGCCATCCGTGCCCGTGAGCCGGGCCCAGGACCTGGTGACGGTCGCGTTGCGAAGTGCCCGCCATCTCCGCCCCGGTGGGCCGAACACGTTCGACCTGATCACCCAGGACCAGATCCTGGATACCATCAACAGTCTTACCGGAGCTTTTTTCGGCGTCATGGTTGCCTTGTCGAGCGTGGCTCTGCTGGTTGGAGGCATTGGGGTCATGGCCATCATGATGGTATCAGTGACGGATCGCACCAGGGAGATTGGTCTGCGCAAGGCGCTGGGAGCTACCCGCCGGGAAATTCTGTGGCAGTTTCTGGTTGAAGCCGCTACTCTCACGCTACTCGGCGGCCTGCTGGGAATTCTCGTTGGCCTGGGTGTTGCCGAAATCCTCAAATTGTTCATTGGCCTTCAGTCGGGCGTTCCCCTCTGGAGTGCGGTCATCGCGTGCGCTGTGAGCATCGCGATCGGGCTGATCTTTGGATTGTACCCTGCCAACCGAGCGAGTCGGATGGATCCGGTTGAAGCGCTGCGCCACGAGTAAGGCGGCGCGGGTCGGGAAAACAGGATGGCAGCAGGATGGGATTGCAGGATGAAGCGAAAGGCCAGACGCTTCTTTTCATTGCTGGAATCCTTGCGCGCTTCTGGCCGGTCCCTGCCCTACCACATATTTAGAGAGGTGATCAATGGGCGTAGACATCCTGGCGATCGCGGCACACCGGGACGACGTGGAGCTTACCTGCGCAGGAACCCTGATCAAGGCGATCGACGCCGGCTACCAGGCCGGGATTCTCGACCTTACCCAGGGCGAAACCGCCAGCCGGGGAAGTGCCGAGTTGCGGGCCGAAGAAGCGGTACGGGCGGCTCACGTCATGGGAGTAGGGGAGCGGAGAAACGCCGGCCTGCCTGACGCGCATATTCAGAATAACGAAGAGACACGCCGGATCGTGGTGGAGCAGATCCGACACTTTGCCCCTCGGGTAGTTATTCTCCCGTTCGCGGTGGGACGCCACCCGGACCATCGCATTGCGTCCGAACTGGGACGCGATGCCTGCTTTCTCTCAGGGCTCAAGCGCTACGCCGCGGATGGAACACCCCACCGTCCACACAAGGTGCTGTATGCCTTGTCGTATCGGGAAGATCCAATCAAGCCAACTTTTGTGATCGACATCTCCGCGCAGTTCGAGCGCAAGCTGGCGGCAATACGATGCTATGGGAGCCAGTTCGACGGCGCCAAGGCCGCCGGGGAGATCTTTCCCACGGGACAGGATCTGTACGGCCTGGTCGAAACCCAGAATGCGCACTATGGATCGCTGATTCGACGACGATATGGCGAGCCGTACTTCACACACGAAACGGTGATGATTGACGACGTGCTCACGCTCGAGGTGCAGAGCATGTAAATGGATGAAGGGAACCGGGAACAGGAACAGACAAGAGCGCACGGACTATCGCTGAGACATCGCGGTGTACGAATCACTTGAGACTCGTGCTCCAGCCTGGTTCGGTCCGGTTCCCGGTTCCGTTCCATTACTCCATGTCGCAGCTCTTCTTGCAAACCGGCCAGGCCGGCGACGGGCGCGCCACTGTGGGGACAGTCGTCATCCTGCCGAGTTCGGACCGTGACGTTATTGGCACCCCGGCATTCTTCCGGGTTGCCACATCTGCCGCCGCCGTTCGTCCATTCGCAAGCAGGGCGGCGACATCACTGCCACCTATGACGGCCACCCAGATGTCTTTGGTTTCGCCGACTTCGAGCTTGACCCTGCTCCCACCCTGGAGATAGTGCGTATCACCCCGGTCGACGCTGGGACGGCGCAGGTCACCACGAAGAATCGCGAGCTGATCCTGGATCGAGGTCATCGGTGACAGAAACGGGAAGAAATACCCGCCGCGAGATGGCCCACCGGCAAAGATCATCGTGCCCAGCGCGGAGCCGCCGGTCCGATTGGTCTCATACATCAACTGACCCGCCAGGTTTGTGGCTCCCAGCTCGCTCAGTGGGTCCCCTTCGATATCCCAGTCCATGAAGAGCCCCGGATCCAGCACCAGACGCTGACCCGAAGTATTGGTGAATGCAAACCGGATGAGTACATAGCTTGATCCAGCCACCCCATCAAATGATTCCTGGAAAACATTGATCCCGACCCGCTCGGACGAGTGGGAATCATCGTAGGTCCAGGTAATGCGCCGATTCCCTCCACCCAAGTCCTCAACTGCGCCGACGGCCCCCGGCCCGAAATCGCGACATTCCAGGCATACGTCGACCCCTGACTGATCCACCCCGCTCAGAATCCGGGTACCGTTGACACCGAGTATGAGTCCGCCGCGGAACAATTGCAGGGGTGGCAAGTCGATTGGGAGTGGCCGCGGCGTAGCCGGCGCAATGACGGGAAATTGAACGCCATAGCCAAGTCCCAGCTCAGGAGATAGCTCGGAAGAAAGCCCGCCGATATCGCCCGGTAGAATCGAAGCGGCGAGTGGTGTCGCGGAATGGGTGAACGCGGTGGCTTGCCCGGTCGCCATCGTGCAATTGATGCTGGCCGGCCCCGAGAAATTCACCGCACCGGCTGGGAACCCCTCCACCAACGTAGTTCCGGCAAACTGGAAACAACCGCTGACATTCAGGTCCACTCCGGGCTGGAGGATCAATGGCACCCGGCCAAAGGCCTCCTCCCACAATCCCGAAGCATTGCTGGTGGCGGATCCAGAAGCAAAGAGCGGGAAATCCGCATAGTTGGAGATGAGGTTTACAAAGGGAGCTGGAACACCATCGACGGTTCCACCCCCGAGGATCGGAACCCCCGGACGCACGGTGATATCCTGGGCGACGTCGGTTGAATCCACCACGATTGTGGCCGGCTCGAGGTATCGCATGGGAAAGCTTCCAATGGCCGATACGCCGGGTAGTGTCACCCGAATGCGATAGGAGCCAGGATTGGCTGGCAAGGCGTAGGTATCCGCCGGACAGATCACATTCACCGTCGGTAGAATCGTGCTGCTGCCAACGAGAATTGGCCGCAACTGGAGCAGGGATGACACGGGAAGAAGGGAGCAGAGCCCAACGACATTCCCGCCCGCATCTTCACCGAGCAGTTGTCCGGTGATGCTGACAGCACTGGCCTGCGAAAGGGATGGGGCCTGAACTGGTGAAAGGGCGTCGTCTGTAGAAGTGCATCCCGCGAAAATCGTAAGCAAGCCATAACCTAGAAGCGCAGGCACGCGACGGCATTGCATAGTCCCCTCCCTGAGGCACAGGTGGTCCGGACCCGGTGAGACCCAGGTTCCGGGAAGAATGGATTGTATCTGGGGAATGCGTGCGAAGCGGCCCTTCGCGAACATCAAGGGACGAGGAAGCAGCCGAACTCCGCACAAGGAGCTCCCCCGCCCCTCCCGGTACTGTAGCCGATTCCCTCACCAGCCTCCCCCAAACACCCCTGACCGGAGACCGATTTACCGGCTATTTTCCCGGTATGTCCAAAACCCCTGTTTACCTCGATCACGCCGCCACGACCCCGGTCCGGCCGGAGGTGTTGGAGGCGATGCTGCCGTTTCTTACCGAAACGGCCTTTGGGAACCCATCCAGCGCCCATCGATATGGCAGGGCCGCCCGGGCGGGTATTGAACAGGCCAAACGGCAGGTGGCCACGGCGATCGGTGCGGAACCAAACCAGGTGGTGTTCACCTCCGGCGGCACCGAGGCGGACAACCTGGCGATTATTGGCGCCGCCCTGGCCGCCAGGGACCAGGGTCGGCCGATGCGGGTCGCCGTGTCGGCGACGGAGCACAAGGCAATCCTCGCTGCCGCCCACGCCGTCACTCACCTCGGGGGTGAGGAAGAGATTCTCCCGGTCGACCGAAACGGTGTCCTCGACCTTGAAGGTCTTGATCGCGCCCTGGGGAAAAGTCCAGCGGTCGTCTCGGTCATGTGGGCCAACAACGAAACCGGGACGATTCAGCCGATCGCATCCATCGCGGCCCGATGTCGGGATGCCGGCGCGTGCTTTCACACCGACGCGGTCCAGGCGTTTGGCAAGATCCCCATCTCGGTCACCAACCTTCCCTGCACTCTCATCACGCTAAGTGGACATAAAATCGGGGCGCCCAAAGGAATCGGGGCCCTGATCGTACGGGACCGCAAGGCGGTCGAGGCCATCATTCACGGAGGTGGCCAGCAGTTCGGCATTCGGCCCGGCACTGAGAATGTCGCCGGGGCCGTGGCTCTCGGTCGAGCCGCGGAGCTCGCCGTCGCTGATCTCGAGACGCATAGCCAGCGGCTGAGGTCCATGCGAGATGACCTGGGAGCAAGACTCTGCGGAATGTTTCCCGATATCGTTGTGATGTCCGCCGGAACCACACGGGCGCCTCATATCCTGAGCCTGGCTGTTCCCGGGGCGGACAGCGAGGCACTGCTGATGCATTTCGACCTCTCCGGTATTGCCATCTCCGGGGGATCGGCCTGTTCGACTGGCGCACTCGAGCCGTCGCACGTCCTCGCCGCGATGGGCATTCCGCGCGAGTTGGCCCTCGGCGCCATTCGATTCAGCCTGGGTCACGAGACGACGCACGCGGACATTGATCGCGCGGTCGAGGTCTTTCCGACGGTGATAAACAAGGTGCGGAAATTGTCGGGAGTGCTGGGACGTGCATGAGCCGGGGCGCGGGGTGGTTAGCCACCTGACGGGCCAGCGGCCAGCAGCTCGTGTCACGGATCCGAGGATGCGCGCGCGCATTTGCGGCCTGGCGACTCAATGGCTCCGTGGCCCGGACTCCCTCCGGTGTGTCCGATGAGCAGGGTGCTGGTCGCCATGTCCGGCGGTGTCGATAGCTCCGTGGCCGCCGCCTTGCTGGTCGAGCAGGGATACGACGTGGTCGGCGCAACCATGAAGCTGTTCTGCTACGGCGACGATGTCCCGGATCGGCCCTGCTGTTCTCTCGATTCCATCAACGATGCGCGCGATGTCGCGCACCGGCTGGGAATTCCGCACTACGTTCTCAACCTCGAGGATCGCTTCAGTCGTTTCGTGATCGATGACTTCGTCAGTGAATACCGTCATGGTCGAACGCCGATCCCCTGCGTGCGTTGCAATTCGTTCACCAAGTTTCGCGACCTCCTGGCCCACGCCGACGCGCTCGATTGCGAGCATATCGCCACCGGGCACTACGCAGTGGCGCGGGCCGGTGCGCTCTTCCGGGGCGCCGATCGCAACAAGGACCAGAGCTATTTCCTGTGGGGCATCGATCGGAAAGTGGTGGCGCGGATGCTGACACCGGTTGGGAATCTCACCAAGCCGGAGACACGCAAGTATGCCCGCGATCTCGGCCTCACTACCGCAGAAAAGCCGGAGTCGGTCGAAATCTGCTTTGTGCCCGATGGCGACTATGTGAGCGTTCTGGAACAGCATCTGCCTGCCGACGATCCCGCACTGACTCCCGGCGCCATCGTCAACACCGCCGGCGTGGTCGTCGGCCGGCACGAGGGTTATGCCCGCTACACCATCGGCCAGCGCCGCGGGCTCCCGGGAGGCAACGCTGCACCCCTGTTCGTGGTCGCACTGCGACCTGATCGGCGGGAGGTGGTGGTGGGATCCCTCAAGGACCTTGAAGGGTACACGGCCCAGCTGGCCGAGGTGAACTGGCTGGGAAGTCCGCTCAGGGAAGGCGATTCCTGCCAGATCCAGATACGATATCGCTCGACGCCGCTTCCCGCGACCATCGTGTCGGCCCAGGATGCGCGGGTTACTCTGGCGCTTCATGCTCCGGGCCGGGCCATAACGCCGGGCCAGTCGGGAGTGCTCTATGATGGAGATCGAATGCTCGGTGGAGGCGTGATTGAAGTGGGCTCCGGTATTGGAGCGATGTCCCTTCCAATTCTCGCCGCGCACTGACCGCGCCCGTCGGGGCTTATGTCCACGGATCGGTGACCAGCACCACCGGCCTGCCACTCGTCACCACCATACCGGCGCAGTCGACGATCGATTGCCTCGGGGCTTTCTTCAACCGGCTTAACTGATGTCATCCTGGCGCGCATTTGCTGGTCGTCACACCCTCGCAGCCCTGATCCTGGCCGGCTCGCTCGCGACTCGAGTTGCCGCGCAAGATCGCCACCCCATAGCCATCAGCGATTTCCTGGCCCTCAAGACAGTGGGCGATCCACAGCCGTCACCCGATGGATCGATCGTCGCATACACGGTCTCCGTCGTTTCGCTCGAAGACAACCGGAGCACCTCCCGCATTCACCTCGTTGACGTGGCTACCGGCCGCGATCGTGAGCTGGCCACCGGTGGTGGGAGCGCGCGCGCACCGCGATGGTCCACCGATGGAAAAACGCTGGCGTTTATTTCTACGGCGGAGGGCGGAGCGCAGATCTGGCGCGTGGCTATCGACAGCGGCAAGGCCGTCAAGGTGACGAGCGCTTCGGGTGGCGTCACCGATTTCATCTGGTCTCCGAACGGAAGAGCCTACTTTTTCTATGGCGATGTTTCCTGGCCCGCGAACCAGGAAATCGACCAGCGCCAGGGCCAATTTCCCACTCAGGCAAGGATCTGGACCGACCTGTTCTTCCGGCATTGGGACGAATGGAGAGTCGGCACTCGGCAACATGTCTTCCGGGCCGAGGCGAATGACGGATCAATTACGGACCTTACTCCTTTCGATCGCGATGTACCCACGCTGGCCCTCGGCGGGAAGGACCTCGCGCTTTCCTCTCCCGGTACCGAGTTGGCGATGGTGTTCAACCCGGACTCGAGTATCGCGACGAGCACGAACAATGAGATCTACGTCCTCGGGCCCGACGGAAGCAGCCGGCAGACCATTACGACCAATCCCGCGAACGACAACAGCCCCACCTACTCTCCGGACAGTCGCTTCATCGCGTACCTGGCCATGGCGGCCCCGGGCTTTGAATCAGATCGACAGCAGATCTGGCTCTACGAACGGGCTACTGGCCGGCGCGCCGCGCTCTCTCCGGACTGGGACGTCAGTGTCGGGGCGATCACCTGGGCCAATGATTCGAGATCGGTCATCGCGGAGGTGGAGGAGCGGGGAGAACACGTATTCTATCGTGTGGAAGTGCCGAGCGGCCAGCATTCCAGGATCGTCAACGGTGGGCTCAATAGCGCGCTGGCGATCCCGCGCCGGGCCGATCTGCTCGTATTTCTGCGGCAGTCCGCGGTTCGCCCGGCGGAGGTATTCGTGGCGAACCTGGACGGCGACGGGGTGCGGCAACTGACGCATATCAACGACGAGGCAATCAGTAAACTGGATCTCACCCCGCTCGAGCCATTCTGGTTTATCGGGGCGCTGGGTGATTCGATCCAGGGGTGGCTCATGAAGCCACCGGGCTTTGACAGCAGCAAGCGGTATCCGGTCGCATACCTCATTCACGGCGGGCCTCAGAGCTCCTGGATCAACAACTGGCATGCCCGATGGAACTACGCCATGTTCGCGGCGCGCGGGTATGTTGTCGCGGCGGTCAATTTTCACGGGTCGACTGGATACGGACAGAGCTTCACCAACAGCATTTCGCGCCACTGGGGCGACTATCCCTTCGAAGACCTGATGAAGGGCGCCGACTATGTCGCCGATTTACCTTACGTGGATTCGACGAGGATGGCGGCGCTGGGGGCGTCGTATGGCGGCTATATGGTGTACTGGATGGCGGGCCACACCAACCGATTCCGTACCTTTGTCGCCCACGATGGCATCTATAACAACCTGAGCATGGCGGGATCTACCGAGGAGCTGTGGTTTCCCCTGCACGAGTTTGGAGGAAGCCAGTTCTCTCAGGCTGCCCGCGCTATCATGGAGAAGTGGTCGCCCGCCAACTATATCGGGAACTGGGTGACTCCCATGCTCATCGTCCATAGTCAGCAGGATTTCCGGGTCGACCCATCCGAAGGAATCCAGGCATTCACCGCGCTCCGCCTTCGCGGGATACCGGGTAAGTTTCTGTATTTCCCGGACGAGGGACACTGGGTCCTGAAGCCACGAAATCGACGACTCTGGTGGGGAACGGTACTGGACTGGATGGATCAGTATCTCCGGACCACTTCCTGATTACACGCAAGCCGTGACCGAGACACTGCACGGCCTGATGACCCCGGAACGAGGGACTGTGACATTGCCTGACGTTGTTGCCCATGCCACCGGTCTTGATCGGCCGACCGCCGAGGTGGCGGCGGGATCCATCCTGGGCGCCCTCCGTATTTCCGCGCCCAAAGAGGCGTTCACGCCGTTTGAGCGGGCGATCCCGAACTACCAGCAGATGATCCTTGGTGCCGGTACCGTGATCGGCGGGGGGCGAACCGGCGAGATCATCGCCCTGGTTTCGGAGCTTCGAAGTAATGCAGGCGTATTGAAACTCGCGGCGCAGCTGGGACGGGCCGGCGTCTCGCCGATCCAGGTTGGCCAGGCCGCGCAGGCGCTGATCGAATACGTGCGGCAGCACCAGGGCCCCGAATCGGTGCGACCGCTGCTTGATGCCCTGCCAGGCTTTCGAGAGCTGGTGCAATGAAAGCCCGCTGACATGCGCTCCGTTTTCGTCCGCTGGGTGATCAACGCGCTCGCCCTGTACGTGGCGGTCAACATCATTCCCGGAATTCACTTCGATAAGGGCGGAATAGAGCTCCTCGTGGTCGCGGCGCTTTTCGGGGTGGTCAACAGCGCGCTGCGACCGATTCTCACCGTGCTCACCTGCCCGCTCGTCGTGCTCACCCTGGGCCTGTTCACTTTTGTGATCAACGCGCTCCTGCTGCTTTTCACCGCCTGGCTGTCGAAGCAGTTCAACCTCGGGCTTCACGTCGACAATTTCGGCGCCGCGTTTGTGGGTGGGCTCCTCATCGGCATCGTCAGCCTGGTCTTATCCCTGGTGGTAGGAGAGAGCAAGGTGAAAATGACTCGCGTCGACCTCGATCAGCAGTAACCGACATTTTCCTGGCTGCCTCCCCCATCTTCCGTCTGTCTGCCAAAGTGTTACAACTCCGTGACATAGGGCATATCGCCGCCTCGAGGTAAACGGTAGATTCCTCTTGTGACCAATCTCAGAGTTCAGCCATCCCAGCCTCGGGGCGCGACCCCCGTCGATCTTCGACACACTTCCTATTACCTCAATCGGGAGTTGTCCTGGCTTGAGTTCAATCGCCGGGTGCTCTGGGAGGGCCTCGATTCACGCAACCCCTTGCTCGAACGTCTCAAATTCCTCGCGATCTTCAGTTCCAACCTCGATGAGTTCATCCAGGTTCGGGTGGCAGGGCTCAAACAACAGCACGCCGCCGGGTACAGTGAGCGAACCGCCGATGGAATGACCGTCGAGGATCAGCTGAGTGCGATATCGGCCCTGGTTCGCGGCATGCAACGCCAGCACAGTGAGTGCCTGATTCAGGAGATTCTTCCCGGGCTTGCGGCGGCGGGTATTCATGTCCTGAACATGGACCAGATCTCCGACCAGGATCGGGAGTATCTCGAGCACTATTTTCACACCCACGTTTTTCCGGTCCTGACGCCGCTGGCGGTCGATCCGGCCCATCCCTTCCCGTACATTTCCAATCTGAGCCTCTCGCTGGCCGTGGTGCTGCGCGATGCCGACGGGGAAGAGCATTTTGCCCGGGTCAAGGTTCCCAAGATCCTCCCTCGGTGGGTCCCGCTGGCTGAGGCGAACCGGTTTGTTCCCCTTGAGCAGCTGATCGCCGCCAATCTCGAGACCCTCTTCCCCGGGATCGAGATTCTCGGATCGTACACCTTCCGGGTCACCCGGAACACGGAATACGAAATCGACCACGATGAGGCCGAAGATCTTCTGAGCCTGATCCAGGAGGAGGTTCGCAATCGGCGATTCGGTGAAGTCACCCGGCTCGAGGTGCACCCCTCGATGCCGGCCGAATTACGACGGATGCTGCTGGCGGAATTCGCCGAAGAGCAGGAATCCCGGGTGCAGTGGCTCACCGCCGACGATATCTACGACGTGAGCGGACCGATGGACGGGACCGACCTCATGACGCTCACCGCCATCGACATGCCGGCCATCAAGGATCCGCCATATCACCCGGTCACACCGGCTCGAATGGCCGGCGCCAGGGATCTGTTCGAGGTCATCCGGGAAGCCGACGTTCTCGTCCATCATCCATTCGAGAACTTTGCGACGACCGTCGAACGCTTTATCCTCGCCGCGGTGGATGATCCCAATGTCCTGGCGATCAAGCTCACGCTGTATCGTACCGGTGGCGATTCCAGTATTGCGCGGGCGATGCTGCACGCCGCCGAGCGGGGGAAGCAGGTGGCCGTGCTGATCGAGCTGCAGGCCCGCTTCGACGAGGAGAGCAACATCATCTGGGCCCAGCGGCTGGAAGACGTCGGCGTACACGTCAGCTATGGCGTGGCCGGACTCAAGACTCACGGAAAGGTCGTGCTGGTCGTGCGGCGTGAGGGCGACGGCCTCAGGCGTTACGTGCATCTTGGAACCGGGAACTACAACCCGAAGACGGCGAGGCTGTACACCGACTTCGGACTCTTCACCGCGAACCCGGAAATCGGGGCGGATCTTTCGGACCTGTTCAACGTGCTGACGGGGTTCGGCTCACCATCGGGCTATCGCAGGCTGATCGTGGCGCCCAGGGGCATGCGCGATGATTTCATCAAGCTGATTCGGAGGGAGATCTTTCACGCGAAAGAAGGGCGGCCGGCCAGGATCCTGGCGAAAATGAATGCGCTGGTCGATCCCGACATGATCATGGCGCTGTACGAAGCCTCCCAGGCCGGAGTCATCGTCGATCTGATCGTCCGGGGCATCTGCTGCCTGAAGCCCGGCCTGCCCGGGGTCAGCGACAACATCAGGGTCATCAGCGTCGTCGGCCGATTCCTGGAGCACTCGCGGGCCTACTATTTCCTGAATGGCGGGCAGGAAGAAGTCTTTATTTCATCCGCCGACTGGATGCCCAGGAACCTGGACCGTCGGATTGAGGTGGCGGCACCCATCGATGATCTGCATCATCGGATCGTAATCCGTGATACCATGGAATTACTGTGGCGGGATAACCGGCAGGCGTGGGATCTCAACTCCGATGGCCAGTACACTCAGCGAATTCCGCCCACTCCGGAAGAGGAACGGGCGACACACAAGACCCTGATCGGCATGTATCACGATGGAGTGGGAGT
>JBDTRF010000012.1:0-28424 GCA_039931815.1 Gemmatimonadota bacterium
TCCGCAAACTCCTTGAACCTGGCCTCCTGTTCCGGTGTCAGATTTTCCGGCAGGCTGACCTGGATCTGCACGAGCTGGTCGCCCTTCTGCCCACCTTTCTGGATCCCCATTCCCTTGATCCGAAACTTCCTGCCCGGCTGGGTACCCGGCGGAATTCGCAGCACGACCTTCTGCCCGTCCAGCGTGCGGACCCGGAGGCGAGTTCCCAGGATCGCCTGGGCGACGTTGATTGGAATCTCGCAGAGAATGTTGAGTCCGTCCCGGTGGAAGAAGCGATCCTCCTGCACCTGGAACGTGACGATCAGATCTCCTGGTGGCGTTCCCGCGAGCCCGGGCCCTCCCTGACCCTTGAGCCGGAGGCGGCTGCCGCTCTCGGTCGCCGGGGGAACCGTAATCGCTATTTCTCTCTGCGCATGCACCTGCCCTGCACCCTGACACACCGGGCACTTCTCCGAGGGGATTTTCCCTCTTCCCCGGCATTGGGGACATGGCCGACTCACCGCAAAACCACCCTGGCCAAAGGAGATGGTCCCGCGACCGTTGCACTCAGGGCAGGTGGAAAGCTTGGCGCCGGGAGCCGCGCCGCTTCCATGGCAGGTTGAGCACGGCTCGGTAACGGGGAGAACGACCTGGACTTTACCACCAAGAGCGGCGACACGAAAAGGAACCTCGACCACCGCCTCGACCGGCTCCCCGAACGATTCTTCCCTGCGGCCGCGGCCAAAGATTGACGAGAAGATGTCGCCCAGCCCGAAACCACCGTCGCCGAAGTCGAACGCCTCAGCGCCGGGCGCCCCCCCTGGGGCGCCTTGCCCCGGCGCCCCTCGTGACCGGCCAGAGCCGCGCTGAGGCGAATCGAACGCCCCCAGCTTTCGCATCTGGTCGTACTGCTTCCGCTTGTCGGCATCAGACAGCACGCCGTGCGCCTCGGAGATTTCCTTGAAGCGCTCAGCTGCCTGCGGATTGTTGGGGTTGGCATCCGGATGATGCTGCTTCGCCAGCTTCCGATATGCCTTCTTGATCTCGGCCGGGGTGGCGGAGTCGACCACTCCCAACACCTGGTAGAAATCCTTGCTCGCCACTTATCAGTGCCCCTGGTCGGAGTAGACCTGCACCCGCGCGGGGCGAATAAGCGAACCCTTGAACGCATAGCCCGCCTGGAACGTGGCGGAGACGACATGATCCATCGAGGGCTCCGGCGGCGAAAGCGTCGAGACGGCCTCGTGCAGTGTTGGATTGAAGGGCTGACCGACTGGGTCAATCCGCTCGAGACCGGCGGCCTCGAGCTCCTTCCGGAGCTTTCGATTGATCATGACGGTCGCATCAAAGAGCGGCCCACTCTGGCCGGCACTCGATTCACCGGCGACTAACCGGTCGAGATCGTCCAGGACATCGAGTTGCCTTACCACGAACGCCGCCTGGGCCTTATCGGCCAGTTCCACCCGTTCCCTGGCAACCCGTTTCCGGAAGTTATCAAATTCTGCGGCCAGCCGAAGCAGTTTGTCGCGGGCATCATCCAGCTCCCCCTGAAGCCGCTGGAGCCTTTGATCGGTCGCCTCCACCGGGAGCCCAGCCGAGAAACTTCCCACCTCTGACGTGGTTCTGGCCAAGTCCGCCGATTCGGCATCGGCGGTAACGGTGGCATCGTCGGTCACGCCGTCGGCCTGGTCCTGATCAGGATTGTTAAGTCTAGATTTGTCAGTCACTTGAAACGCTCTCCTCTAGTGTCGAAGCAGAAACATAATAGCAACGCCTGTACCAACTAAGTGCGTCAGGCTGGCAGGATCGCCACTGGGTCAGTGCACCGCCGTGGTGCTCAACCACCTTTCAGCAGGCGCTTGTAGAGTTGAAACAGGACTGCCTGTGCCGAGCGCGCCCGGACGTTCTCCCGGGGACCGGGGAACACGTGCTGTTGCGCCAGGACGTGACCCGACGCCAGGGATCCAAACCAGACAAGGCCAACCGGCTTTGCTTCGCTGCCGCCCGTCGGACCCGCGATGCCGGTCACCGCCATGGCCAAGTCCGCATTGAATCGCGCGGCCACGCCCGTCACCATGCGGCGCACCACCGCCTCGCTCACGGCGCCATGCGTCTGGATGTCCATTGCGGGGACTCCCAATTCTCGCATCTTGACCTCGTCTTCATAGGCGATCACACCTCCGACAAAGACGTCCGACGCACCAGGGATCGCGGTGAGGCGACTGCCAACGAGCCCGCCGGTACACGATTCAGCGACCGCGAGCCGGCTCCCCCGTCGTCTTGCCTCATCCAGGACCATGGCCGCCAGGTCGGCCTCACCCTCACCATAGATATGCTCACCTGCCCGCTCCCGAATGAGCGCCGCCCCTGTGGCAAGCTGGGACTCGGCATTCACTGGAGCGAGATCCCACGCGGTGAGTCGGAGATCGACGCCGTCCAGTCCGGGCAGATAGGCCAGCGTGATGGGAGCAATCGCCTCCTCGATGTCTCCCAGTAACTCCGCCAGGGAGGACTCGGGAATTCCCGTCGCCCGAAGGGTTCGGGACTGGATGATCGATCCGGAAACCCGCACTGCGAGTCGGGGCGCGACCTCCTCCCTCATGAGCCCCCGCATTTCACCTGGCACTCCCGGGAGCATGACCACCAATCCCCGTGGATCCTCGATCCATATTCCGGGAGCGGATCCACGCGGGTTCGGCAACACCATCGCGCCGCGAGGAACCTCCGCCTGCGAGCGATTGCTCTCCGATGGAATTCGCCCAAAACGGGAGTAACGGGCCACCAGTTCCTGCCAGATGTCGTCGTGAAATTCGAGAGGCCTTCCAAGCAGGGCGGCGATGCATTGCTTGGTGATATCATCCCGGGTAGGGCCGAGGCCACCGGTCGTGATGACACGACCGGTGCGTTTGAGTGCGGCCGACACGGCGTCCTGAATATCCTCAGACCGGTCAGGCACGGACGTCCGACGAGTGACTCGGCCACCAATGGCGGCCAGGGTCTGGGCGATTTCGGCGCCGTTGGTATCGATGGTGAATCCGAGAAGCAGCTCGGTGCCGATGGTGACGATTTCGAGATTCATGGATGAGAAAGAGGAGGGAGCACGGTCCTGAAGGAAGAGACTCGAGTGGTGAGCCAGCACGGTTTCCGGCACCGGATCAGGGTTGCAATCAGTGGCTGCCGGTTCCACCATTGGTGAAGAGCCGCCGATACCGATACATGTAGACGCCAAAGGAATAGACCGTCAGTGCGGCCGCGACCAGGAGCGCAACCGCGACAAATCCACCATGAAAGGTATTCCAGAACTGGGCCCACCGGCTGTGCTCCCACCCCAGTGGTTTTCGGGCATCTCGAAACGCAAACCAGAGCATGACCGCGCCGACAAAGATATTCTGGATGACCGTCTTGAGTTTTCCCGGGCCCGCGGCCGCGATCACTACGCCCCGCCGCTTGGCCCACCAGCGAAAGGCTGTCATCGCAAGCTCGCGCCCGATCAGCAGAAGACATACCCAGAGCGGAATGCTGCCCCACACCGGAATATCATAGAGATTGTGCCGCGTCCGCATGATGAAATAGATCGGGATAAGCGTGGCGAAAAGCATCAGTTTGTCGGCGATCGGATCGAGCGCTTTGCCAAAGTCCGTGACCTGGTTCAGGCTGCGGGCAAGGTACCCGTCAAATACGTCGGAGATGGCGGCGGCGAGAAAGATGACGAACGTGATGAGCTTGGGCCAGTATCCATCGATGAAGGGCAGCAGCGCGATGACGGGCGTCAGCGCAATCCTGATCAGCGTGAGAATATTGGGAAGGGTCCACATTACGGGCACCCGGAGGGGGACAGGCTCGGGGCCGGGACCTGACCGAGGGGAGCGGGAGTCCTCGCGGGATCGGGATGACGACTTGAGGAATCCATGGTCAGGATCGCGTACTGTTCGGAGATTCAGGCACAACGCGCGGGGACATTCTGCGACGCCAGTTCTTTGCCCACGATTGGGACTGCCGCGTCACCCCAGGCTCTTGAGCACAAGTTTGCTGATGGCCTTGAGTGTGTCGAAGACGCCTTCGCCGCTCAACGCCACCGCTTCGAAATAGGAGGCCTGTTCGACCCACTCGCCTTCCTGTTGCGCGACGAGGAATTCACCCGGATGATAGGGATCCGGCAGGGTGCGCTGGCGAACCGGATCGGCCACTGGCCAGCCCGGATTGAGCGCCGCCTGGAGTTCGGCGATCGGCGCGGCGTTAGGCAGGTCGCGCTTGTTGTACTGGATGACGAAGGGCATCCGGGTCAGATCATATCCATGCTCGGCCATATTGTCGTACAGGTTCTGCATGGATTCGATGTTCGCTTCCATCCGCTCAATCTGGCTGTCGGCGACAAAGACCACTCCATCGACGCCCTTGAGAATCAGCTTTCGAGACGCGTTGTAATAGACCTGACCCGGCACGGTATAGAGGTGAAACCGGGTCTTGAACCCCCGGATGGTTCCGAGGTCGACCGGGAGGAAATCAAAGAAGAGGGTGCGTTCGGTCTCAGTGGCCAGCGAGATCATCTTGCCGCGGGATCCGGGCGAGACCTTGCCGTACACGTGCTCGAGATTGGTCGTCTTGCCGCCCAGCCCCGGCCCATAATACACCAGCTTGCAGTTGATTTCGCGGGCTGCGTGATTGATCATCGACATGCGGTACCTGTCCCCCCCTCAACCAAAGAGCTTGTCGATTTCATCTTCCGCCTCGCCCAGGAAACCGGTTTCGACCTGAGAACGGCCTGCGCCGTCCTGGCTGAACATTTCTTCGAACACTCTGTTCAATTCGACGACCGCGCTCTTGACCCGGAGCTTTACCAGTCCCAGCGTGGTGCGGTTGTCGAACAACACGACGAGGATGACCCGGCGGGCAATGTCCGCCAGGTACATCGATTCTTTTTCACCCTGGTGAAACAGCGAACCGAACTCCGGCTCACCGATCATTTTGGCCAATTGATCATTGGCGCTGAAATCGGCCGCGGTCAGTGAGGCGAACGCGGTGGGATCGAATGTCGGCGGTTCTCCAGCCGTGGTGATCATCTGACCGGTGCGGTCGACGATCAGGGCCGTCCGCGCGCTGGATTCGCGCAGAAACTCGACCAGGATTGCATGGATGCTCTTAGCATCCTCTTCGCGGAAAGACCAACTGGACGCGCCTGACATTACCCTCCCGTTTTATCCGAGCGTGGTTTCCATCCGGCGCAGGAGACTCTTGGCGCGCCGTCGCAGCATTGGCTGTGATTCCCACGAGAGATAATCACGCAATAGACGGACCGTTTCGACCTCGACCTGCCCGGCAAGGAAGCCCAGGGCGGACAATCGCCTGAGCGGCTGCGGACTGAACAGGTCATTCCGGCTCTGGGCGATTTGCCGCTGACCGACGAACCACCCTGCGGTAAGCCCGACCAGGGCGCCCCCGAGAAAAACCCATCCCCGCGAACGCATCAGCGGACTTCCTGCCGTTCGGAGAGAGCGTGAGCCAAGGTAACTCCATCGATGTATTCAAGATCTCCACCGACCGGCAGCCCTCGAGCCAGCCGGGTGACCCGGACATTCAACCCGGCGAGCATCTGCTGAATGTACGTCGCGGTCACTTCACCTTCCATGGAAGGATTGGTCGCCAGGATAATCTCCCGCACTCCCTCCAGGCGAACCCGCTGGGTCAGCTGCTCGAGCCGCAGTGCTTCCGGACCAATCCCGCTCAATGGATCGAGTCGACCGCCCAGAACATGGTATCGACCGCGAAAACCCGTCGCACGATCCATCACGCCCACCGCCGACGGTTCTTCCACCACACAGACGATAGCGGAATCCCGTCGCGGATCGAGGCAGAAATCGCAGTTCTCGGTCTCGGTCGGCGTACCGCAGATCAGACACGGCCTCACTCGCTCGGCGACATTCGACAGCACGTGAGCGAGTCGAGCTGATTGTTCGGGGGACTGCTGCAACAGGTGATATGTCAGGCGCTGCGCGGTCTTCCGTCCGATTCCCGGCAACCTGGCGAATTCGGTAATCAGGTCTTCAATCGCGGCCACCGGTCAGAGCGGAAGGTTAAAGGGGATTGGCTGAACCTTTCGCATTTCCGCCTGCAGAATATCCTGGGCCCGCCGCTGCGCGTCGGCCACCGCGGCCGTGACCAGGTCGGAAAGAAACTCGGCATCGTGCTCCGCAAAGGCCATCGGATCAATGACAATCGTGCGAATCGTTCCGCGGCCGTCAGCGGTGACTTTCACCAGGCCGGCTCCGGCCGAAGTTTCAATCGTCTGCGAGGCCAGGTCGGTTTGGATCTGCTGCAACCGGCCTTGCATCTGCTGGCTCATCTGCAGGAGCTGCTGAATGTCTGCCATGTTATCGTAAGTTCCTGTCAATTCTCAATATACATCAACAAATGGTCATCGCAACGGGCGGCTGGACGTCCGACCATCCGGCCCTCAGTCCACGACCTCTAAATCTAACTCATCTGCCGCCGCGTCGAGCGCCGCGTCTTTCTGCCGCAGGGTCTTGAGCCGTTCGGCCTTGGCGCTCGAATCCGACATTCGCCGAGTCCGCGAGCGATCAGCTTCTTCGGGCGCAACGGAGCCCGAGGTGATTTTGAGAATAACGGGAGACCCGACATGATGAGCTATCACCGCCTCGACTTTCTCACGCTGCCGGGTCAGCCGGTCCAGGATCATGGGATTGGCGTCCTGGAGTTCGACCGATAATTCGGGGATTGCAACGAGCACCGGACGGGCGGCGGCAAGCGCCTCGCCCAGGAACGGACTTTCCCGCCGGGCGGCGGCCAGGATGGCGGGCCAGGCCGCCGCCAGCCCCTCGATTGTGAACGGAACCTTCACCGACACCGTTTCCACCGGAGCGGGCGTGACGGCCTCGGGGGCTTCAGGAGGACGCGCGGCTGCATCTCGTATCGCCCGCGGCGGCTCGGGACGCGGCGCTGCCGGAGGAGGGGCAGGACGACCCGGCGGTACCCCACGAGGAGCACCGAGAGCTGGAGATCCACCGGCGAGGCTGCCTATCACGTCTTCAAGGCTCACCACCTGGTCCATCATGGCCCAGCGGAGGAGCAGCGTTTCCACCATGAGGCGTGGATTGGCGCTTCGACGAATGCCAACCTCCTGGTCCGCCAGCAGCTTGAGCATGCGAAGCACATCGCCCGGCACCAGGACTGCCTTGTAGTGATCGAGCTGAAGCCGCATCGCCTCCGTCACTCCTGCCGGCTCAGCTCCAACCTGAAGCATGAGCAGCGAACGAAGCATTTCCGCGGCGCCATTCATGAATTCGCCGAGATCCGCTCCGCTCTCGAGCAGCCGGTCGATGAGAGGAAAGACATCCTCCGGCTTTCGTTCCGCCACGAGCGCGAGAACACCGGCATAGAGCTCGTCGTCCACCAGGCCGAGGATCTCTCGCACGCCCCGCACGGTGAGCGTTCCATCACCAAAGCTCAGGCATTGATCGAGGACGGACAGCGCATCCCGCATTCCACCATCCGCCCCGCGCGCGATGAGCGTCAGCGCATCATCCTCGGCCTGGATTCCTTCGGCCTGGGCCACCTGCCGCAGGCGATCCTTGATTGCCGCCGGGCCGATGCGCCGGAAATCGAATCGCTGAAGCCGGGACATCACCGGGGCTGCCGCCTGGGCTATTTTCTGCGGTTCGGTGGTGGCAAAGACAAAGACGACGCCCGGGGGCGGCTCCTCCAGAATCTTGAGAAGCGCATTCCACGCCTCCCGGGTGAGCATGTGGGCCTCGTCGACGATATAGACCTTGTAGTGGCCCGGCGTCGATGCCGCGTACATGGCGCGCTCACGCAGCTCACGGGCATCATCGACCCCGCGATTGCTCGCCGCGTCGATTTCAACGACATCGAGATTGGCCGAGCCGGCCCAGATCCGACTGCAGTTGGCGCATTCCCCGCAGGGCTCGCCCGGCGGGTCGATCTGGTCCTTGCGCTCGCAATTGAGCGCCATGGCCAGGATCCGCGCGGCGGTGGTCTTCCCCACCCCGCGTGGCCCGGTCAGCAGGTAGCCGTGGCCGACCCGGTGCCTGGCAATAGCACCGCGGAGAACATTGGCAACGTGGTCCTGAACGATGAGGTCGGAGAACCGCTTCGGACGGTACTTGCGAGCGAGAGCTATGGCCATGTTTGAAAGATAGGCGGTCGGGCGGTAGGGTGGAACGGCGAGCAGGCGGAGTAGCGGCACTCCCATCGCCAGGCGCCTTCCACGACTCCCGCGCTCAGGGTGCTTCGGTCTCAGTGGTCTTTTCAATAATTCCAGCCGACGCGTGGGGGTTCATAATCAGGCCCGAGCTGGTATTGGTTTCGCATGGATGGATCGCTATATTCCCCCTGCCCCAGGTCCGTAGGGCGTCGGTGCGCGAACCGCGTCAGGACCTTGCCGGTAGCAGCGCTAAGCGATGTCTGATGTCGCTTCGGAGTGCCTGGGGCACTCTTCAGATTTCATTTCGGGCGAATCTTCGGATTCGCCCGTTTTTTTTTGTTATTGGACGTGTTGTGCATGGTGCCTGGTGTCCGCACCTCACACTCGTCAGTTCATTCGTCACGAAACGTGGGGCCGCTGCTCAGGGCGACAGGTTCTCGAATCGCTGGTTCATGACTGGATACAGCCGCCAGTCCTTGTAATCGAAGTGCCACCACTCCTCTGGATTCACTTTGAACTCCTGCATCTCCATGGCCCGCCGAAGGAGTTGGCGAAACCAGCGCTGACGCGAGGTCCCACCCGGGTAATCCGAATAGGAACGCGGGGTGGATTCATCGTAGGTGCCTGGCATCTCGACCGGGAGCCCCGTTTTCAAGTCATAGAGTGTCAGGTCCACCGCCTCGCCGCGGTTGTGCCGTGACCCGTTGGCAGGATTCGCCACCAGCCAGTGAAGCGAATCGGGAACCGCGTCCCAGAATGCTTTCGTGACGTACCATGGGCGATAGGCGTCGTGAATCAGCAGGCCATACCCCTGGGGTCGCAACCATTGCTGGGCCCGAACGACTGCCTCGGCTGCAGGGCGCTGCATGAACGCGCGAGCCTGCGCATAGAACACCGTCCCGGCGAAGTTGTTGGTGGTGGCATACCGGATCTCGAGATGGATCGTCGAATCGAGCCGGACCAGTTCGACCAGCTCGGGGACTCGCAGGCCCGGTACTTCCGCGGGCGGCGACTGCGTGAGTGCTTCCCGGATGAGATCGGGCACTGGACGCACCGGACGGATCTTGAGCTGGGTACCATCTTCGGGACCGACAGAACGCCGAGGAAAAGTCACCCCGCCTATTGAGACCTCGCGAGGATGTCCGTCAGCACCACGGTGAAATACAACCCGTTCACCCGCATACAGTCCGGAACTCGGAAAGGTAAAAACCGTGTCGGATACCTGGCTCAGAGGATAAGGGAAAAACCATTCGATCAATGCGAAGAGTTTCCCGCCATCCTCGTGGATGTACAGCGTATTGTAGTCCCAGCCATACTCCCCGATAAGAGCGCTCCACGATCCGGGTGGGTCGGCAGGTTGAGAAGGCACCAGCCGCGCCAGGGTGTCGTTTCCAACCTGGATCCGATCGTGACCCAGCGGGATGAGGCGCGTACCGAAACTTCGTGGGTCATCGACTACCAGGGTGTCTCCCAGCAAACGGAGGGAGAGTGGCGATTGCCCCGGCGTCAGCAGTTCGAGGTCACCGAGTCCTTCCCTCAGTTCAAGATTGCGAGTCGCATTCCCATAGAACCCGGTCATTCCCTGAACCGTGCCCGGGGGAATCCGAGCGGTGACGGTTGGCACCGGCGGTATTTCTCCCGCCCGCACCGCCAGCATTGCCTTGAGGGCGGCATCCGCAATCCGGCTCACCACGGTGTTGGCGGCGTCGAGGTTCGTGATGACGACGACGCCAAGCTTTTCATCAGGCAGCGCTTCGAGATCGGTGGCAAATCCGTAGATGGCTCCGCCGTGTCCCGCCCTGCGGTGTCCATCGATATGACTGAGATAAAACCCCAGCCCGAATGCTTCGGCCGAACGACTGTCGGCAAACTGGGGTCGCCACATTTCGCTCAGCGACTGACGCGACAGGATTCTCCCGGCGCGGCCCTGTCCGCCGGCGAACAATGCGCTCAGGAAATACCCGAGGTCGTTGACATTCGAATAGAGATTGCCGGCGGGTGCCATGCCCAGCTGGAAGATCGGCGCGGGAAATTTGCGCCCATCAACCGTCCACATGAATCCGGCGGCACCGCCGTTTGCGGGGGGCGCAAAGGTTGAGTGAGCCATTCCCAGGGGCGACAGGATACTGTCTCCAACGTACTGGGCGAAGGATTTTCCGGAGACGCGCTCGATGACTTTGCCGACCACCGCGATCGCGGCGTTGGAATATTTCACCCGGCTCCCCGGGGGATAGACCAGGCGTGACGCGTTGAGACTGGCGACGATTGAGTCGAGCAGGACCGGCCGAGAGTCGAAGTAATTGCCAACCGCCGGCTCCCGGACGAGGCCCGACCGATGAGTCATCAGCTGGCGCAGGGTAACAGGGCTGCCCTCTCCCGAAGGACGGAACGATGGGAGCCAGGTGGTAACCGGAGCGTCGAGCCGCAGGAGGCCCCGCCCGGCCAGCTGCATCACCGCCAGGTCCGTGAACAACTTGGCGACCGAGCCGACCCGATAAATCGTCTGCGCAGTTGCCCGGGTGCTGTCACCGGGATTTGCGTACCCAAACCCACGGGCCCAGACAATCTCCTGGTCATCGACCAGCGCAATCGAAACCGCCGGCAGGCGTTTGTCCGCCCTTTCGTGATCGATCAACCGGGTAAGCAACGCTGCCGTCGCTGCATAACGGCTTGTTGCCGGAATCGAGTCCTGAGCCACCAGGCGAATCGGAAGAATACCAGGCAGCAGACCCAGGATTATGGCCCGGGCAAAGCCGGGTAGACGACAGGCAGGTCTCATGTGACCTTGAACACTCTCAGGAAGGTGTCGATGCACATAGGTTCATTCACTGACTTTTCGTCCCAGGAAATTGGAGACAGTTATGGCTGAAGAAGCGCGAAACCGACGTGCAACCGACAGGCAGGGAACTGATTCTCGGACCGAATCCGCCATGGGTGGGACCCTGGACTCCGGCCCGCATGGTCGTCATCCCGTATCATCGCCCGAAACAGAGCGGGAAAGTCGATCTCCGCTTCCCCCGGTCGCCCGCGGAGACTTCTCCGATGAACGACGCCACCGCGACATGGAGTGGCCGGGACAGGAACGGCGCAGTGAGCGGCAATAGCACGTCGGGAAACAATTCTCCGTAAGCCGGGCTCGACCGAGCACGGAGGAATCAATCCTCCGTCGGGTCTATCGACCGGTCCCGAACAGAATCGCGTTGGTGACCAGCTTCGCCGGCCCCCGCCAGAACGCGCGAAAAAGAGGATTGTCGGCGAACAGCACCACGTGCCCGCTCCCCGAAGACTCGACCGCAACCCAGACCGAACCTCGCAGCAACTTCTCGGTATTTCCCGGCCACACGAATCCAGCCAGGGTCAGATTGTCCCCGACAAAGACGACCGGGTTCGCACCTTTCTCCGAGGGCGTCATCATACTCGTCTCACTCACGAAGACGGGGAGTTCATCCCGCTCATAGCCGAATGTGAGCCAGTGGGTTCGATCAAGCGTCGCCCGGAAGATCGACCCCGCGAGACTTTCGGGCGCAAGGTTACCGCCCGCCGAGGGGGAAACCAGGGGCGGTGCGGGTCGGGCGGCGACACTGATGGTCGTGTCTTTCACCGCCTTGGGTTCCTTGGAATCCTCATCCCGATCTCCGACACCCTTGACCGTGGTGAGTCCCAGTTCCTTCCGGCGCAGCAGGGCATTGGCATCGCCCACGCTCAGGATGAGCCCGCCATCCTGCACCCACGCTTTGACCCGCTCGGCACCTCCCTCGCCCAATTCACGCCATAACCTCCCGGCCGATCCATTAGGCAGGATGATCACGTTGTATTTATCCAGCTCGATCCATGAGATGGCGGACATCCGGACCGGCGTCACCGGATACCGCAGCTCGCGCTCGAAGTAGTACCAGAAATCACCGAATGTCGTGTTGTCGACACCTTCATCCCCAACCAGGAGGACGTGGGGTGTTCTGATTGCAACGACCGATTCACTACCCACCCCCACCTGCCCGGTATCGGCGAAGGCGGAACGGACGGCGGTGACGGTCGCACCCGTCTCGCGCGCCAGGGCCGAGATCCGATCGTGAACCGTGGCCGGGTTCCGCTGCACCCGTACGACAAATGATCCAGTGGGATAACTCACACCATCCGCGACCACTGGACGCGTGGCCACGGCGAGCTTGAAATTTTCTCCCAGGAGCCCGAGGGCCAGCCGGGTTCCCGCCTCGGAAGCGTTGGAAAATATGTACGCCGACTGGGCTCGACTCGGCGCGACAGCTGGTGGAAGGCTATCAGTCGCGGTAACCAGCCCTCCGGTTACCGGTGCCGCATCATCTGTCCACCATGCGTCGAGCCCGAGCGTCAACGGCAAGGTCCAGGCGGTAATATCGTAGAACTCATACCCTTCCCGGTCGGCATCCTCTCCCCGAATCCGATTGCGTTCAAACTTCGCGAGTTGTGCTTTGACGAAGGTTGAGTCCATCGCCGCACGAGGTTCCAGGATGGCCGTCGCGAGGCGCGCCTCGGGCTGGACCAGGTCTACCACGTAGCTCCCGGCCGGAAAGGTCCGTCGAGCCACGGGCCCGCCGAGGTAGGAGGTGGCATGAAGCGACGTGACGGGGCCGGTCGTGCGCATCACATCGATACCCTGGCGGGCGAGAAGGCGGGCCAGCCAGAGCGCGCGCTCCGGGTCCGGCGCGGCGGAGAAAACCACGCGCCTCATGGATCGGGTTCGTGCCTCCGCCATGCCGGTCGCGTGGAAGTCGTAGTAGTCGCGCAGCAGCTCCGCCCGGTTGGCGGCTGCGGTCGCGAGCGTGGTCATCGACGCGATGTAGTGGTGGGCGATGGCCATCTCGAACGTCATGTAGGTGCCGTCTTCCTTCCGCTTCCTGAGCTCGGGCCCGCCGTCGGTCTCGAATGTCATCCCGATCGCGCCGGTCATCGTCGGCCACTCGTCGATATATCCGGGATAGAAGAAATCGAAGACATCCCGTACGTAGTACTGCCAGCCGAAGGAATCGAAGGCTCCGCCGTTATTCCGCCCGAACCGCTCAAACCATTTGAAGGTATTGGCCGGAAGATTCTGGTTCACGGCCTGGGTCACTGGCGGAAAGAAGTACTGCGACGTGGTGCTGTGGAGATCGGCCACGACCTGGGGACGCCAGCGGGTCATGACGCCGGCCAGGGCCCGGGACTCGAGCTGCGATTGGGCCATCATGTCGCGATTCATGTCGAATCGGTAGTGATTCAGCCGCCCGTAAATACTCCACGGCTCCGACTGCTCCAGCGCCGCCGGCTCGTCAGTGCCGACCGCGACCGAATTGTACCAGGCCGCGAAACGCTCATGCCCATCGGGATTCTGCGACGGGTTGAGCAGCACGACCGTGTTCTTGAGAATCTCGAGCGTCGCGGGCTCGTCGCTGGCGAGGAGCTGATACGCTGTCTGCATGACAGTCTCGAAGCCGGCGGGCTCATTGCCATGGACCGAATGATTGAGCAACACGACCGCGGGCGTCCGCTCCGCCAGCCCGCCCATCTGCGCCACACTGGTGCGACGCGGATCGGCCAGCCCGGAAATATTCGCCCTGATTTCGTCCAGGCGAGCCAGGTTTTCCGGGGACGAGATAATCAGCAGGCGCATCACCCGCCCTTCCGCGGTCCGCCCGATAATTTCGGTCCGGACTCGCTCCGGCGCGCTTTTTATCAGCTGGTCGAGTACCTGCTGTTGTTGATGGTACATCGTCTGCTGAGAGCCGACCCGATAGCCCAGCAGACTTTCCGGCCTGGGCACAGCCGGGCGGTACGGGCCCCGGGCGTAGAAATCGAACTGCTGCGCGGCCACCTGGGTCGAGAGCAGCAGGGGGATCAGACCGGCAAGGATACGACGCATGGGTTCCCTGGCATGGAGTGATGGGCGAGTAATGTCACGGATCATGGGCACGGTGGCGAATCGACCTTGGGTGTGACAGGTAACTTCAGATTACCCTGGCGACTTTCACCGGTCACACCCTCCCACCGCATTACGTGAGAATGGCCTGCTGTTCCTGTTGCCGGGCGCGGAGATCCCAGGTTTCCGCCACGACACCGCCCAGGAGAAAGACGATCGACGTGTACCATACCCAGAGGACGAACAGGATAACGGCCCCAAGGTTGGCATCCAGGGTGAACTGGCTGTTCGTGACGATCCGCGCGAGGTAAATCCCGAACAGCCGCTTGGCCACTTCGAAGGCGATGGCGGTGAAACTCGCCGCGACGAGGGCGGACTGCCAGGACAACCGGCGAATCGAGGCGTGCCGGTACACTATGAAAAACAGGGTGATGGAAAAGACGATGGTGAGCAGCTCGCCCAGCCCGCGGCCAATGGTAGTAAGAAAGAAATTGGTGAGACGGTCCGACCCGGCTCCCCGGTTTTCGACGAAGGTGAGCACGGTGCCCAGCACCGTGTTGAACAGGAACAGGGCGACCACGATCATCACCATGGTAATGTCGCGCAGCTTCGCCATGAGATACGCGATGACGAAGTGCCGACGGGCGGTGCGGACCGTGACATCGTACAGGTGGTTGAGCGCCGTCCTGATTCCTCCGAACAGTCTCGTGCTGAACCAGATGAAGCTGGGGACGGCGTACAGGGTCAGCTTGTCACGGTTCTGCGCAATCTTTGCGAGCAGGCCTTCGACGACGGCAAAGGGATCGTTCCCCCCGATGAGAACGTGGGGCGGGAGAAACGGCTGCATCAGCTGGTGAATGTCGACCGGGGAGGAGCTCCCCGAGAGCTGGGCCAGGTAGGTCAGTGCGATGAGCAGGAGCAGGATGAACGGCACCGCGGCCAGCAACGCATCAAACGTCAGCGCGCTGGCCAGGAACGGTACGTTGTTTTCGTCAGCTGCCTGAAGGGTGCGGCGGATGAATCCCCGGATGGAGCGATGCCATCCGCCCAGTGCGATCCCTGTCAGGCGCCGGGCTCCTCGACCGTTACGCCACGCCGGCGGGCACGGGCCAGCTCGAGACGGCGTTCCAGTTCTTCCCGTGCACCGCCCCGGCCGGGGGCCTCTACCATTTCGGGCGCCACATCCTCATCGGTCTCCTCTTCCTCTTCGACCATTTCGTCGCCATCGAGGGCCGGAGGAGCGGCCTTGCCTTCGGCCGAGAAACGCTGACCCAGCTCGTCGACTTTCTCCTCTGCCAGGGCGCGCACCTTGCGCAGGCGACGCTTGAGACCGCGCCGGGTTTCTTCACCACTCTGGGGGGCGTAGAGGAGGGCCAGGCCGGCGCCGATCAGCGCGCCCAGCAGCAACGCCTTGACCGAGGAGCCGCCGTCACGTTCCATATAAATGATGCGACCGCCATCATCTTCATCATCAAAATTCATTTTTATTCCCCTGCCTCTGCGTCGTCCACCGCGGTGGCCAGCGCCGGCTTCAGTGACGCATGGGGCTGCACTGGCGCGTGTACAAACTGGTTCACCAGTCCCATGGTTCCGTTGACGTTTAATTGCTCGAAAAGAAACGCGAAGGTCTTTTCCAGGTCGGTCGCAATGGCCTGCCGGATATCCTCCGGCAACGACCAGAATTCCCGTTTGAAGGGCCCGATCGCCTTTTTCCGGGCCTTGTAATAGAACTGCTCATCGGAGTCTCCCGTCTTCCGTTCACTCTGCGCGTTCTCATCCAGCCACTTCTTGATCCGGGCAGACAACTCAGCGGGGAGTCGGGGATGGTCAAACACAATATTCTGAAAGTTGGTCGCGAGGTGAATCTCGGCTGTTTCGATCTGGGCGAAGTTCCCGAATGCATTGGCCGGCAGCGTGCTCGCCCCGTGCTGCACGGCTCCCGCCAGGCCGTATTCCTCCCGTGACACCCGGGAAAGCGCGGCGAGCGCCTTGAGGTCGAGTTTGACATCGGCGATGGAACCATCGGGAAGCACCACGCCCCCATGCGAGGTACCGGTCTGTACCGAGATCTTGGTGATCCCTTCGAGAGCCCCGATCGCGCGGAGCGCCGTGTCGTAACCCTGCATGAACGCATGCAGCTCTTCCACGGTGCTGTTCTTGTGGCCGACCTCGCCGATCTCGGCTCCCACGGAAACCGAGACTCCCTCGGGCTCCCGCTCCCGAATGAACGCGGTGATCTCCGCGGCATGCTGGTAGTTCAGCCGCTGCTGCTCTTCGAGAGTCGGCTTGGAAAGATCGACCAGGGTCGACGTATCGACGTCGATATTGTAAAAACCCGCGCCCACTTCCTCGGCGATCAGTTTTTTGACTTCGCCCAGTTCCCCCTCGGGATCGGTCTGGAACTTCTTCGCATTCACCTGGCAGTGGTCGCCCTGGATAAACAGGGGCAGAGTGTACCCCTCGCGAAGGGCTGCCCCGATGAGGACGGAGACGTATTCGGAAGGACGCTGATCGGTGTAGGCGATTTCCGACCGCGCGATTTCGAAAATAATGGCGCCGGCCCGGCCCGACCTGGCGGTCCGCATGATCGCCCTGGCCGTGTCGTAGGTCATCATCCGGACGTTCATGGCCGGAACCGTAAACCCGGCGCACTCACTCCGGGCCCGGGCCTTGTAAATCCCGGTAATTGACGCCGGTCTCGCGCCGACGACCTGTCCCAGTTCCCAGAGCAGCCAGCGGGCCCCGTCTTTCTCGGCCTGGCTGCCAAACACCGCCTGCCATACCAGTCGGTCCGTCGCCGCGGACTGCAGCTTCGAGGCATCCTTGACGTGAACACCTCCGGCGGACAGGTGAACCGCGCCGGAATAGAGATCGATCGCCTTCTGGATGGTATCGGTCATAAGCGTCCTTGCAGTCGTTCAGAAAGCTGGGCGAATGTCGCAAATTTAGGCGTGTCTGCCTGATCAGTATAGGGCCAACGCCGACTCCAGCGTCGGCTCACTCGGCCGCCCGCTGCACCCTGCCCCCTTCACACCTCGTCTCCTGATCGCCGGCTTCGCACTTCCTGCACTTCGAAGCCCGGACGCCCCATCGCCGCATAGGTCAGACGCTTGCCCAATTCCACGCCGGGCTGGTCGAAGGGATTGATACCGTACCAGACCCCCGCGTATCCGGTCGCGACCTGGAAGAACATGATCAACTCCCCCACGGTTTCGGCGTTGAGCGCCGGTACCTGGAGCGTCATGTTCATTCGCCCCTCGCTGGAGAGCGCGGCCGACGTCGCCTCGTACTCGGCTCGGAGGAGTTTGCCCATGGTCTGGCCCTGCAGATAGGCCAATTCGTCGGGCAGGCCGGGACGTTTGGGAATCGTGACATCTTCGCCGAAGTCATCTACCGTGACGAACGTCGTGACCTTGTCGTAGGGCCCTTCCATGAACAGCTGGACCTGGCTGTGCTGATCGGTGGCGCCGACCGCGGCCACCGGCGTGGGTCCAGTGAACACCGGGAGTCCCTGCCGGTCGACCCGCTTGCCCAGGCTTTCGGCCCAGAGTTGACGGTACCATTCGGCGAACTCGCGTAACCGATCGGTATAGGGCATGAGTGTGTGGATCCGGGCACCCTGGGCAGAATCCGCGGCCCACAGCAGACCGGCGTACAGTGCCGCGCGATTCTTGAGCAGGTCGTTCTGTTCGGCGTCCTCCACGGCACGGCGCGCCCCGGTGAGAAGACCGGCGACATCGATGCCGACCAATGCGGCCGGCAGGAGCCCGACCGGCGACAGGACGCTGAAGCGCCCGCCGACATCGGGAGGAACCTCGAGGGTGGCGATGCCGTCGGTCGCGGCGATCTGTCGTAGCGCCCCTTTCGCAGGATCGGTGGTGAATACCAGGTGCCGATAGGCGGCGGAGCCGAGCGCATCCTCAAGCCATTGACGAATGACCAGGTACTGGGCCATCGTCTCGGCGGTCCCGCCGGACTTGCTGATGACGTTGACCAGGACCCGGCGGGGGTCGATGCGCCGGAGCGCGGCGGCGATCGTGGTCGGGTCGACGTTGTCCAGCACAGTCAGTCGAGGAAAAAACTCGCGGCCCTCGTCGTCGAGCTCATTCCATGCGGGGGGCCGAAGCGAGTTCAGCAGGGCTTTGGCTCCCAACGCCGATCCACCGATTCCCAGCACAACGACATGGTCGTGCGCCTGTCCGAGACCTTCGGCGAATCCGGCAATGTTGCGCACGGCGGCGCCTTGCTCGCCCAGTGCGTAAAAGCCATACTCACCCTGGGCCCGACGGGACCGCACTTCGGACTGTACGTCCCCGAACTTCCGCACCAGTTCGTCCAGGCGCGAACGGGACAGCCCGTGATCGCCATCGAGTCCATCCTGCAGCATACGGCCGTAATTCAGTTTCATAGTTGGTTCCAGGGTTCAGAGACGGCGCGGGGCCGCCGGCCAAAGCTAAACGTCGAGCACCAGGCCATCATAGGCCGGGAAAATACCGTCCGGCAGCTTGGCCGCCAGTTCAGCGTGGCCGGTTTCGTGGGTCAGGTGAGTGAGGTACGTGCGTTCGGCGCCCAAGGCCTGGGATGCCGCCACGGCCTCGGGAATGCTCATGTGGGTCGGATGGGGCCTCCACCAGAGAGCGTTAAGCACCAGCACCCGGACACCACGCAGCCGCTCCATCTCCGCTGGATCGATGGATTTGACATCGGTCAGATACGCCAGATCACCGAACCGATACCCAAAGACCCGGAGATGGCCGTGCCGAAAGGCGAGCGGCAGGACGGGAATTCCGGCAATCACCACCTCCCGCCCAGCTTCCATCGGATGAGTTTCCAGCTGGGGTTTCGACGTGCCCTCGTACGCCCGTACCTCGTCATCAAAGATGTAGCGGAACGTTCCCCGCAGGCGGTCGAGCGTTTCCGGTGGTCCATAGATCGGCAGTGCCTGCCTGGCCCGGGCCGAGAAAATTCTCAGATCGTCAATCCCGCTGGTATGGTCGGCATGCTCGTGGGTGTAGAGCACGGCATCGACGCGGGAGACCCCGGTGTTCACCAGCTGGAGCCGAAGCTCCGGCGGGGTATCGATGAGGAGAGTGCTCTCCCCGTCCTGAACCACCGCGCCCGATCGAGTTCGCTTGTCGTGTGAATCGGTCGAAGTACAGACCAGGCAGGTACATCCGACCTGGGGAATCCCGAACGAGGTCCCTGTACCGAGAAATGTGAGCTTCACAAAACGAAAAGCGGCGGAACGGCGGAAGGGTGAAAGGGCGAACGTGCGGCCCGTTGGAACCGCGGAACGGCAGGCTGATTGAAGAGAAACGCAGCAGGCTGTGGCGATGCACCGGTGGAATCGTGCTGCACCGGGCGCGTCACCCCGTGATCGGGCGACCTAGACATGCTCCACCTTCAACAGGTTTGTCGTTCCTGGCACATCGAACGGGACGCCCGCTGTCACCACCACCGGTTGCCCCGGCTCGGCCAGCTTGCTCTCAACGATCCGTTGACGGGCGATCTCCAGCATGGAATCGTAGTTCGGCATATGATCGACGAACGCGGGCACGACGCCCCAGACCATCGAGAGCTGGCGATAGGTCTCCGGTTCGGGAGTCACGGCGAAGATGGGCACCGGGGGGCGGTACGCGGCGACTTTCCGGGCGGTAAATCCGCTGCTGGTGAAACAGACAATCAGCGGAGTCGAGAGCAATTCCGCGGCGACACAGACCGCGAGCCCGATCGCATCTTCGGTCCGCACTGGCGGCGGTCGAACGGTCAGGTTCCGATCTCCGTCCTCGCCTTTCCGACGAGAATACCCGACTGCCGCCTCATAGGCGGGGCTTCGCCCGCGGGAGTTGGCTTCCATTTCGCGCGCGATACGATCCATCGCTCGCACCGCCTCCAGGGGGAACTCACCCACCGCAGTCTCCGCTGACAGCATCACCGCATCGGTGCCGTCGAGAATCGCGTTCGCCACATCCGAGGCCTCGGCCCGCGTGGGGCGGGGCGCATGCACCATGGATTCGAGCATCTGGGTCGCGGTAATGACCGTTTTGCCCTGCAGGTTGGCTTCCCGGATCAGCCGCTTCTGCATGAGGGGGACTTCTTCGAAGGGCAACTCGACGCCCAGGTCGCCCCGGGCGACCATGATCGCATCGGAGACTTCGATAATCTCCGTGAGGTTATGCACCGCCGTGTCTTTTTCGATCTTCGCAATCAGCTTGATGGTCCGGGGAACGAGACTGCGAAGCTCCTCCATGTCTTCCGGACGACGCACAAACGAGAGCGCGATGAAATCCACCCCCATGCGAACGGCGCGTTCAACATCCTCGCGGTCTCGCTCAGTCAGGGCCGGCGCGCTCACTTCGATACCCGGAAGGTTCATCCCCTTATGAGACTTAAGCTCCCCGCCGTACACGACGACGCCCCGGACCCGATCGCCCACCACTGAATTAACGGCAACCTCGAGCAAACCATCGTCGAGGAGGATCCGGGCGCCCGGCGTGATGTCCTTGGCCAGGTTCTCGTAGGTCGTTGGAATTTCGGTTCCACTCGCCGTCGCCTCGGGTGCAAACACGACCTCGCTGCCAGTCTGGAGTCGAAGCGGAACAGGAAGATCGCCCACCCGGATACGCGGACCCTGAAGATCAAGGAGAATCGCCGCGGTCGACCGGCGCTCGGCAAGGACGGACTTGAGATCGGTAATCCACTGTTCCCGGATCGCCGGAGTTCCGTGAGAGGCGTTGATGCGAACCACGTTGACGCCTGCATCAAGGAGTGAAGTCATCTGGGCAGTGCTGGACCAGGCGGGGCCCAGGGTGGCGACAATCTTGGTGCGGCGTATCCCGGATCGGGGCATTGATAGCTGGGACCAATGAAGTGGATGGAAAAACGAGTGGCGAATTATAAACGCATGGGCCACAGACAGGCTGTGAGACAGAACGCTTCTACCTGAGGTATACCACCTCACCATTCACCGCGGTCAGGGCAACGTGTCCGGCGCGAAAGGCCGATCCATCGGCCCGCTCGACTTCCGCCGGTGTCTGCCACACCACGAGATCGGCATCCATCCCGGGAGCCAGGGTTCCTCTCCGATCGTCCAGGCCTGCAGCAAACGCCGGAGCGGCAGTATACGCCCGGATGACCGCCGAGAGATCAAGCCGTTCCTCCGGAAACCACGAACCGGTGATCGCTTCAGAGGACCGGCTCATGGCCGCGAACACCCCATCGCGGGGATCGATCGAGGCGACCGGTGTATCGCTGCCGAATGCGAGCACGGCCCCCGTGTTTAACAGGCTGCGAAAGGCGTAAGCCCCCGCACTTCGGGCCCCCCAGTGCCGTTCCGCCAGGGGGATGTCTGTCAGGATATGGGCCGGTTGCATCGACAGGACGATGCCCGCACGGGCGGCCCGTTCCAGGTCCTGGGGGTGAACGCATTGGAAGTGCTCAATCCGATGGCGAATTGCAGTACCGGAAAGACCCTCCATAAGGGTGAGGGCCCGACGGACGGCGGCGTCCCCAATGGCATGCACTACGCTCGCAATACCGTTTTCCGCCGCCAGCTGCATCGCCTGGGATGCCATCGATTCGCTGGTAATCGCCATGCCCCGGTCTCGACTCCCTTCGTAGGGCTCGAGCATCCAGGCAGTACGGCTTCCCAGGCTCCCGTCGAGGAACATCTTGATACCGCCCTCGGTCAGCCAGGCCGAGCCCTCTCCGCTCCGTATTCCGCCGCCCACCAGGTCGGCCAGGTCCGCTACCGGGTGATGAAAAAGTACCCGCAGACGCAGCTGGCCACGCTGATCGAGGACCGAAAACGGCTGGTATGCGGCGTGCCCCTCGACGTTGTGGATGCCCGTGATCCCCAGGCGATGGGCCTCCTTCTGAGCCTCGAGCACCGCGGAGATCCGGACATCGAGCGGGGGCACCGGAAGCACGGGGAGCATCAGTTCAACTGCTCGCTCAAGAAGGAGACCGGTTGGCTCTCCGCTTGAGTCCCGCACGATTCTCCCGCCATCGGGATCCCGGGATGACCTGGTAATTCCCGCCGCCGTGAGCCCGGCGGAGTTGACCCAGGCCGCGTGAACATCCAGGGAATCCAGGTAAACGGGGCCCATCTGGACCGCGTCAAGTGCCCAGCGCGTTGGCGGATCGCTCCAGTGATTGGCATCCCAGCCCTGGCCGATGACCCACCCCTGGACCGGCACCCCCGTCGCGACCCGTGCGACGGCTTCAATCCGGGAGCCCGCCCCGGCGAGCTGAACCTGATTTCGCCCCAAAGCCCACTGGACAAAGTGGGTATGCGAATCCACGAAACCCGGGGTGATGATGGCATCAGGGAAGTCGAACTCGGGGGTCCCGGCCGGGATCCTCCGCGCGATGTCAGACCCGGATCCGACCTCAACCACCCGACCATTCGTCCAGAATATCGAGTCTCCGGAAGCGGCGGGAACCATGGTCATGACTCGCCGAGCTTTGATGAACCCTGATCGTATCATGCTGCCAAGATAAGGTGTTCCAAGCGCCAGCTGAAACGGGATTCGACCGTTTGAGTTTTCCACATAGCGACCCCCAAGGCAGGCCGGAACACTCGCTGTGGCGATCGGCCCCACGGGGCAGTTTTCCACACAATCAACAGGTCTAAACCAACATTTTCCGAGCACCCTCGACCGCAAGACAAAGGGTCAGCCAAGTTACGCACAAGCAAGTTGATAAAACGAATTCTCCACATGTGCAGAACTTGAAACCGTGGAAATGGTGTCTCATCTGTATCTGGAAGAATGGGTTACACGCCATAGTAATTTTCCACTTTAAGTGAATCCCCTAAGTGGTTTATTAACATAGCAGTAAAAGTCAGTTTAAATGTTGAAAAACCACTAATGACACTGTCGCCTATGGGCGGACAAATATTCATTTTCAATGAATATCGAGCTTTTACACGGCGTACTGTGACGCCCTGTGCCGCTTTGAACCGCCACCGTCCGTCGCTGCCTGTGTGCGGGGTCTTCCCTGCCAGAAAATGCGAGAGCGGCCACGAGGCCGCTCATTTCCCTTGGTGAGGCTCGAATCGGGAGAAATCAGGCTTCGGGAAGCACCTTTGCTGGAACCCGGTTTTCCACATATCCCCCAGGGAAGAACACGCCGATGGCGTAGGCGATGAAGGGAAGGAAGAGCATGGTCTCGACCACCAGGGTGGGAATCGCCTGAACGGTGAGGTAGTGCTGGGCCGTGAGAACGCCGGGAATCGGACGCAGGGGAAACTCATAGAACGCATTACTGAACGGCCAGAACAGCATCGGTCCGTTTCCCAGCCGGCTCATGGTGTCCAGAAGCCCGTGGCTGGCCAAGGCGACAAAGGCCCACAGGCCGGTGAAGTACCGCCTCATGGGGCTGCCTTTGACCAGGGCTCCCACGATACCACCGATGGCAAGGGCAAAGAAGACGGAATGGGTGAATCCCCGGTGATCCAGGGGCGATCCGGTCCCGCGGGGTACGCCAAACAGGGCGGTCGTCAGATCGAGATCCGGGGCCAGCGCGAGGAGGGCGAACGCGATGATGGTGGGACGGGGCCGACTTCCTGATTTTATGCTGTAGGCGGCACCCAGGGCGGCGCCAACCGCGAGATGACCAATACTTGCCATTGCCGTACCCTGAGTAAAAGAGCCTTGAGACCCACAGTGGAATCAGGAAGAACCATGCCATCCAGGGGGCGCCCTGCTCCGAACCGAAAAAAGCCCCTCCCGGCTATCGGAGGGGCTTCGTGAGGAAAACCGGGTTACCGCGTAAACTCGATGGACCCTGACCCACCCCACATGAGGGGGCCAACCATGCGAATCGGCGAGGCGCGCAGGCTCTTGGAGAGATCATCCTTCCCGGTGAATTGCAGGGTTCCCGCGACATTCTGTGCGCTGTCTGGCTGCATCCGGACATCGGCCATGATTCGTGCGCCCCGGGTATTGACTGCCCACCACTTCTGTTGAATCCCGGGAGCGGTCCAGGCTGAGTCCCCCGCACGGTGGCCATCCCAGGTAAGTGAGGTCCCTCCCATTTTTACTCGATATCGATCCTCGATGCTCTCGGGAACCTTGCCCGCGAAAGGCTCGGCATACTCGGCCGGGATCAGGGCAGTCTCCGCCAGCCGGATCAGACGCCAGTTGGACGTCCGGAGCGTCGCCAGGAAGAACGTCTGTGTCGCCGAATCCGGGGCAGGCGCGATCGGCGCTCCGGCGATCAGCCACATCCCGAGATACTGGGTGTCATTGAGCGCGGGCCGGGCATCCCCCAGAACGGTTTCTCCGATTTTCACCTGGTCGAAATGGCCCGCACAGAATTGGGACGGAATCCAGGTGGCATAATTCGGTTCATTCCGGATGAGCGTGCTCAGCGCAGGGGAAAGACCGGGAAACGTTGAAGCAGCGCGAGCCCGAAAGCCGCGGGGAAGGTCGTCGTTCGCCATGGCGGGATCAATGAGGAAACTGACGCACCATCCGGCCCGCAGGTTATCCAGGCTCCAGTGTTGTACGACCTGGGAAGATTGCTGAGCGCGGGACACCGTACTGACGCCCAGGACGAGAGAAAGCAGTGGCAAGAACCTGCGGGCGAACGCGGTTAGTCTGGCCACCGAGAAGCTCCTCGTTGAAGGCATGATTGGTTGCTCGATGGAGACGAACAAGGCTGGAAAATGACGACGCAGCTTGTCTGGCCCTCTCTTCAACTCCCCCTCGCCTCGCGAATCGCCGCCTTCAGCTCATCGTACGCCTTGGGGTCGAGGGCGCCGAAACGGAGGTTCCGGTAGAAGACCCGCCCGTCCCGGTCAATCACATAGACGGTACGACGCATGCTGCCCTCGCTTCCATTACTGCCATACATCTTCGCCACAGCCTGCGTGGGGTCACTCAGGAGCGAAAAGGGGAGCTTGAGGCTGCTGGCAAAGCGAACATGGGTCTCCAGGCTGTCGACGCTCACCGCAACGACTTCGACGTCCTTGCCGAACATCGTTTCATACTGGTCGCCAAAGGTCCGCAGCTCGGCGGTACATCCCGTGGTGAAATCTCGAGGATAGAATGCGAGGACAACAATCTTTCCCCGTCGATGAGCCAGGCGATAAGGCGAGCCCGCCGGCCCGATGCTGTCGCGGGTCGCCCACGCAAGCGTGAACTCGGGTGCCATCTCGCCCAATTCGGGTCCGGAAACCAGCACCGCCGTTGGGGGGCCCTGGGTCTGCTGACCCTGGACGATGGCAGGGAGCAGGAGGAGCAGGCCCGCCATTATCAGGCGCTTCGGGACTAGTCGGTTCATTGCATCCATGATTTTCAGGTTGAATGGGTTATCGCTCTGCCGGTTCGGGACCGGCGACACGGGCAAGCGCTTCTTCGAATTTCTGCTCGACGCCCACCCCGGTATAAATGACCTTACCGGCGCGGTCAACAATGACGATGTACGAGGTCTGGGGCGCGTTATAAGCCCGGGTGCTCACGCCATCGGCGTCATAGACTACCTGGAACGGTGCCCGGTGCTGGGTGAGATAGCGTTTGACCCGCTCTGGTGTCTGGTTGACGGCAACATTGACTCCAATAAACGCGATACGATCGCCGAAGCGGGCATGCGCCGCCTGGACCCGGGGGAGCAGGCTTTCACAGATGGGGCACCAGGTCGCCCAGAATTCAATGAACATGGGCTTTTTCCCGACCAGGTCCCCGAAATTGATCGGGTGACCATCAAGGTCTTTCACCGTCACCGACGGTGCGACGCTTCCGACCGAGATGCCCTCATCCTGCGCCCACCCAACAGCCGAGGTAGCTCCCACAATACCCAGCACGAGCGCGAGTGTCCGAATTGCTTTCATGATACCTTGCCCATTTGCACGAAATAGTATTCGGCCATCAGGAGGAGAATGACGCCGGCCGCTCGTTTCACCAGCAGGAGCCACCGACCACTTTTGGGCAATGCCGCAAGCATCCCGCTCGACAGGCCCACGGCGACCAGGATCGCCGTCATCCCCAGCGAAAACACGAACAGGTAAACAAACCCGAGCATCCCGCTCCGGGTGGCGGCGACGAACGTCAGGACTGCGGCGAACGCCGGAGCACCGCAGGGAGCCGCCACCAGGCCGGAGGTAGCACCCATCAGAAACGCCCCTCCCATCGATCCACCCCCGATACGGCCAGCCCACGACATCAGTTTCCCGGGGACGGTCACGGGAATGACGTCCAACATGGCCAGGGCGAACACGAGGAGAAGATTCCCAATGGTGAAATAGGCCCAGCGGTTGGCACTTATGGCGCCGAAGAGGCTCCCGGACAGACCTGCCAGCAGGCCCAGGGTAGCATATACCAGCGCCAACCCCATCACATAGGTGAACGTCAGCAGCGCCGTTTTTCGCCGCGAACGGCCCACGGCGCCCGCACCACCCAGCACCCCGGCAGTGATCGGAATCATGGGATAGATACATGGCGTGAGACTGGTGGCGACGCCGGCGGCGAAGAGCAGCGGGACTGCGGCGAAGGGGCGTTCTCGCAGCAGCTGCTCAAGCGGGGAGCTCAGAGTGAGGATGGCTGATATCACAGGCCAAATCTAACAGGGAGCCATCGGGCGGGGCGAACGCCTGGGCTCAGACAGGGATGAGAAGCGGGCGGTGATGCATGCTATAGGTTGAGGCGCGCGGGCAAGCGGTCGCGATCGAGACGAGACGCGGAACCGGGCGGGAGGTGACCGCAGGATCAGCTGCGCGAATAGCGCGATTCCACATAACCATCGAGAATGCGGAGAAACTCGGGCACGATGGCGTCTCCCTTGAGCGTGACGACCAGCCGGCCGTCCACATAGACTGGCGCTTTGGGATCCTCGAACGTGCCGGGGAGAGAAATGCCGATGTTGGCGTGCTTGGATTCGCCGGGGCCGTTCACGACGCATCCCATCACGGCGACTTTCAGCTCCTCGACGCCGGGGCGCTCAGACCGCCACACCGGCATCTGATCTCGCAGATACCGCTCGATGTCCTGGGCCATCTGCTGAAAAAAAGTACTCGTGGTCCGGCCGCAGCCCGGACAGCTGGTGACCTGGGGCGTGAAGCTCCGGAGCCCGAGCGACTGCAGCACCTGCTGGGCGATCTGCACCTCTTCAGTTCGGTCACCGCCTGGCGGGGGCGTCAAAGAAACTCGAATCGTATCTCCGATCCCCTCCTGCAGGAGAATCGACAGGCCGGCGGTGCTTGCAATAATCCCCTTTGAGCCAAGTCCGGCCTCCGTCAGCCCCAGGTGAAGTGGGAAATCACCCCGCATGGCGAGCATGCGATACACCGTGACCAGGTCCTGGACGCCGGAGACCTTTCCACTCAGGATGATCCTGTCGTGGGGCAACCCGGCCGCTTGGGCCATGGCGGCAGAGCGGATCGCACTCTCGACCATGGCGTCCATGGTCACCTCACGCGCGGTCCTGGGATCACGCGCCGATGCATTCGCGTCCATCATTTCCGTCAACAAAGCCTGGTCGAGTGAGCCCCAGTTGACGCCGATCCTGACCGGTTTGTCATTGGCGATGGCAACATCGACGATGGCGCGGAAATTTTCATCATGCCTTTTCCCGCCGACATTTCCGGGATTGATCCGGTATTTCGCCAGCGCCCGGGCACAGGCCGGGTAACGCGTGAGCAGGAGATGCCCGTTGTAATGAAAGTCGCCGATGATAGGAACCGGAGTTCCCTGCGCGGCGAGTCCTCGCACGATATCCGGCACGGCCTCGGCGGCTGCGTCATTATTGACGGTGACCCGGACCAGCTCACTGCCTGCGCGGGCCAGCGCCGCCGCTTGGGCAATGGTGCCAGGCACATCGGCCGTGTCCGTGTTGGTCATGGACTGGACGACGACCGGATGGCCCGAGCCCACAGGAATACCACCGACAAAGACGGTGCTGGTCTGGCGACGATGAATGGGAGGCATTGCTGGAATATAAGGTGGGCGACGCGCGGGGGAGTGAAACCAGACCACTCCTGGGACCGAAGGCCAAACCGGTCCCCCGCCCCGTTATTTCGCTATCGAGAACTCGGCTTCATCGATTGATCCGAGATCATCGGCATCCAGCTCGAGATCTGCGGCGAGGGCCGCATCCCGGGCATGATCCTCTGTTCGCGCCCCCGGAATCGCAATCACCGTTCGCCCCTGGGCCAGGACCCACGCGATGACCACTGCATGGGGCGACGCATGGTGACGGCGCGCGATCCGGGCGATCACCGGGTGGTCAGGCAGCTTCTTGTTGAGCCGGCCTCCCCCGGTCGGGCTGTAGGCCAGAAATCCGATCCCCTTCTTTTCGCAATACTCCACAACGCCTTCAGTGAGCGCCTCGCGAAAAAAAGGGCTGAGCCGGTTCTGGACCTCGATCACGGAGCGCGTGAGCGGCACGTTTCAT
>JBDTRF010000013.1:0-28196 GCA_039931815.1 Gemmatimonadota bacterium
ATAGCCCGATCGTAGTTCAAACGGCAGCCCTCGGACCCTGCACCAACACGCGGGCCGATCCCTCTATCAACGAGTTTGCCCCTGGACCAAACTTTCAGGGTTTCCGGATGATGGACATTCGAGCAGATACAATTGCGCGGGTACACTACATCAGCATGGCTGATGTGAACGCCGGCCACTACCCTTTGACGTGGGAGTCGGAGCCATCCGGGGTGACGGTCGCCGATCATTCGCCCTCGCCGACGCCTACACCTCAACGCGAAACCCATGTCCATACGATACCAGCCCGGCCAGTGGTCAGGGACCACCGCCATCCCCGATGAGCTGGCGGGAGTTAGCCTGCCCGCGATGAAGAGAAGAGCTACAGCAGGCCGGCGACTACGGCGAAGTCGAACAGCGCGCGGGATGCTGCAGGACACTGGGCCATGGTGAAATGGGGGCGCGGATCCCCAGCATCCGCACGAGCTACAGTAGCACGCTCCGACCCGAGCCGCTCACACTCCCGTCAGCGTCCGGGTGACAGCCCAATGGCTCCATCGTGCAGAGACGCTAGGCGGGCCTTACCCGGATCGATCGTGGCACGTCCTGCGTCGTCGGTGGGCCACCGCCCGAAAGGGCATGTCAGTGAAAGACGTCATGCACGCTGGGGCTGGAAGGACGTTGGAACGCTGCTGAGTTGTCATCGGTCGCCGATGTTGACACCCTTGAGCAGGTGGTACTGAAACCTAGGCGTGTTCGAAGAATATGTAGCTGAGATCAGGACAAAGGACAGGCTTCACAAGAAGTGTGGTACGAGCAGGTACGCGATCAGGCGGCGGGGACAGCGAGGATGAGGTGCTCGGGTTGAGAAGCGACGTAGCCTTGAATGTTGCCGCAACGTTAAGGAGCGATTGGGGAGGCAGATTGCCCCATCAAACTGCCCCTTAGCGAAGCTGAGTGCAATTGGCCCTGGTGGATTCGAACCACCATTCGCAGATCCAAAGTCTGCTGTCCTGCCATTGGACGAAGGGCCAGCAACCACTGCCGTTCACCAAAATAACCGCATTGTTACGCTGGAACGATGCCTTCAGGTCCCAATGGGGTCGACGCCACCGTTTCCGTCACGATTGTCCGCCCCAGTTTCGGGCTCAGCATCATCTTCGCGTCGTCCCGCTCCCTCACGCTCCGATACACCGCAAAGATTGCGGAGCCGGACCCGCTCATCCGGCAGAGCAGGGGATGGGTGCCGGTCATGGCTTCAAAGGCCGAGCGGATTTCAGCATGATGGCCGAAGACGGCCGATTCGAACTCGTTGCCCGCCATCCTTCCCACACTTCCCCAACTCGACAGCGCATCAAGATCCAGCGCCACCGCGCCTCGGCCGCCGCCAGCCATTCGCGCCTGGTCCACCCATCGGTAGGCGTCGGCGGTGGCCACGCCGATCGATGGAATAAGGAGCAGGGCCGGCGCCGATGGCAAAGGTGGGAGCCGCAGCATGCGCTCGCCGTGGCCCCACGCCAGCGCGCAGGGACCACCGCTAACAAAAAAAGGAACATCGCTGCCGAGGCGGGCGGCCATTTGCAGCAGCTCGTGGCGCGGTATCATGTTATCGGCCAGGTGATTGACCGCGAAGAGCGTCGCTGCGGCATTGCTGGAGCCGCCGCCCAGGCCCGCTCTCACCGGGATGCGCTTGGTCAGCGCAAGGTGAACACCAAACCTTCGCCGGGTCGCCTCGAGCACGGCGGCCGCCGCACGGACGGCGAGATTATCGGCGTCGGGCCCGAGGTCCATTCCACCAGTGTCGATGGTGATCTCATGCCCCTCGCGCCGCTCGACGACGAGTTCATCGGCCAGGCCCAGGAGGCAGAATAGGGTTTCGACGCCGTGAAATCCGTCGGCTTCCCGCGCGAGAACGCGGAGGAATATGTTGGTCTTGGCGTGGCAGGCGATGCGGACGGCGGAAGGCGTCATGGTGTCAGCAGGATCTCATCCGGGCGGGTTGTTTGCTGTTGCCGTTGCTGTTCAGAAATGTGCAATAGAAATCCGCGTCAACCCGTCGCCGCATCGGCCTGAAGATTCTTAAGTCCCAAACCCGTGCGAGCCAGGGACCAGGCGCCGAGCAGCGTGATGGGAACGAAGGTCGTGGCGTGATAAACCAGCGCATAGGAAACCACCCGGTCTTCCGGGATCATGTACAAGAGCAAGGTGACCTTGATTGCCCATTCAAAGACGCCGAGAAATCCCGGTGCCGTGGGCGCGGAGATGGCAAAGGCGAGAATCCCCTGCATGATCATCGCACCGGCGAAGTTGACGGGGATGTCGAACGCCTTGAACGCCACATAGAACGACGTGACGTTGACCAGCCAGATCCCCAGCGACCACGCAACGACGGCCAGGATCCGGAGCGGTGACTGCAGGACCGAGAGACCGTGCACGATGCCTTCGATCATCGCGACGAGTTTTTCCGCCAGCCTGGGGAAGGGGACAACCTTGCGAACGACCTTCTCGGCCAGTGTCGGGAAGGCCACGACCATGGCCGCCATCACCATCGCCGCCGCGAACGTGATGCCCGCGACCACCGCGATGTGGGTGATCCGGACATCCTTCCCCGCCATGGCAATCGTCGAGGACGCCGGAAGTCCCGAGGTCAGCAGCCCGATCGTAAGGAGAGAAACAATGGCGACGCCATCGAACAGCCGCTCGACCGCAATGGAGGAAAGCGCCGCCGTGATACGTGTCCGGGTGAGCCGGGTGATCGCCAGGCTACGGAGTACCTCGCCGGCGCGAAACGGCAGAACATTGTTGGCCATGAAGCCAATCGCGATGGCGTGCCAGAGCGACCCGGCGGGCAGCGACGATCCGTCGTTGGCCTTGAGCAGGATCCGCCAGCGGAAGATGCGAAGCCCGAATGTACTGGTGGCAATAATCACCGTAGCGATCAGCGGCAGGACGTGGGCCGCCTTCACCTGGGCCAGCACATCCCGAAAATGAATTCCCTTGAGAGCCCAGTAGAGGAACGCCGCCGAGATACCGATGGCGAGAAGAGTCTGCCACCAGGCATGTCGCGCGGGAGTTGGATGAGGGGGGGTCACCGGGCGAGGCTCATGGATCCAGGTCGGCTGGAGGCCGGCCGAGCCGGCTCAAGGAACGAGGGCTTCAGGAGGGTACCTGTGCCAGCGAGACCAGGTCCTGCAATTCATCCAGCAGGGGGCGCAGGAGGTCCACGTTCACCCCGCTCGCCAGAACACTGTTCATCTCCCGCCGCACCAGGGCGGCCCGCTCCACCGCGCCACGGCCGCGGTAGCAGAGTTCATCAATCTGGACCACATCGCTCTCGGTATCTATCGGTGCGACTTTGGCCCACCTCGAGGTGTCCAGCAACTCTTCAAGGGAAGCCGACCCCATCGGCCGCGCTCGCACCAACCTCGACAGAGTCAGGTAACTCCCCTCGAGGCCCGGCTGGTCTTGCGGTGGTGTCACCGGTGTCGGCGCCGGGGCGGCTCGGGATTCGCTAACCGGAGGGGGAGCGACCTCATCGGGTGCAAGCGACTCGATCGGAACGACATCGCGCTCGTCCGCTATTGAAAAGGCAGGGAGCGAAGGCCGTGGAGGAGCGGGCTTCGGAAGGGGGGCAGAAGCTGGTTCGCTGTCTGGCACCGGGGCAAAGTGGACCGGTCGGAACACTGGTGCGCCCATGCGGTGCAGCCGCTGAGCCAGGGCCTCGATCTGGTCTCCGGGGTGAGTGTCGGCAGAAGGTGTTGCCAGGCTTCGAAGCACGGCGCCGGTCTCCCGCACACAGGTCGCGAAGTCCGCGGTCGAGCGGGCCACGCCGCCCTGTGCGATCAACTCCCTCGCGGCCCCGGCAAAGGCCGCGAGGCTGTGAGGGATCTGGTCGCCGGTCGCGGTCTCCAATGGACGCAGCGCCGCCACCATCGCGTACAACCGCAGGTCCCGCAACGTCGGGGTCGTCGCCCGGTCCAGCTCATCGGCGACTTCGCAAAGGCGCTCGCCCTGGCTCACCAGCTCCACGGTCGTGAGGGGACTCTCCCGCACCACGGTCCCGGCTTTCACCAGTCCATTCTGGCCATCACTATAGAGAGACTCGATCGGGACGACATCGCTCTCGGTGGCGAAGGCTTTCAGCAGAAGCTCGGCAAAGCGACGGGGCTCGTCTGCATCCGGCGAAGGGCGGCCCGACTGGGCCACGTCGCGCGATCCCCGCGCGAGCGCCTGGGCAGCGGCTTCAAACACATCCGCGACGTAGGGCGGTGGGGCGAACATTCTCGTGAGCTCACCGACGGCGCGTTCCACGCTCTCCAGGACATCAGGAAGCGGGGCAAGATCGGTGAGTGCCGCAAGCCCGCGAAGCGATTGCAGGCGACGAAGCACGGCGTACAGGGGCTCGTGACCCTCCGGCGAAGTTCGCAACGCGCGGGCGGCACGATCGAGCGCGCTCGCGGTGAGCGCGCCTTCGCGCGCAACAAAGGCGCGAACTCCGGCGTCGGTTCCTGGCGCGCCACTCGGCGGCGGAGTCGGGCGAGGACCCGCCGGAGAGGTCACGCCGCCGAGTGATTCGAGATCGAGTGCGAGCCGCTCGGCGCGCGTGCTCTCTTCGTCACTCCATTTTCCGGCGGTGCGCACCAGCGCACGGAGATCGGTGACGGCTTTGAGGCAGCGGTCGCGAAGAGAAGCATCCCAGGGCCGGCGATTCTCCCGATAGGCCTTGGCGACGGCTTCGAGTCCCGCGGCCGTGCGGGCGACCACCGGTTGATTGGCCATGAGGGCGCTGCCACGAAGGGCCCGCGCGAACCTCACCATTTCCTCCGGTGGCGGCGCGGTCTCGTGCGAGACAATGGCGTTCAGGCGATCGAGATACTCCCCTGACTCCATTGCAAAGTACTCGGCCATCCCGATGGGAGAACTCATCCGGCCTCAGGAAATGCTGGGAATGGATAGAACGTGGGTGGCGTCAGGAGTGTGGTTCTCCGTAGCTGCCTATAGTGTAAGGACTTAACGAACGCAGGGCAACATGCTGGCTGGTCAAACCGCTCGGGCGGTTCGCACCAGGCGCCCCATTTCCCGTGTCGCCGGTCCGATTCCCACGAACAGGGCCTGGCTGATCACACTGTGGCCGATGTTTAACTCCTCGATATCAGCGATTCGGGCGACCGGCTGCACGTTCCGGTAGGTCAGCCCGTGTCCGGCGTGGACGGCGAGGCCCATTTCCCGCCCCAGGCGAGCCGCCGCGACGAGCTCCTCCAGCGCACGACTGTCTTCCCGCCAGGTGTGGGCGTATCGCCCGGTGTGAAGTTCGACCGCTGGTACGCCGAGGTCGCGGGAGCGTGCGAGGCTGGCGGCATCAGGGTCGATAAAGAGGCTCACCCGGCAGCCGGCATCGGTGAGGCGCTGGATGGTTTCTCGAATCCGGGGGGTATGGACCTCGAGGTTGAGACCTCCCTCCGTGGTAATCTCCTCCCGGCGTTCGGGGACCAGCGTTGCCTGGAAGGGACGGAGTCGGCAGGCGATATCGACAACCTTCCGCGTCGCCGCCAGCTCGAGATTGAACACGCGCACGGCGCCAGACAATCCTTCGACATCTCGATCCTGAATGTGGCGGCGATCTTCCCGGAGATGCGCGGTGATTCCCTCGGCACCAGCAGCCTCGGCCTGTCGCGCGGCCTCGATGGGATCCGGTTCATCGGTCTTACGCGCTTCACGCACCGTGGCGACGTGATCGATGTTGATATAAAGACGTGGTGCAGTCATCGCGGTCATTGCTCGGGGCTCAAGTGGCCGTTAACTTCGGCAGATAATTTTCCTGGCGGATGTGATGATGAAACGCGGACTCCCGCTCGTGGCATTGTTCCTCGCGGCTTGCGGAGGAGGTCGGGCCCAGGTCACCCCGATTCCCGCAGCCGATGCTGCACTCAAATCATTTCTTCAGGCCTCGGTCGATAGTAATCTGACCGGCATGGCGGCCGCCTGGGGAACGTCCCGCGGGGCCGCCGGCGTCACCGGGATTCCGGCTGACTACCAGAAACGGATGGTCATCGTCCAGACCTACCTGGCCGGCGCCAGGTTTCGGGTGCTGTCGAACGATCCCAAGCTGGGCGACGCCAACCAGCGCATTCTCCAGGTAGAGCTGACTCGACCCGGTTGCGTCAATGTCATCCCGTTTACGATGGTGCGGACTGGCAACGACCAATGGCTGGTCAACGAGTTCGACCTCGAGAAAGTCGGGCCCCCCGGCCGCCCGTGCGGCAATTCGGACAGCTCGCCGCGATGACGGGGAACCCAGGGTGACGTTGCGGGGTTTCTACTCGGTAAGTTCGAGCAGGATGCCGGCCGTACTTCTGGGGTGCAGAAAGGCGATACGCCGACCACCGGCTCCGATTCGTGGCTTCTCATCGACCAGCTGGTAGCCGGCCGCCCGGCACCGCTCGAGTGCCGCGTCGAGGTCGGGCACCTTGTAGCAGATGTGATGAATGCCCGGGCCCCGTTTTTCGAGGAACCTGGCAATAGGACTGGCAGGATCGCTGGGTTGAAGCAGCTCAACTTCCGAATCACCGAAGGGCAGGGAAACGATCGTCGCACCGTCAGCACTTTCCGGCGGATGCGGAACCAGGCCGAGCACGTCGCGATAGAACGACAGGGCCGTCTCGATGTCCGGGACCGCGACACCAATGTGGGCTATTCGGGGTGTTTGGGGCACCGTAGCTCCAGGCAAAAACCATGACGATCGCCGCCGATCGACGGCGTGCGGCTAAAGTAATCGGCGTCCCTGCTCGCGGGCAGTGGAGCTGAACGGAGATGACTAAACATGAGCGCAACAGATTCGGTGACAACGCAGGTTACGGATGCTACCTTTGCCGCCGATGTGGAACAGGCGCAAGGGCTGGTGCTGGTCGATTTCTGGGCGACCTGGTGCGGACCCTGTCAGATCGTGGCTCCCGTCCTGGAACAACTCGCCGGTGAGTACAATGGAAAGATCAAAGTGACCAAGGTCGATGTCGACGCCAACCAGCGAACCGCGATGAAATTCAACATCCGGTCGATCCCGGCGATTCTCTTCTTCCAGGGCGGCAAGCACGTCGACACCGTAATCGGTGCGGTGCCCAAGAGCGTCCTCGATAGTAAGATTCAGCAGCACCTGGGCCGGTAGTTCTCCGGTCACGACCCGCGGAATGAAGGCGTCGGTCAAGACGTCTTCATTCGGGCGGTTCCATCCTGGCCGTCTTGCCGCTTCCAAGAGGCCCCATGCGCTATAGCAGCGCCCGCCTGCTCAACTCTTCCGTTCGAATTTCCGATCTCACTTTTCCCGCGTCCGGTGTCATGCTGCCCCGGACCAGGGCCATCTTCGTCCATCTCGATAACCTGATTTCCTTCGCCAAGCGCGACCGCGACGGCCGAGTGGATGGCTACCTGGTCGGATACCTCCCGGAAGAGGTCGTTCTGCTCTTTTTCCGCCAGGGCGAGGTGATCAACGCGGCGAGCATTGGACCAGCCGGTCGGGCCATCATCGCCATCACCGAGGCGCTGCGCCGGCTCAAAGCCGATCCGGAACGGAGTGAGCTGTGTTACGCATCGGCATCCAACGAGCAGCTGAACTGGATGTATGCCGCCTGCGCCGGCCCATCGGAGCTGCGGTTTGTCGATACGCGCGATCCGGAGCAGGTGTTCCCGCCACTGGCCAATGAATCTTTCTCGGCCGTGCTTGAACTGATTTCACAGGGGCGGGTCAACTTTCTCAAGTTCGACGCAGGTCGTTTTCTGCGGGGGTACCTCTGTGATCGCCCCACGGGGGGATCGGTCGTCCGGTATATGGAGTCGCTGTTCGAATCCCGGGCTGATGGATCGCCGCCCGCTATTGCGGGGACGCTGGTGACGGAGGCTGGGGATGTTCCGGTCCAGGCGCCGCTGATGCAGATCCGGACCTACCGCGAACTGTTCCAGCGGATCTCCCTGGCGGTGGAGAATGAGCTTCCGACCGAAGGCCGACGAAAAGGGGAACGCGCCAGCGTCGCGGTTTCGACCTCGTTCCCATCGTTCATGATTCTCACGGCACCGAAGCTGGACGAGGATTCACCACTGCCCATCGCAGCGGATGCGCTGACGAGCAGCCTGGCTGACTGGACTGCGCGAATCCTGCAGGAGGTTGAGCTGGTTTCACCCGGCTTCGCCGAGCGCGTCATTCGGGAAGCGACCAAGGACCAGCGATATGTGCTCCAGGCGGCGGGTTTCTACGATCGACTGCCGTGGCGCATTCATTGGTAAGACGGATCCAGGGATGCAGGAATCTGACTGAAACAGCCCGGAGGCTGAAATCAGGGATGAGTAGATCGCATCATTGCTGTTCGTGCGGCATCCTTCGACACGATTCCCTCCGGCGGCCCTGGGAGCCGGTTCAATGGCTAGCTGGCCGACTCGCCAACCGGTCAGCCCGCTGATGGGTGGAACCCTGTACATCGTGGCGACTCCGCTCGGCAATCTTGGTGATATCACCCTCCGCGCCGCCGATCTGCTGCGTACAGTCGGGTGCGTGGCCGCCGAAGACACCCGTCACACCCGACAACTGCTGCACCATCTTGACGCCCATCCCCGTCTCATCAGCTTTCACGAACACTCGGCCGAGTCGCGCTTTGAAGACATCCTCGGACTGCTGGCCCAGGGAACGGATGTCGCCGTGGTCTCCGACGCCGGTACGCCGGTGATCAGTGACCCGGGGGCAGAGCTGGTTTCACGGGTCCGAGAAATGGGCCATCGGGTTGTACCAATTCCTGGCGTCTCAGCCGTCACCGCCGCGCTGTCCGCGTCCGGATTCCCAGGAGACCGGTACATCTTTCTCGGCTTTCCTCCCAGAAAAGGAAAAGAGCGCGCCCGGTTCATTGAGAAAGCCGTGAAGGAGCCGGTGACGGTCCTGTTCTTCGAGGCTCCAGGACGACTGGTGGGACTATTGACCGATCTTGCCCAGGCTGCCGAACCCGGGAGACCGGCGGTCGTCGCGCGCGAGATTACCAAGCTGCATGAGGAAATCAGGGCAGGGACCTTGGACGAACTGGTCGCCCACTTCTCGGAGACCGAGCCTCGCGGTGAAATCACGGTGGTCCTGGCCGGATTCAGCGGCTCAGTGGAGGAGGATCCGGCCCTGATCGATGTTGAAGGACGAGGCGCCGAATTGCTGGCGGAGGGCATGACACGCCGGGATGTGGTACAGAGGCTGGTGGAAGAAACCGGACTCCCTCGCAACGAAGTGTACCGCCGGGTCCCCCATATTCCTTCCTGAGCTGGAAACCTTCCCGGACGCTGGCGGGTAGGGTGAGAAACGCTTTCCTCAATCCATCCCATCAGGCAGTCGTAACCTTTCTATATTACAGCCATGATGAACACGGTTCCGAGCCAGAGTCTACTCTGGAGAATGTTTCATAGCGCGACTTTTCGCCGATCAACACTCCTGGCGTTGGCAGTTCTATTTCTGGCTCCGGCGCGTGGACCCTCCGAAACGGCGCCTCTACTCGCCGTGGGCAGGCTGCACTACGAAGGCGGCGGCGACTGGTACGCGAACCCTTCCAGCCTTCCCAACCTGGCCAGGGCGATCGCGACCAGGACGACACTCCGGGTGGCTCCTGACGAGAAGGTTGTGAGTCTCTCCTCGGACGATATCTGGACCGTGCCGTTCCTGCATATGACCGGCCATGGCAATGTCCACTTCAGCGACAATGACCTCGTCGTCCTGCGGCGCTGGCTGCTGCAGGGCGGGTTTCTGCACGCCGATGACAACTACGGGATGGACGTGTCCATACGAAGGGAGTTGGCCCGTCTCTTTCCTGACCACCCGCTGGTGGAAGTGCCCCTGGATCACCCGATCTACCACCTGGTGTACAACTTCCCCCGCGGGATACCCAAGATTCACGAACACGATGGCAAGCCGGCCCAGGGATTTGGAATCTTCATCGAAGGGCGCCTCGTCGTGTTCTACTCCTACGAGTCGGATCTGGGCGATGGCTGGGAAGACTTCGAAGTCCATCACGATCCACCAGAGAAACATGAGGCCGCGCTGGAAATGGGGGTAAACCTCTTCGCTTATGCCGTAGGATTCGGCGGATGAGTCCCCGTCCAACCGCTGCCGCGGTGCGCGAGCTTGTTCGTCCTCTTCGAGGGCTCAACGCGCTTGCGTGGTGGGGGCTGGGACTCGGTGCGGCCACACTCATCCTGGGCGCGCTGGCCTGGTCAGTGCGATTGGGTTGGATCAATGCGCCGTATTGGGTCCTGATTGCATGGACACTGGCCTTTGCTGCAGCCAGCTCCCTCGTGGTCGTGGCCTGGCGCTACAGCCGGCGGTTCACCTCGGACTGGACTGCGCGTCGCCTGGAGGAGCACGGTCCCTGGCGCAGCGGCGCGATCTCTTCTCTGCTGGAAGTCCCGGCTCCCGGAATCAGCGCGTCGCTGCTCGCGATGGCAGATCAGGCGAGGGCCACTGAAGTGGTTCGGGATGGAAACGATGCGCTCAGCCCGGTTCGGCAGGGCCTCCGGGGACATGCGACTCGGGGCGTTGTCTTTGGCGCGTTGGGCCTTGTCATCTTCTTCTCCGCGGGACCGGTCCGCGGTCCGGCCTCGGCACTGTGGCATCCGGGTGACGCATGGGAGGCAATGGTCGCACCAATCACCATCTCCGCCGTCAATGACCAGGTTGATCGCGGTGGCATGGTCGAGCTTCGTCTCAAGGCCATTGGCCGACGCGAAGGTCAACTCTGGCTTCGCGGACCCGGTGAGGCCTGGCGGGCCCAGCGAGTCACGCTCGATTCGACCGGACGGGGTATTGAGTCGATCGGTCCGCTGAGAACGGATCTTTTTGCGCGACTTACCGCCGGCGGCCGGAGCTCCGATACGATCGAGGTTCAAGTCCGTATTCCTGCATTTCTCGGCAACCTCACCGTCACTGCGCACTATCCGCGTTACCTCGAGATGGACGATGAGCCGGTCCCGGTTTCGGGTGACACGCTTCTTCTCCCATTGGGAACCTCCCTCACCACGGACGGCGCGGCGACCGCGCCCCTCTCGGCCGGAGCCTGGGTCTCTCGCCAGCATCGTGACTCACTCGAAATCACCGGCGCCCATTTCGAGGGCAGGTTCACTCCAGCGACGTCGGGCGATTACCAGCTGCGACTCATGACCGCGGGGGGCACTCCCCTGGCCGGGGATTCCGTGTGGCTCCCCATCAAGGTGATTCCAGATAGCAGCCCGGTTGTGACGGTCCCGGTGCCCGGCGCCGATACCATCGCACCGCTCAGCCTGCGATTACCCCTCGTGATTGAAGTGGAAGACGACTACGGGGTCACCAGCGTGGAAGTCGAAAGCCGTCGCGTCAGCAGGCTCGGGCTGACCGATCCTGCCCGTCGTGAATCCGTGCTGCTCCCCGCGGCCAAGGCCGACCATGCCGTTCTCAACTTCGATTTCAACCTGAATGGTCGCGGCCTGCTGCCCGGCGACACGATCCGCTACTTCGTCCAGGCACGAGACAACTCGCCGCGGGGGAACACCGGTCGGTCGCGGGAATATGTCCTTCGCCTGGCGACCCTCTCCGAGGTGCGGGCCGCGGCGCGCGAGGCATCCGACAACGTGGGCAATCGCCTCGACTCACTGACTGCCGAGAGCAAGCGGCTGGAACGGAGTACGGAGGATCTCTCGCAGGAACGGCAACGTCCAAGCTCGGGACAGAACAATCGGGGACAGTCGGAAGAATCGATGTCCTACGAGGCCGCGAAAAAAGCGGAGGCCGTGGCCGAATCGCAGCAGGAGATGATGGCCCGGGCCGAGGCGTTGAAGGAGCAGTTGGAACAACTGCAGAAGAGCGCTGAGGCGGCAGGGCTCAACGATCCTGCGTGGCAGGAACGGCTCAAAGAGATTCAGAACCAGCTCGATCGTGCGCTGACGCCGGAGCTCAAACAGCGCCTCGCTGAACTGCAGCAGGCGCTGACCGAGCTGGATCCTGAGCGCGCCAAGGAAGCGCTGCAGCAACTGGCCGAGGCGCAGAAGAATCTGCGGGAGGCACTGGAGCGAAGCCGGGAGCTGTTCCGCCGGGCGGCGGTGGAAGGCGACATGGCGAATCTGGCCGCCGAATCCACCGAGTTGGCGCAGGAACAGAAGGATTGGGCCAATCGGGCGGAGCAGGACACCGACTCCTCGCGGTCCGCGGCGGAAGAGAAAGATCTCGCTCGCCGGGCCGATTCCCTGGCCGCTGCGCTCAAGGATCTCGCGCCACAGATGGATCAGCAGGACCGCCGCGACCGGATGGAATCTGCCGCGGAGCAGGCCGGGCAGGCGGCGCAGCAGATGCAGCAGGCGGCCCAGTCCGCCAGCCAGGGTCAGCGGCAGCAGGCTCGCAAGCAGGGCGAGGAGGCGGCCCAGAAGCTGGATCCGCTGGGGCAGCAACTCAACCAGGAAGGCCAGCAGATGCAGAAGGAATGGCGGCAGGAGGTCACCGCCGCCATGGACCGTGCGATGACAGAAACCAGTCGCATCACGGAGCGCGAACTCCAGCTGGCCGAGCAGTTCCGGCGGGGTGACGCTTCGGCGGCGGCGCGAAGCGAACAGGGCGCGCTGGAGGAAGGAACCCAGAAACTGCAGGAACAAATCCAGGGCGCTTCCGGAAAGAACGCGCTCGTGTCTCCGCAGATCGCAACCAGCCTGGCGAGAGCGGAGCAGCAGATGCAGCGGGCCCGTGAAGCCGTCGCCACGGGTGCGCCGAATACCCGCGAAGCCGCGGATGCCGCCGGTGAAGCCGTCGATGCGCTCAACGCCGCCGCGTATCAACTCTCCCGGAGTCGAGGACAGGTATCCGGCTCCGGTTCTGGTTCGGGTCTGCAGGAAGCGATGGAGCAGATGCAGAAACTCGCGGGGCAGCAGGGAGGCATGAGCCGCGATGCTTCCGGAATGCTGCCGATGGCGGGCAGCGCCGGCATGCAGCAGCAGTTGCAGCAGCTGGGCGCCCGGCAGCGGGCCATGGCCGATCAGCTGGAACGCATGCGCGCCAATGGGGACGCGCCGGGCGCCGGTGAACTGGCGCGGGAGGCGCGAGACCTGGCCCGTCGACTCGAATCGGGCCGGCTTGATCGCGAGACGGTCGAGCGGCAGGAACGTCTCTTCCGTCGCATGCTCGATGCTGGCCGCACGCTCCAGGGAGAGCAGCAGGACGAGAACAAGGAGCGCGAGAGCAAGACACCGACCGGGGACAGCCTCAGCCTTCCTCCCGCGCTTCGGACCAAACTCCTGGGGGATGACAATCGCATCCGGATGCCGGACTGGGAAAGCCTTCAGAAGCTCTCGCCGGAAGAACGGCGCCTGGTCGTCGACTATTTCCGGCGATTGTCGCAAGGTCGAAATCAGTGAAGACGCTTGCAACGCGCGGTCGCCGCTCGGGCGTGAGATGTTGGCTCATTCATGCCGCATGGCTGACATCAGTCACGTGTTGTGTCTTCGCGGTCCCGGCCCGGGCTCAGCAAGACAACCTCACCCAGGGGTTCGACCTCGAGCGTCGAGGGAATTATGCGGGAGCTGCGGATGCGTATCGCGCAGCCCTCAAGGCACAGCCGGCGGATGTCGGCGCCCTGCTGGGACTGGAACGTGCGCTCACGGCGCTCAACCGCCTTCCCGACATCGTCCCCCAGATCCAGGCCGCCCTTGCCACCAAGCCGACGGCAAGCGGGATTTACGGCGTCGCGCTCCGCACCTGGGCTACCCTGGAAAAACCCGATAGCGCTCGCAAAGTCCTCGATCGCTGGGTCGAGATTCAACCGGACGATGAAGCCCCCTACCGGGAATGGGCTAACCTCGCGCTCACCCGGCGCGACCGGGCCGAAGCGCGGCGCACCTACGTCCAGGCCCGGGAGCGGCTCAAGCGGCCCGATGCGCTCGCGGCGGAAGTCGCCCAGCTGGCGACACTGGAAGAGGATTTTCCAACCGCCGCGCGGGAATGGGCCCAGGCCATTCGCCGGCTGCCCGGGTACCGAGCCTTGGCCCTGAATACACTCGGTGGCACTCCCGATCGAAACCGGCCTGTGGTTTTGCGTGAGCTGGAAAAAGAAGGAAGCGCCGAAGCACGCCAGGTTGCGGGAACCCTTATGGCGCGCTGGAACGATCCGGTCAGCGGGTTTCGACTGCTCAGCGGCGCGTTGCCATCGAGTGGGCCTCAGGCCATTGAAGTCCTACGCCAGTTTCAGGATGCGCTGGAGCCTCCGGCGACCGCCGATGCCAAGCGCGCCCAGGGAATGTCGCTGGAGGCGATGGCCGCGCGTACGACGGGAACGCAGGCATCGCGATATCGACTTGATGCCGCCCGTATTTACGCCGAGGCGGGAGACAGCGAATCAGCGCGGCGGATGTTGGGCACCCTGGCAGGCGATCCCAACTCACCGCGCGGCGTTGCCGCCGATGCCGGCGGGACGCTCGTCTCGGTGCTGCTCGATGAGGGGAAGATCGATGCGGCCGCCCGGGAGTTGAGTCAGCACCAGGGTTCATTGCCTCCCGAACAGCTTCAGCAGTTGAAACGTCGCCTTGCGATGGGATGGGCCCGGGCCGGCAATCTCGATCGGGCTGACTCGGCGATTGCGGATGACAGTACGGTGGAAGGCCTGGATCTCGCGGGCAGGCTCAAGCTCTTCCGCGGCGATCTCACCGGTGCCAGCACCCTGCTTCGGGCCGCGGGCCCTTTCGCGGGAAGTCGGGATGACGCCACCAGCCGCACGGCGATCCTGGCACTGCTCCAGCCGATTCAGGATGACAGTCTTCCCGAACTTGGCGCGGCGCTCCTCGATCTCGAACGACGCGATACCGTCAAGGCCATCACGGGCCTGGAACGACTCGCCGGAAAACTCCCGGCCGACGCCGGCGGGGCCGAGCTGCGATTACAGGTGGGAAGGCTCCAGCTGGCGGGCGGGAAAAGGGACCAGGCGGAGCAATCGTTTCGCGCTGCGGCCGCTGCCGGCGCCGAAGCAACCACTCCCGCGGCGTTTCTCGAGCTGGCACGACTGCTCAACAGCACCGGGAGAGGCGCGGAGAGTCAGGCCATTCTTGAACAACTGATACTCGAGCATCCACAGAGTGCCGTGATTCCACAGGCACGACGTCTGCTCGATGAGATTCGAGGGGCGGTGCCACGAACATGAAACGACGGGAGTTTCTTCGACAGACAGGCGGCGGGGTGCTGGCGGCGTCGGCCGTTGGACCATTCCTCCAGCGACTCAACGTTCGGCGAGCGGCGACCTGGCTGCTCATCCCGATGGATGATTCCCAGGGCGACCACCTCAAGGCGTACGGCGTAACGTTCCGAACCCTGGAGCGGGGCGCCAAGAGCGAATGGTTTCTCAACTATCGGGGCGGGTCATTCCTGGTGCCGGCGGACAGTGCCACGGTACGAGATGCCGCATTGGCTGGCGTCTCCGCCGAACCCCTGGATGATGGCGCGGTCGCCGGGATCAAGGCGCAGATCGAGCAGGAGAACATGGACGCGGTGCCGCTGGAAAAGGCGCCCAAGGTCGCGATCTATTCACCACCTAACGCCGCACCATGGGACGACGCGGTCACCATGGCGCTGCAGTATGCCGGCATCCCGTTCGAGAAAGTCTGGGATCCCGACGTCATCGGCGACAAGCTTCACCTGTACGACTGGCTGCACCTTCATCACGAAGACTTCACCGGCCAGTACTCCAAGTTTTATCTGAACTACGCCGGCGCGCCCTGGCTGGTCGATATGGTCGATCGCAACTCGCATACGGCCCAGTCTCTCGGCTTCGTCTCGGTGCCAGCGGAGAAACGCGCGGTCGCCCAGAACATTGCGAAATTCGTCGAGCGGGGCGGTTTCCTCTTCGCAATGTGCACCGCGACCGAAACCCTGGATCTCGCGCTGGCGAGCAATGGAGTGGATATCGCCGCGGCCTATGCCGACGGAACACCTATGGACCCCGCCGCCGCGAGCAAGATGCATTGGGACCAGGCCTTTGCATTCCAGAACGCGACCCTGTTCCAGAGTCCTACCGTTTCCCAGTTCTCGGATATCGACGGGCACCAGGTCAACTCCCCCGATCGACGTCAGCCGCTCGGCTCGTTCACCCTCTTTAATTTCAGCGCGAAAATCGACCCGGTCGCCACCATGCTGGTGCAGAATCATCGCCAGGTTATCCCCGATTTCTACGGTCTCACGACGTCGTTCACCCGGCACACGCTCAAACACGGCCTGACTATCCTGGCCGATGAGCCGGGCGCAGAGTGGGTGAAATACATCCACGGTGAGCGGGGCGAGGGAACCTGGACCTTCTTTGGCGGGCACGATCCCGAGGATCCCCAGCACCAGATCGGCGACCAGCCAACCGATCTCTCGCTCCATACCCATTCACCGGGATACCGACTGATTCTCAACAATGTTCTCTTTCCGGCGGCAAAAAAACGCGAACTGAAAACCTGACACGGAGAACCGGATAAAGCCGCATCCAATTCTCCCACCCGCCGGTTAGATTTCCTCCCATGAAATTCAAGCGCGCCCCGTAGTGTCCAATCCGGCTCTCTTCGGCGACCGGATTGCTCCGGCCATTCAGGAATATCTGGCAACCGAAATCGCCGCGGCCGGTGGCCGGGAGGTTTCCTTTGTCGCCGGGCTCGATGAGTCCGGCGTCGTCGTGCGCGCGCGTGTGGTCGCCCGCGGTACGGTCGATATGGTCCTGGCGCTGCCCGGTGTGGCCGAACGCGGGGAGATGCTGCTCCACAATCACCCGAGTGGGCGACTCGATCCTTCCAACGCCGACCTCAACGTCGCGGCCACCGCGCATGATGGCGGCATCGGCTTCGGAATCATCGACAATCAGGCGCTCCAGCTGTACGTGGTGGTGGAAGTACCTCGAAGTCGCGTCATTGTCCCGCTCGACCCGCTCACCGTTGTCGCCTCCCTGAGCGAGGGGGGAGACGTGGCGAATATCCTCGGAACCTACGAGGATCGCCCCAGTCAGCGGGACATGGCCTCCTACATCAGTGATGCCTACAACGATGGCGGCGTCGTGCTGCTCGAGGCGGGCACCGGCGTTGGGAAATCGTTTGCTTACCTCGTGCCGGCCCTCGCCTGGGCCAAGGCGAACGGCGAGCGTACCGTCGTAAGCACGAATACGATCAATCTGCAGGAACAGCTTTTCTCCAAAGATCTTCCGCTGCTTCGCGACGCGCTCACCACCGACGAGCACACACCGACGTTTGCCCTGCTCAAAGGGTGGCGCAACTACCTCTGTCTCTCCCGGCTGCAACAGACCATGGCCGGGCAGCGTTCCTTGCTTGAGGCCGACAAGCTCGATGAGCTCGACTCTCTCGCCCAGTGGGCGCGTCACACCGCTGATGGAACATTGAGCGACCTCACGGTTCCGCCCAGTCCGGAGGTATGGGACGAGGTGAGCGCCGAGGCCGATCTCTGCACCCGGATCAAGTGCGCTCACTTCAATCGCTGTTTCCTCTTCAGTGCGCGTCGCAAGGCCGCCGAGGCGGACGTCGTGGTCGTCAACCATCATCTCCTCGCCGCGGATCTTTCGGTCCGACTGGCCCAGGACAACTGGCAGGAGGCGGCGGTCCTTCCCCCGTACCAGCGATTGGTACTCGACGAAGCGCATCATCTCGAGGACGTGGCGGCCAACCATCTCGGCGTGCAGGTGGGGTCACGTGGCGTTCGACGCCTGCTCAACCGGTTCGAGCGAAATGGCAAAGGCCTGGCGCCCGCGCTCTCGCATGAGTTGAGCAGCCAATCCGATCTGCTGAGTCGCGCCAGTCTCGATCTCCTCCATCAGCGCCTGCTGCCGACGCTGAACCAGGCCCGGCGCTCGGCGGAGGCGCTCCTGTTCCGGTTGCATGAGCGGCTGGAATCAGTCCCCGGTCATGTCATGCGGCTGAACGATGAATTTCCTGGGGATCCCGTGTGGACAGAGGGCCTGGGCACCGAGCTCGATGCCACTCTTGGCGCCTTTCGCCTGCTCAAAGAACACGTCGAGACCATTGCGGACCGCATGCAGGATGCCCCCGAGAGCGAGCGCCGCGGTCAGCTGCTGCTGGAACTTCGGGCCGTGGTCCGTCGTCTCGACGGCGTGTCGGACGCGCTGAATGCCACCCTGCGTCCAGCGCGGGGAGGGACCCCCACCGTCCGGTGGCTGGAACGCACCGGAGCCAAAGGTCAGCAGGTTTCCCTCGCCGCCGTTCCGCTGGACTTGGCTCCGCTCCTGCGCGAGCTCCTCTTCGACAAGCTCAAGACCGTTACGCTGACCAGCGCGACGCTCGCCGCCAGTGGAGACTTCGGGTTTCTCGAGTCGCGTATCGGTCTCTCCGGCGAGGACAGCCCCGTCACGGTTCGGGAAATCCTTCCTTCGCCCTTCGATTTCCCCTCCCAGTGTCTCTTTGGCATTCCGACCGATCTGCCCGAGCCCCGGGAAGACGAGCCGGGTCACTCAGCGGCCGTCTGTCGAGTTGTCACCGATCTGGCGTATGCATCCGATGGCGGGATGTTCGTCCTCTTTACCAGTTATGCCGCGCTTCGCCGGGTGGCCGCCGAGCTTGGTGCCACGCTGGGACATCGCTGGCCCCTGCTGGTGCAGGGCCAGGGGTCCAGGGATACGCTCCTGCGGCGGTTTCGGGAATCCGGCAACGCGATTCTCCTGGGAACCGATTCATTCTGGGAAGGCGTCGATGTCCCCGGTCGGGCGCTCCGGGTTCTCGTTCTCACCAAGCTACCTTTCAAGGTCCCGAACGAGCCGATCACCCAGGCTCGGCTGGAGCGGCTGGCAGAGCAGGGGGAGGATGGATTCATGGGATACCTGTTGCCGCACGCCGCGCTCAAATTGAAACAGGGATTCGGCAGACTGATCCGTTCCCGGAGTGATGTTGGCGTCGTCGTGCTGCTGGACAAGCGCGTGGTGACCAAGCGCTACGGCCCGCTCATTCTCAGCGGCCTGCCCCGCGCGGAAAAGGTGGTTGGCAGCTGGAGCCAGGTTCTGGCCAAGTGTGAGGACTTCTTTGCCCGTTATGGAATAGGAGCCAGCGTGTGATCGTCACACCTTCCAAGATTGTCTGTGTCGGTCGTAATTATGCCGAGCACGCTCGTGAACTCGGCAACGAAGTGCCCCAGCAGCCGCTGCTCTTTTTCAAGCCACCGAGCGCCCTGATCGCGCCCGGGGAATCGATCATCCTGCCCACGGCATCTCAACAGGTGGAGTATGAAGCCGAGATCGGGGTGCTCCTCGGCGCTCCGCTCTCCCATGCGGACGAGGCCGCGGCCGAGCGGGCGATTGGCGGCTTCACCTGTCTCAACGACGTGACCGCCCGCGATCTCCAGAAAACGGACGGGCAGTGGGCCCGCGCGAAAGGCTTCGACACTTTTTGTCCCGTCGGCCCGCGGGTCGTGACCGGTCTCGACTATCGGACTCTCACCGTCATCTGTCGGGTCAATGGTGTTGAACGTCAGCGGGGGACGACGTCGCAGATGCAATTCTCCATTCCGTACCTGCTGTCATATATCAGCGGCATCATGAAACTGGAAAAGGGAGATCTGATCGCGACAGGCACGCCGGCCGGCGTAGGAAAGCTTTCCGCTGGGGATGTGGTTGAGGTCGAGATCCCGGGCGTTGGCGTGCTGTCGAATCCGGTCTCGGGCTAAAGGATCGACAATTGTTGCCTGTCGCATATCGCGCATTCCAGGCTGGTGCTGGTGAAGTCAAGGCGGCTGGGGCCACACCTGCGCTGGGCGAACGCGATCCGCGCAATGCGAGAGCACCAAGCCAGGGGAGTCCCAATGATCAAGCACAGTGAGTTTGTCGATCGCCTGCCCGGGTATCCCCTTGCGCGGTTGCCGGGACTCAAGCGGATGCTGATTGAACAGGGCCTCGATGTTATCGACCTTGGTGCGGGCGATACCGACTATCCGCCCCCCGCCGTCGCGGTCGAAGCCATGACGCGGGGCCTGGAGACGACGGCGTACAGCAAGTACGGCTTTCAGCAGGGGCTGCCAGAATTCCGCCGGGCGGCGTCGGCCTGGATGGAGCGGAGGTTTGGTCATCACTTTGATGCCGCCACCGAGCTGCTTCCGCTGATTGGCTCAAAGGAAGGGCTGGCGCACCTGCCGTTTACGGTGATCAACCCCGGTGACGTGGCCATTGTCCCTGAACCCGGGTACCAGGCGTACATGGGAGGAAGCATTCTCTCCGGCGCTACGCCCTACGTGTACCCGCTCACGGCCCGCACGAATTTTCTCCTGGAACTCGAGGAGATTCCGGAAGAGACACTACGAAAAGCGAAAATCGTCTTTCTCAACTACCCCAACAATCCGACGGCCGCGATAGCGCCGATGGAGTATCTCGAGCGGACCGTCGCGATCTGTCGGCGGTATGATATCCTGCTCGCCTACGACAACGCGTACTGTGACATCGGATTCGATGGATATCACGCGCCCAGTATCTTCGATGTCGAGGGCGCGCGCGAGGTCGCGGTCGAGTTCTTTTCGCTGTCCAAGAGCTTTTCGATGACCGGTTGGCGGATCGGGTGGGCCGCAGGCCGCGCCGAATTCATCGCGCCGCTCACCAAGGTCAAGTCCTATGTCGATACCGGGCCGTTCCTGGCGATCCAGCACGCCGGCGCCGCGGTCCTCGATCATGCTGAAACGCTGGTGAAGCCAATCGTGGCGGAGTTGGAGAAGCGGCGGGACGCGGCGACTGCAGCGTTGCGTGCGGCCGGGTTTCCGGTCGAAACACCGAAGGCAGCCATGTATCTCTGGGTGGAGCTTCCCGGGGATGAACCTTCAGCGGACTTCACCAACCGCGCGTTACATAATGAAGGTGTGCTCGTTTTGCCCGGCAGCGCGTTTGGTAAGGGTGGAGAAGGGTATTTCCGAATCGCGCTCACCGTGCCATCCGAGCGATTGGTGGAAGCAGTTCAACGATTGAGCCGGGTGCGCCCGGCACTGGGTAGTGAGTCTCTTGCGGCGACCGCTTGACCTGAATTTCCCTCGCCAGCGTGGCTGGCCGCGAGTCGCTCTCGCGGTCAGCGTTGTGCTGCACCTGCTGGTTGCCCTGCTCGGCACGGTCGATAGCCGACCACCCGATATCACCCTCCCGAAACAACGACAGCTGGTCGTCCTCCCTCCAGCGCCGACCGCCGGCCGCCAGGAGGCGATGATGTACTGGATGCCCCGGGTGGATGCGGCTACCACGCCAGGCCATGCCTCTGCCGAACCAAGTTCGTCCGGTGTCCCCAGCGAACGACCGGTCGAAATTGCTCCTGACCATGTCGAAGCCCAGCCGTCGCCCGACCCGGCACCGCCTGACACCGGGGCGATCGCCGCCAACCGTCGTCCCGGTTTCATCCCCGTTGCCCCGGCCTACGGTGAAGGCGTTCTCTGGGTCAGGCCGGTGCCGGTCTCTCCGGCCGACCTGGCGAAACACCTGGAGCGCAGCCATGTCGAGCGCGTTGATAGTGCCGTCACCGTCATCATGCAGGCCTTCCTCGACTCCCTCGACGCGGAACGGGGAGCCCAGGCCAGGCTTCCCGACTGGACCACGAACCTGGCCGGCAAGAAATTCGGAGTTGATTCGAGGTACATCTATATTGCTGGACTCAAGATTCCGGCGGCGGTCCTGGCATTGTTGCCGCTGCCCCAGGGCGGAGATCAAGCTCACGCCCTCGATCACCTAATTAATCTTCGGGCCGACATCGAGCAGGCAGCGCGCCGGGCCGAAAATATGGATGAATTCAAACGCGCGATTCGCGAGATCCGGGAACGGAAACAGCGCGAACGCGATTTCGAACGGGCTCAGCGGGAAACCCCTCCGCCACCGCCCGAGGATGCGCCCAAGCCATGAAACTTGTCGACACCGAAGAAACCGTCATCCTCGTCACCGGGACGGACATCCGCGCGGAAGAACGAGATCGTCCGCTCGCCTACCGGCTCAAGGAAGAGATTGACCGCCGGGGTGCGGGGCACGCCTTTCGTCGCGCGGTGGTGGTCGGGGACGTGTGGTACCTGGAACATCGGATCTTTCATCTCAACCCCACCATTGCCGTCGGCGGACCCGGGGTGAATGGTGTCTCCCAGCAATTCTCGGAAATTCTCCCCACCGTCTGGAGTCAGGAGGATCGCGTGTTCATCCAGGCCGAGTTTGAGGCAGAACTCAAGCGCACGAGTCTCTGGGGAATGGATACGGCCTCCACTGCCGCAGCCGTGGATGCGTTTGTGATTAACGGTTTCCTCGATCAGTTGCTGGCCAAGATTTGGCGCTGGCGCACGGGGGTCCTGGTCTAGCGCCCAGCTGGCCGTCGGCTCGCAACTCCTCCAGGTCCGCTGACATCCGCTCCTGTCCGGGCACACCTCTTGCCCGATCTCCCTCGGTATTCCATTCCCGTTTCCACCATGTAAGTGTCACTGATAACGGAGCTTAGCTGTGAACAGGTCACGCCTGGTCCTGCGCCTTGCCGTTGCTGCCGTCGTTGCATTCTCGGGATTAACCTGCTCGTTGCGGGATGAGGGCACGGGTCCCGGTGCGCCCTCGGTGAGTGGACTCCAGATAGCTCCGAAACTTCCTCCCAACTTCAGCCGGTTCGCCGTCGGGCTGGGAGTGGAACAAATCCACCTGACGCTGCAGAATCAGGCGGGGGCGGTCATCATCGACACAACCATCCCCTTCATGCCTGCTGCGCCCAGCCTTACGATCCGGCTCCCCCTCCTTCTCAGTTCCAGCGCCGAGTCGCTCGTGGTCGCGCTCTCGTACGAAACGCAGGCCGGGCAGCAGCTCTTCACCGGTCAGCAGACGATCGTAGTTCGAGCGGGGAATGCCGCGGCGTCCCCCCAGATCCCGATCACGTATGTCGGGCCGGGTTCCAACGTCTGGTATCTCTACGTGACGCCGGCGGACACGGTGTTCTCCTTTGGTGATACCGCCTTCATGGACGTGCAGGCGTACGATTCCTCGAGCCAGGTGGTGCCGGGCGTCTACATCAACTGGCAGACCGACGATCCGTCGATCGTGGTTGACGCGCAGGGACGACTGAAGGTTCCCAGCTCGACGAGCTCGGCGGTGGTCTATGCCCAGACGCCTAACGGGAGCCAGGGTGCCGCCGTGGTGTACTTCGCGCCAGGCCAGGTGGCGGTCACTCCGACCGTGGCCGAGGTGCTTCCTGGATCCTCGTTGTATATCGGCGTGTACGGTGGACAGTTCGGTTCCTACAGCTTCAGCGTGAACGGCATTCCGGGTGGTGATTCGGTGGTGGGCCTGGTGGATCCGTACGGGACGTATTCCGCGCCCGGCGTGGTTCCCTCGCCGTCCACCGTGAGCGTCTGCGCGAGCATCCAGGCGGACACCTCCTGTTCCCAGGTGACGGTGGGGTCACCCCCCTCACCTGGCGGGGATCTCATCATGCTGGGCGATACCTACATGCTGACCGATGCGGCGCTCGCCTCCCAGCCGGGAAACCGCGGACTTGCCAGCCAGTTGGTCACGTTCGGCGGGACGGGGCCGAGGGCTTCCGGGCGCACAGTCATTTTCGATCGAGGCCGTAACGCCGCCTGCCTTGCCGCCGGTGTCTGCGCCGACTCGGCACTCACTTCAATGAGCAGCGCACTCACCACGGCGGGCTATACGATTCAGCGAGTGGACACAGCAGTGACGTACCGGAATATTTCCTCGGGCGTGAAGGTCATCGTGATCTGGAATCCGGACATATATCTGACAGACCGCGAAACCAACGAGCTCAAACGGTTCGCGCGGGAGGGCGGGCGAGTGGTCGTGGTCGCGGACGACACTACCAGCCTGGGTGGTAGCCTTACCAACGCCCTGTCGGTGGCGAGCGATATCTCGTATCGACTGGCCTTCGGATCGATGTACTTCACCTATGCCAATGCCGGCTGCGGAGGTCCTGTCGATATCACCGGGCCAGGCATCCAGCCCCATCAGTCGACGACGGGAATCACGACTGCGCAAATCGATTGCGCCAGCGAGCTCTACGCCAATACGAACGCCTATCCATTGTTCATCACCGGCCAGCAGATTGTGGGAATGGTGACGAAGATCGACCCGACTCCGCATATCAGTTACGGTGGGTAGCCTGGGTCATCCCGGGCATCGGCAGGAAAGACACAGTCGCGCGGGAAAACGCGAAAGAATGTGAGCCCGACAGTGGCCTGATCGCCGGTAATGTTAGAATCGGAATGGTCAGCGGAAAGACAGTCGAAGAGTCCAAACGTTTTTCAGTGGAGAACCGCTTGCTGTCCTGGACGTTTCCCTCGGTCAGAATATTGATTCAGGTGTGACGAATCCGCGGCGGTGGCTTTCTCAGTTTTGCGCCTGCTGTCCTGGGATGGCCTGATCTCATAGGGAGGTCATTGCCTTTACCCTCACGGTGGCGATACGGTCCCGTCAGGCGCGATCCGCGCGGCTCCAGCACCGAAATCCTCCCTCGATAAGCGCTGCATCAGGCCGATCGCCGCCCCCGCGGGGTCGGGCCGAGGCCCCAGCCGGGGTGGCTGGCGCAGCGGATGAATATGTCCCGTCGTGAATCCCCCATTTCCTGTCAATTCCACTCTGAAAATCGCGGTAATTCCGAGGGGGCCTTCGAGATTGAAACCTCGATAGGTGACAAAGTTCCCCAGCGAATAGGCGATCGGGCGGCCGCGATAGAATTCGATGCCCCGCAGCACATGGGGTCCGTGTCCGACAACGATGCTGGCTCCGGCATCGATAACGGCCCGTGCCCAGGTTCGAAGGTCCCCCCGCGGCTCTTTCCCCAGGTACTCAGGTCCCACTGGAACATTCTGCGCACCGGCCCCCTCGGCGCCACCGTGAAAGGTGACGACCACGATATCCACCAAGCGCTTGAGAGAATCAACCACGGCGGTGCTCGCGTCGATGTCGAGCAGATTGTTGGCGAAGGGGTACGTGGTGAAACCGATGACACCGATGATCGTGAGACGATCACCCGATCGGACGGTGTCGATAGTGATCTCTCCCTGCGGGCCGTAGACCTTGAGTCCCAGGTTTCGTAACGTACTCTCGGTACTCATTCTCCCAGCCAATCCCAGGTCCTGCGCATGGTTGTTGGCCAGGTTGAGATGGGTAAACCCCGCGTCGGCCAGGCGTGGCGCCAGCATGGTTGGCGTCATGAAAGCGTAGCAGTTGGGCCGACGTGCGATCGTCCCGGCCGGAGGCCGTCGTCGGGACGGAGGGAGATCACACTTGGTCGAGGTTCCCGTGTCGGCAAGGACGCCTTCGAAGTTACCGATCACGAGATTCCCGGTGAGCAGCGAATCGACCTGACGGAGAAGACCCCGGCCGCTATCGGGCGGGATGCCATCGGGCAGGGTCGAGGTGCCGAGGTTGATGTCCCCGGTAAACGTGAGACGAACCGGCAGCGCCGCGCGAATCGGTGGTGGAGGAGCAGGTGGGGTCGTGTCCCGCGGTACTGGTGCCGGTCTGGAGTCAGGCGCAATCACGACCGTATCTCGCGGAGCGACCGGCGTGACGGGGGGCGTAGTTCGAGCAGTGCAGGCCGCAGTCCAGACAGCGATCGCGGCGCCGATTGCGCGCGCGGCGACGGCATACCGGGATCTTGTCACCCGTTGAATGAACGGAGCCGCTCAAGCGCCTGGTCTCGGCCCACGACGACCAGCAGCTCATTGACCGGTTCCGACACGGTTGTGCCGGTGAGCGCGATTCGAATGGGTTGCATCGCATCGCCGAGTTTGATCTGGTTCTCTTCGGCCGAGCGCTTCACGACCTCGAGGGTGCGGTCGGCATTCCACTCGGATGCACCCAATTGTTCCAGCGCCTCGGCGGCGACGCGAAGACTCCGGGCGAAGCCATCCCCGAGTTTGTTGCGAAACTGGGTCGCTTTTTCGTCCATCTGAAGCTGGCGGGCATCAAGTCTGACGGCGACCTGCCGGGCGACATCCAGAATGGTTCTTGAACGCGCCTTGACGCTGTCGATGACCGGAAGAAGATCTCTCCCGCCGGCGTCGATTCCCATTCGCGCCAGCTCTCGCTCGACGGGGCCGAGCATCTCGGCGGCGGGCAACATCGAGAGGTACTGGCCGTTCATCCACTCCAGCTTGGTGGTGTCGAACACGGCCGGTTTCTTCTGGATCCCTTCCAGCGAAAAGAGCGCGATCATTTCCGCTTCCGGCATGATCTCGCGGTCTTCCCCTGGCGACCAGCCCATGAGCGCAAGAAAATTTCGCATGGCTAACGGGAGAATGCCCTGGTCCTGGTAGTCGCCCACGGCGGTCGCGCCATGCCGCTTGGACAATTTCTTCCCATCTTTCCCGAGGATCATGGGCACGTGCGCGAAAATGGGAAGTTCGTGGCCCAGCGCGCGATAGAGCGCCACCTGCTTCGGCGTGTTGGAGATGTGATCGTCGCCCCGGATGACATGGGTGATCCGCATTTCGATGTCGTCGGACACGACCGCCAGGTTGTAAATCGGCGTGTTGTCGCTCCGGAGAATCACCAGGTCGTCCAGGTCGTGGCCCTGGAAACTGATCCGGCCGTGGACCGCGTCGTCCCAGGCGATCTCCTCGTGCGGCATGAGAAAGCGGATGACACTGGGGATACCTCGCGCGATCCGGTCCTCGATGTCCGCCGCAGAGAGTCGGTAGCAGCGGCGATCGTAGCGAAACGCCTCAGCGCCGGAGACCGTGGCCTTGCGCTGAGCGTCCAGCTCTTCTCGCGTGCAGAAACAGCGATAGGCCTTGCCCTCACGGAGAAGGCGCTCAGCGTCGCCCCGGTGGCGATCGGTATACCCGCCCTGGAAAAATGGCCCTTCGTTCCATTCGATTCCCAGCCACCTGAGACCATCCAGGATGACCTGGGTGTGGGAATCAGTGCTCCGCTCCTTGTCGGTATCCTCGATTCGGAGAATGAAGACGCCGCCGGTCTTCCTGGCGAACAACCAGTTGAACAGAGCCGTGCGGGCGCCGCCGACGTGGAGGTAGCCGGTGGGGGAGGGGGCAAACCGAACGCGTGGGGTGTCCATGGGCCTTTCCAGGAAGACGTAAGCGGTGAGCGGTGAGCGGGCAAAGAACCGGCAGTGGTCGACCGCGACCACCATCGAGCCTTGCCGAGCGCTTACCGCTCACCGCTTACTTATTTCAGCGGAGCGAGAGGGATTCGAACCCTCGATAGGAGTTTTAGACCCCTATGGCGGTTTAGCAAACCGCTGCCTTCAGCCACTCGGCCATCGCTCCTGCGAGGGGGGGAAATTGTCAGCCTGCCGAGGTGAAAGCAAGGTGGGACAACGAGATTGGCATGCGGTCCGAGGGAGAAAGGATCCGGATTTCACCCGGACTGGCGAGAAGGCGGGCCAACCCGTATCGTGGTGGCAGGCTTTTCACCTCGTTCCTGGAGATTCCATGCGTTGGCATCGTTTGCTTCTCCTCGGCCTGGCCGGCTGCGGCGGCGCCGCAGACACCAGCAGTCAGAACGACCTGCCGGTTCAAACGTTCACCGTGACTGGCCTGGTGCGGGACTCCGTCCTCGGCTCTCCTCTGGCGGGGATTCGCGTGCTGGTCGGCGATAGCGCGGTCATCACGGATGCCGCCGGCCGATTCACCACGATTTATCGTGGTGGGCGGACCAGCATCATTGTCAACGATGGGTTGTATGAGCCGTATCTGGCGAACCACGACCTGGTGCGAAACATCGACGTCATTCTCGAACTGGCGGGGCAGGCTCCCTACGTGATCGGTTGCGGGTTCAGTGGGGACAGCGTGACGGCCACCATGCTGGATCTGCAGGGAAGAAAGACGATCAATCGCCGGGCGGCGTCATACCTGCTGGCGCGCTCCGGCCCGGCGATTATTCAGAACGACGCGTATAGCTGGCACTGGAATCCGATCGACAATATCACCTGGCGTACCAATGTCCCTCTCGGAGGCCCGGCCGACAGCGTGGACTGGACACTCGAGGACGGGGATGGGAACACGCGGTTCACCCGATGCGTGAAGCAGCCACCACCGTGTCAGGGATGTGCCAGCCGGCCGGTGGCAATGCATCCCGGGCGATAGAATCGAGAGCAACGAGGCGAGGACGTACTGAACGGTTGCGGTAAACGGGGAGTGAGAACTGGATCTCACTCCCCGTTTTGATTGCCAGGAACCCCAAGTCTGGTATACGGCGCGGGTGAGATTCGAACTCACGGAACGGTTTCCCGTTCGGCGGTTTTCA
>JBDTRF010000014.1:0-27707 GCA_039931815.1 Gemmatimonadota bacterium
TGATATCTTTGGTCAATGTTGTCATCGGAAGGTGAAGCACCCGTCGTTACTGGCAAGTCAGCCGAGATGAAGCTGTGCCGTGACACGCCCATTGAGGAGTTACACCATGCGCTGGTTTCTATCTACCCTGCTGGTCCTGGTGAAGTTGCCCGTGCTCGCTCACGCACAATCCGCCGACCACATGGCCCTCGGAGTATCCCGGGTACAGGCCAGGGATCCGGAAGCTGCGCTGATGCATTTTCAGGCCGCCCTGGCCGATGATTCCACCGGGTATGAGGCGAACTGGCGAGCCGCGCTGGCGGCGATCGATATCGGGAAGCAAACGCCGGATACGATCAAGAGCGCCGCTCGAGATTCGCTGTACGCCCAGGCGGAAAGGTACGCCAGAAGGGCAACACTGGCGAATCCTGCCGGCGCGGATGGTCACTTCGTGCTGGCCGCCGCCGTGGGTCGGGCATCACTCACCAAGGGTAAACGCGAGCGGGTTCGCCGCGCGGTGGAAATACGGGACGAAGCGCTCAGGGCCATCGAGCTCGATCCGCGCCACGATGGCGCCTACCATGTCATGGGGCGGTGGAACGCCGAAATCATGCGGCTCTCCGGTTTCGAACGATTCTTCGCCAGGAGTTTCCTGGGAGGGAGCGTGTTCAACCAGGCGTCATGGGCTCATGCCGCTGAGTTCATGGAGAAGGCGGTTTCCCTCGCCCCGACAAACATTTATCATCACCTGGACCTCGCCCTGGTATACATCGATCGAGGTCGTTACACCGAGGCGCGAGCACACCTCAACCAGATCGCGACGCTGCCGGTGGTGGATGTGATGGATCCGCGATACATCGAAGACGCAGGGAGTGTTCTCACGCAGATTGATGGGAAAAAAGACAAGTAAGCAGGTAACAAAAAGTAACGACAGGAACAGAAAGAATACCAGGGAACGGCGCAGCGAGGCCAACGGGAACCCGCTGCGAAGCAGAGTAAGAAAAAGTAACTCCAAGTAGAACCCGGGAGCTCGCGATGAAGCCGGTATAAATCAAGAAGCCGCAAGTAGACTCACTCTACTCGCGGCTTCGTTGGGTTACTTTGCCTTCCTTCCAACTAAGCTTGCTTGACGCGTCGCATCTCCTTGCGCAGCGCGGCACGTAACTCCTGGACCGATTCGCCCGAGCGTTCCCGGAGGCGCTTGAGGCGTCGACCCAGTCGACGGCGGGTTTGCACGCCGCGATCGGGCGCGTACAACAAGGCGATTCCGGCGCCAATCAGCGCGCCCACCGCCAGTCCAACCATGAACTTCCTGGTTCCGTGGGCGGCCCCTGGAGTATCATCTTTAAAATCGTCGTCCAGCGCGAATTCATCATGGGACATAAGGCCTCGAGCTGTGCATGTGACTGGTTATGGGATCGGTTAACTGAAGGTAATCCCGGGTCCCGCCCGGGGTAGTGCCAGGTTCTGCAGTCCAGCGGGGTTGCCCCCAGCGAGAGGACCCCCCGGTGTGCTATCTTTAGTGTACCCTTTTTCCATACTCGGCCCTATGACCTCCGTCACTACGCCCCCCTCGCAGGACGAGATCGAGCGCCTTAACGCCCGGGTGGAAGCGCTGGAACATGAGCGTCGACACCTCCTGGCGGTCATCGAAATCCTGCAGGAGATCGCCGCGTCGCTTCACTTTACCGACATCGTGCAATCGATTGCCCGAAAGCTGGGAGAAGCCTTCGGCCTGGATCGATGCTCGATCTTCCTGGCCGAGCGGGGTGGGCGAACGGTGCGGCTGGTGGCGAGCTATGAAGACCCAAGTATCCGCAATTACGTCGTCGACCTGGATCGGTATCCGGAACTCCGGCGGGCACTCCAGTCGGGGCAGACCGTGTTCATTCCCGATGCGGCCAGCGACAACTCATTGCAGCACATCCGGGGTACCCTCGCCAACCGGAAGGTCAAGTCGATCACCGTGGTGCCGATCACCTGGCGGGGTGTGCCGATCGGTGCGTTTTTTCTGCGAACCTTCCGGGACGGACCAACTTTTTCCGACTCCGACGTTCGCTTTGTCCAGGTCGTCGCCAACCTGACAGCCAAGGCACTGCGGAATGCGCATCGCTTTGAGCGGCTGCAGGAACGGCGGGGAGAGACCGCGGTCAGCCGGGCACGGGAGCGAGAACAGGCGGCCCTGATCGGGTTCATGCGTCGACTGCTGGAAGAGTTTGCGGCGAAGGAGGGACCCTGGGGCGAAGGGGTTCTTGCCAAGGCGAGCGCCGAGGAGCTGGATCGCATGGTGGGCGTGGCGATGACAGTCATTTCGCAGGAAGCGTCGGGGCGGTAAGACGGGCACAAAAACAAAACTACCTCTTGAGATCTGATAAGCCAGGTTCGGGACATTGAGTCCTGAACCGGCTTACCTGTTTCTGTAAGCCCTGCGTCTTTTTCATCCTGGTGTTTCCAATCCCACGCACCTTCCCGACGTAGGACGAATGCATTTTCGGCATTATTCTTACAGTATGCCTTCTCCTGCTCAAATCGCCGCCAGTCTCCGCGACCAGTTGAACCGAGCCAACACTGCCTATTACGTCAACGATGCCCCGGAGATTACCGACGCGGAATACGATCGCCTGTTCCGTGAGCTGCAGGCCATCGAGGCTGCCCATCCAGATTTACAGATGCCCGACAGCCCGACGTTCCGGGTGGGTGCGGCGCCGGCATCGACACTCGCCAAGCACACGCACCGGGCGCCCATGTTCTCCCTCGCCAACGCCTTCAATCCGGAAGAGTTGAAGGCCTGGGAGGATCGCAACATCCGCATCAACCCCGATATCCGAAGCGCGGGGTACACGACCGAGGTAAAGATTGACGGTACGGCGGTCAGCCTGAGCTACCAGAACGGCAGGCTGATCAAGGGAGCAACCCGGGGCAATGGTGTCGTGGGGGAAGACATCACCGGGAACCTTCGCACGATTTCCGACGTGCCTTTGGTGCTCAAAGGAGACGGACACCCGGCCCGGATGGAGGTGCGTGGCGAGGTCTACTTCACTTACGCGGCATTCACCCGGCTCAACCAGGAGCGGGAGCGGGAGGGTGAGCCACTCTACGCCAATCCGCGAAACTCCGCCGCAGGCGCCCTGCGCCAGCTCGACCCTGCGATCACGCGGCGACGGAGGCTACGCATGTTCGCCTTTCACGTGGAAGTGGTCGAAGGCTCCCTGGCGGTCACGAGCCACTGGCAGATTCTCGACCTGCTGGAGGCCTGGGGATTTCAGGTCGAACCGCACCGGGCTCGACTCACCGATCTTGATGGGGTCAACCGTCGGATCATCGAATACGAAAAACTGATTCCGACCCTGCCCTTTGGCGCCGATGGTGTGGTGATCAAAGTGGACCGCCTCGACCTCCACGTGGACCTGGGCATTGTGGGTGGTCGCGAGCCGCGCTGGGCCATTGCGCGGAAGTTTGCCCCCGAAGTCGCGATCACCCGGGTCAAGGAAATCCGAGTCAATGTCGGACGCACCGGCGCATTGAATCCCTATGCGGTGCTGGAACCGGTCGAAGTGGGCGGAGTCGTCGTTTCCAACGCCACGCTGCACAACGAAGACCTGATTGCCCAGAAGGACATTCGGGAAGGCGACTGGGTCGAGATCATTCGAGCGGGTGAAGTAATCCCCCAGGTCATCGGCCCGGTGCGCGACCGGGAGCGCGGGGCTCATCCGTTTGCGATGCCGGACAGTTGCCCCGCATGTGGAACGCCGGTGGAACGGCCGCCGGATGAGGCAATGCGATATTGTACCAATGCCTCGTGCCCCGGTCGGATTCTCGAGGGTATGGTGCATTTCGCCTCCCGCGAGGCGATGGACATCCGCGGACTGGGATACGAGCGGGTACGCCAGCTGCTCGATGCGGGGTTGATCCGAACCGTGGCGGACCTCTATCGAATCACGGTGGAGCAGCTGGTTCAATTGGATCGGTTCGCCAAACAATCGGCCAGCCTGCTGGTCTCCGCCATTGAGGACTCGAAACGGCAGCCGCTCGCCGTCCTCCTCTTTGGCCTCGGAATCCGCCACGTGGGCAAGACGGTCGCGGCGCTGCTGGCCCGGCATTTCGGCACCATGGATCGCCTTTCCGTGGCGACCGAGGCCGAGATCAATGGTGTGCCTGGGGTTGGCCTGGTCATTGCCGAGGCCGTGGCCAGCTTCTTCCAGAATGAACAGAACCAGAAGCTGATCGCGGATCTTGCCATGCAGGGGCTTAACTTCAAGGAGCCGAAGGCGTCGGTGAGCGATGGTCCGCTCCTGGGCAAGACCTATGTCATTACCGGCACGTTACCGACGCTCTCCCGGACCGACGCCACCCAGTTGATTGAACAGTCCGGCGGACGGGTATCAGGAAGTGTGAGCAAGAAGACCGATGCAGTGGTTGCTGGTGATGATGCCGGTGGCAAGCTGGAGAAGGCGAAACAGCTTGGGGTGGAAGTAATCGATGAAGCAGAACTCTTGCGCCGTGTGCGTTGACTGCTGTAGTTTGGCCTAACCCTGTCCCCTCAGAATCCGATGAACGCTGCAGCACTGCTCATTCCCCATCGTTGCCTGGTCCTCAGTCGCGCGGCCCTGCACCAGCTGCGGGCCAGCCTCGAGCGCGGCACCGGTGTTCAGAGTGCCACGTACCTGCAGGAAGCCGGGTTCGCCAGCGGTGAAGGGGTCTTCAACGCGTTCAGCGAATGGGCCGCGACCACCTACTTCGTTGAAAAACCGGCAGACCTCGATGTGCAGTTTCTCGGCGAGGCGATGTCCGGCTTCTTTCACGACTGCGGCTGGGGGACGCTGGTTCCCGATCAGGTAGCGCCGGCGGTCATGTGCCTCGACTCCGCCGACTGGTCGGAGGCAAGCCCGGAAAGCGAAGCCCAGTATCCATCCTGTCATTTCTCCTGCGGCATGCTGGCGGATTTCCTGGGGCGGCTGTCGGGGGGCCTCATGGGCGTCATGGAAGTCGAATGCCGATCACGGGGAGACGAAAAATGCCGATTCCTGGCCGGCTCGCCTGAGACACTGCAGGTGCTCTACGAACGAATGAACCAGGGAATTTCCTACCAGCAGGCGCTCGGCGGGTAACGCCGGGATGGCACTGCAACCGCGCCCATTTCAGCATCCATATGCCCAACTTTATCGACTACGTCGGGCTGCTTCTTCCGGCCAGGGCTGAAATACTCTCGGTCGTGGCCGGGCACGAAACCCTCGAGCAGGTCCTCGCCTGGGCCCTCTCCCAGAAACCTCCCATCCATATCGATGAGATCCTCACCCAGGACGAATACACCCATGACGTCGTCCTGCCCTATCGAGACGGCCGCTATCTCGTCTACGATACCACGTGACTTGGCTCAGTGACGGCGGTCGCCGTCTGGCCCCACAAGCCTTCCCATCGAGAAATGCTCGATGCTCGTTTACGCCAGGGGTGGAGGCCCACTCCCACTGGGCTTAAGAGCGGACCCACCGTGCTGGGCTATGCCGCGTGCGTGTTCGACACCCGGCAGCTACCTGGTGGATAGCCCGTAAAAAGTGAACGGCACAAGCGGCACCCTGACACGATTTGCGGTTCGACCACCCTGACTCTCCGACCCTTTCACCCTTTCAGCTTTCGCCTGTCACTATTCACATTTCGCCACTGACATTTTTCACGTCCCACCAGTCAGGCCTCCCATGAGACACCTGGATCTCCGCGAGTTGATCGAACTGCTGGCCGGCACGTTAGCGGGCGCGGCGGCGGTGTGGCTTCTCAACCATTTCTGGCCACCGCTTTTTCGGGGGTATATCGGCTATCGGGAATGGCTGGGGATCGGAGCGGCGGCCGGTTTTCTCATGGCGGTGACATGGAGCGGCAGGCAAGTGGAACAGCGAATCGATCATCGCATCCCGCAGCACCTGCGAAAACCTCCCTCATATCGAGACGGCCGCCCGGTGGGAGTCTTTGCCTGGCGCACTCGAGATGCGGCCTCGGAGTACCTCTGGCTGGTCATGGGAGTCGTCGTAGTCCTGATGATTATCTGGCTGGCAAAGACGTTCGTACCGCAGTGGTGGCGATAACCGAGCGACCGGTTTCAGCTGACGGCGAACGGTAAGAGGGTTTCACAGGCTGCCATTCGATTTACCCGGCAAGACCTTCTCTGTGCCACCCTGCCTTCTGCCAACCACATAACGCCGTCACAGCAGCTCAAGCCCTTAGTGGCATCGGTCGGCTTCCGGCGGCTCAGCCGCGCCGAAACGACTGCGAATCAGGCTGGGTTTTTCCTCCCCTCCCGGACGAGTCAGAATCAGCAACGTTGAATATTCCGCATCGCACAGATCCGGGATCCTGGGACCTCCCAGCGCGGCGATGATCGGTCCCAGCGTGTTGCTGTGCCCTACGACGAGCACCACTGACCCCGAGGGGAGTTCGTCAATGGCGTGGGCGACGGCCATGGCATCGGCGTTGGTGTTTCCAGTAGCCGGTATGACGATCGGCGGCAGATCGGCCGCCTGGGCTGCGGGCTCCGCCGTAAGCCTGGTGCGCTTGAGCTGCGTGGTGATGACCGTGGTGAGATGGACCTTGGCCAGCGCCTGTGCGAGGTCGAGTGCGCGCTGCTGACCAGGTAAGGTGAGCCCGGGATCGCCGGATGGCGCTGCCTTTTCGGCGTGCCGGGCCAGGATTATCGTGCTGGCCTGCGCCCTTCCCTGCGAACTGACGAGCAGGGATAGCGCCAGGATCATGAGTCGGGTAGGAAGACGCATACGCATGTCGGCGAATGTGATGAGGGAGGCCACGGAACCTGATGGCATCAGAACCAGCGGCGAACACGGCCTCGATATTCACTCCATGCCGCTCCATGCCGCCGGGCGAGCCAGGGTTCCTCTCCGTACAATACCCGGAGGTGAAAGGCAGTCGCAACAATCGCGGCATAGATGAGCAGCGGTAAGGACCGGAACAGGGTGGCCCATCCCGCCAGGATGAGCAGCACGGCCAGGTACATTGGGTTGCGGGACCAGCGATAGAGTCCCACCATCACCAGGTTCCTGGGCGGATCCCACGGCGCCAGCGTCCCCTTTCCCGCGACGTAAAAATCCCGGATGCACCAGAGGAGGAGGACGAAGCCGACGGCGAGTGGAAGCACCGCGATCCAATGCCGCTGCGCAGTTTCACCGCGGGGACTGAGCCAGAGGAGGGGCACAACAAAAGCAACCGTCCCGGGAAGAATGAGGAAGGCAACGATCGCTCTACGAAAGAGCACGTGGCGACAGGAGGAAGCGCATCATGGTACCCGGGCGATCGGGCGTCAATATCATCTCCCCGCCACCGAAACGCCCTCCAGTACCATCGCGGGAACCCCGACGCTACCAATCCACCGAATCTCCGACCCAAGTCCGGCAATCCGCTTGAGCAGATCGTAGACCACCCCGGAGACCGCCGCGTCCTTGACTCGTCCAACGACCTCTCCGTTCGCGACGCGGTAGGCCAGCGCCACCGGGTGAGAGAACGCACCACCAATGACATTCCCCTGCCCGACGCCGAGGAGTTCATCGACCAGCAGTCCATCGCGAATCTGGGCAATCAGCTCGCCCTGGCTCAGGTTCCCCGGCTCAACCGTGAGATTGGAAAATGCGGCCTGAGGTTTTCCGAACGTGCTCCTCCGGGCGTGCCCAGTCGAGGAAACTTTCGCGCGGCCGGCGGTCTCCAGGTCATAGATGAAGTTGGTGACGCGACCGCGTTCGATTAGCGGCAGGCGGCGACACACCACACCTTCATCATCCACCGGTCGGGAGCCACTTTTCCCGTCGAGCACCGGGTCGTCCACCAGGCTGAAGGCGGAATCGAATCGGGCCGCGTTTTTGTCCGCCAGCGGAGAAACCCCCTGCACCACCGATTTACCCAGCAGGGCCAACTTGAGCGGTGTCAGAAAGACCGACATCCCGGACGGTGTGAAGCACACGGGGAGGCTCCCCGAGGGAGCGGAAGCGGTCCGCGTGGCCCACTCGATCCGCCGGAGAATTCCCTGCACCATGCCTTCCAGCTCGCCGGGAGTCGGCATGTCGGCCGCCGACCGGTAATCTGACACGATCAGTACATCGTCACCCTTCACCCGGGTCACTTCCATGGAAACACCCACGGCACTGACGTCGTAACTCGCATCCACCCCGGCCGAATTCGCCACCCGGACCGAACCGATGGAACGTTCGACCGAGACACTGACCTGACACCCGTCGCGGGTGAGCCGCGACAGTACGAACTGACCCAGGCCAGTGAGATCACCAATGGTGGCCGCGGCAGCGCGGGGATAGTGGGTGATCACCTGGGGAAGTGATTCGGGCCGGGGAAGTTGAATTCGCACCGTCTCGCCTAGCCGGGCGGAGGCGAAGGCCGCCTCGAGGACCGCATCAATGTCGTCCGCCGTGCTGCCAGCGAAACCCATCCTCCCGTGGGAAACCACCCGGAGATTGATTCCGCTTTCCTCGGCATACGTCGTGGTCTTGAGCCGGCCGGATTCGAAGGCCAGCGTCATCGTTTCGTCGGTCTTGAGTGTGACGTCGGCAGCGTCGGCCCGCTTCGCGGCACGTTCAAGGAGTTCTACGATCACGCGACGTCTCCCCCAACGACCGCATTCCGGATCCGGATGTGGGGCGCGCCTTCCGTCACCGGCAGCGGAACCTGGAAGCCCTTCCCGCACCCGCCGCCCATCTGGTTCCAGCGAAAGTCTCCCGCAATCCCGTCGATCGCATCGAGGGTGTGAAAGAGGTTGCCCGCCAGTGTGACGTCGCGCACCAGCTCGGCAATTTTCCCCTGGCGGATCATGTAGGCGTAGCCGGCGGTGAACGAGAAGTCCTCGAGGTAGGTCTGTCCCCCGAGGGCATCGCACGCGTACACGCCGAGTTCAATCCCGGAAAGAAGATCGTCGAGGGTTCCCCGCCCGCTCGCGATATAGGTATTGGTCATCCGCACGATGGGCGAATGCCGGAAGGAAAGCGCCCGCGCATTTCCGGTCGCGGGCTCGCCCATGCGGGCCGCGGTTTCACGGGAATGAAGCCGTCCAACGAGGACGCCGTTCTGAATCAGCGTGGTGTTCTGGGTGGGTGTGCCCTCGTCGTCGTAGGGCAGAGTGCCACGCAGCCCGGCGGCGCTGCCATCGTCACCCACCGTCAGCAGCTCGGTGCCGAAGTGACGGCCCAGCGTCATCATGGCGCGGGCCTGGGGATTCTCATAGACGAAATCCGCCTCGCTCAGATGGCCAAACGCTTCGTGTACGAAGACGCCGGCGAGCTTGGGATCGAGTATCACGGGGTACGTGCCGCCTCGCACGCGGGGCGCAGTGAGCAGGGCAACCGCCCGCCGGGCAGCGCCGAGAAACTGTTCTTCCCGCCCCTGGACCGCGTTCCATCCGCGCCGCAGACCAATGGATTCGATGGCCCGCTCGATGGTGCCTTCTTCTCGTGCTATGGCCACGGCGGAAAGGGTGACTTCCGGGCGAATTTCGTACAGGTTGGTGCCTTCCGAATTGGCATACCAGTACTCGGTCACTTCATCCCGATACGCCGCCTGGGTATCCACGATGCGTCGATCATGGCCGAGCATCAGGTTGTTGAGCTGCTCCAGGAGCCGTTTTTTCTCCTCCAGGGAAATACCGCGGACATCGCCATCGAGATCCATGCGGACGTCGTCTTCCCGAACCGGCACGGCGGCCAGGCGGATGGGATCCTCCAACCGCACCGCAAGGGAAAGCTCATGGGCCCGGGCCACCATGGCGGGAAGGCGATCGATCGACGTAAAGCTCACGACACCCCATCCGTGCCCATGATTCAGGCACCGAACAAATCCACCGGCATCGAGACTCGCGCTGGCTCCTTCCAGCCGGCTCCCGCGAAACGCGACCGTGGTCAGCCACGACCGCTCCAGGCGAATCTCAGTGTAATCGGCGCGGGAAGACTTAAGCGCGTCGCCTATTCGATTTTTCATGGTGTCGGGAAGTGGTGGAGGCGTGAGGAGGCGTGCCGCGTATCCCTCACGGCGATTTCAACCGCGCGGCATAGTCCGGCCGGATGATCACTTCACCATTCTGGATAATTTCCCGATCCCAGGGGAGAATGATGAAATTGTCGGTTTCAAAGGCAGCGAAATCAGGGACGTAGTCCCCGGTCTTGAACGAGACCGCAGTCCGCACCTCGGCGGGATGCTTGGCCCTGACCTCGTGGAGGGCCAGTCGGAGGGTGGCGCCGGAGTCGCACGTTTCGTCAACGATCAACACCCGGCGTCCCTGGATCGTGTTGGGCGGGCCCGTGACCAGCACGGGAGACTGGCCTTCGGTGGTGCGAGTCACCGTCATGGAGGTAAACTCGACCTGGAGTATGGACGCGACGACTACGCCGGGGATAACCCCTGCCTTGGCGATGCCGAGGATCACTTCGGGCTGATATTCACGGGCGACGCGGAGCGCCAGTGCTCGGCAGATCTCGCCGAAAAACGCCCAGTCAACCTCCATGACGCCGCGGGAAACCTGGGGTGCCTTACGCATCAGAACTCCGAAGGAACGGAAAGGAAAAGAAGGTCATTCAAGGTAACCGGAAGTAACCGGTACCAGGACCGGGAACCACAGGAGGACGCACGATACTAAACTAGCCACCCCGTCCACCTTTCGCTCTCCGGGATCAGGAGGCAACGGTGTACGCCGGATGCCCCGGCCGCCAGCCGCTCTCTCCGGTCCCTGACGACTTTCGGTTCCTCTCTTTTTACCTTCTCTTGTTTTTTCGAGGCCAGCGTGTTTCCGGGAACCCTGCCGCGCCTGCGGTTCCTTTGGGGGTGCTTTGAGTCCTTTCCCTTACCCGCAGTTACCTGCTTTTCTACTTGCCGTTACTTGCTTTTCAGGGCTATTATAGGCTGACACTGCGACTTACGGACTTACGCCCTCACGGAGTTCCTCGCCCTCGATGACTTTTTGGCGCCGCCTCTTCGGCGATGAGAAGACCGACAGCCTGCATCCGCAGCGGCTCGACTACCTGAACGAGGCACTCGCGCTCGAGCGGCAAGGCGATTACGCCGCCGCACTCACCTCCTATCGGCTGGCGCTTCGGGATCATCCGAACGACGCGCGCATTCTCCAGAATATCGCGATCGCTTTTACCAAGACCGGACAGCCCGACGAAGCGATCCGCCACTATCGAAAAGCCCTGGAACTGGATGAAACGCTGGTCGGCGCCCACTATGGCGTCGCGTTCCTTCTCCTCAAGCGGGGTGAAAACGACGAAGCGGCGGTGCACCTGAGAGCTTTTCTGGAAAGGCCGCCGAAAGGCACCGATGCGGATCGCTGGGTCCGCCACGCCGAGAGCGCGCTTCGCGAAATCGGCAATGCCACCGGGACGGAAGCGATATGAGCCCCCTCTGGAAGCATGCGGAGGGGGAACCCGTTGGTGCACCAGCCGTCCGGCAATGGCTGACCGTGGCGATACTCGGAGCCGCCCTGGTGACCGCGTGCAGCAACCTCGCCGGCGACTCGGATACGCCGATCCAGATCGAGATTCGAACCCCGGCGGGCCCACCGATCCCACCGCCCATCGAAATCGGGGACACGATTCAACTCCTGGCCACCGCGTTCAATCAGAGCGGCGACACGGTCCCGGCCACCTTTCGATGGCTCACTCCGGACACGGCCTTCATCGCCGTCGATTCACTGACCGGACGAATCACCGGGAAAAAGATCGTGACCTCGGCCCGTATCCAGGTGCGTTCGGGAAGCCTGCTCTCGGATCTCGTCCCCTTCGCCGTGGTTCCTGCCGCAGACAGCCTTGAGATTGTGGGGTCTGATTCGTTTCGCGTGGCGCTGGCCGATACCGCCTCGAGCCCGCTCATCGCGCAACTCGATACGCTCAATCCAGACGGACCGGTAGGAAATCGCGCCCTGCTCTTCCAGCTGGGGACGGTTTTCGGAGTGGCCGGCGATACCGTGACCCTGAATGGAGGCGTCGCCAGCCGCACGGTGCTCACGGGTGCCAACGGCCAGCCGGTCACGTCGGTGTACGTTCGGCCTCTCCCCTCCCTGCCCCGCCCCGACAGCGTCCTGGTCAGGGTAGATGCTTTTCGACCCAGCGGCGCCGCGATACCCGGCAGCGGGCAGCAGTTCATCGTGCGTTTTGACTGATTCTCGCGTCGCGCAGGGGGCGTAACCCTCTTCACGCGTCATGAGTTGGTGCGGAGCCGCTATCGGCCAACAAAACCGAATCAACTTCACGCAGCGATACGCGCTGAGCGGTAAGCAGAAAATGTCCACCAAAAATATTCGGTGAGTCCTGCGCCCAAGGAGACCCGTGGCTGATCCCCGCACGCTTACCGAGCTCTACTTCAACTCGATTGAACAGTTCCAGCAGCGGCCCGTAGCGATGCGCAGCAAACTCACGGGGAGCTGGACCGACCTGAGCTACGCCGACCTGGCGGCCAGGGTCAGGGCGTTCAGCCTCGGCCTGCTCGAGATCGGAGTGAAACCCGGGAATCACGTCGCCATATTGTCCGAGAACCGCCCCGAATGGGCCATCACGGACTATGCCTGCCTCGCCGCCCGCTGTGCCGACGTCCCGATCTACCCGACACTTCCAGCCAAGCAGATCGAATACGTGCTCCGGGATTCGGAGGCGGTGGCCGTCTGTGTGTCCAACACTGCCCAGTTGCAGAAAATCGAGCAGATCAGGAAGAATCTCCCGGACCTCAAGCACGTGATCGTCTTCGACCCGGCGGCCGTCGCGGCGAGAACGGTGTCCATGGACATGGTGATGGACCAGGGCCGAGCCGCGGAGTCGAAATACCCCACCTGGAAGGCCAATGCGCTGGCCGCAACCGAGAACGACCTGGCCACCCTGATCTACACCAGCGGGACGACGGGCGACCCGAAGGGCGTGATGCTGACTCACGGCAACATCACCTCCAACGTGGTGGGAGGACTCAAGGTGCTGGCGCTCAGGGACACGGACGAGTGCCTTTCGTTTCTCCCGCTCTCTCACATCTTTGAACGGATGGCGGGTCACTATTGCATGATGCGGGGTGGCGTCATCATCAACTACGCCGTCAGCATCGATACCGTGTCCAACGACATGATCGATCGCCATCCCACCGTCGTGCTTTCGGTCCCCCGCCTCTATGAGAAAATTTATGCCCGGGTGCTGGAGAATGCCCTGACCGGTGGCGCTCTCAAGAAACAGATCTTCTTCTGGGCCAAGCATACGGCCGAGGCCTGGGCAGACCTGGCACTGGCGGGGAAACCGATTCCGGGCGGACTTGGCATCAGGAAGCGCATCGCCGATAAGCTGGTGTTCTCCAAGCTGCAGGCCAGGACCGGTGGACGGCTGCGATTCTTTGTCTCCGGCGGCGCTCCGTTGTCTGCCGATATTGCCAAGTTCTTCTATGCCGCCGGACTCCCCATCCAGGAAGGCTATGGTCTCACCGAAACGTCACCGGTGATCGCCGTCAACACGTTCGACAATTTCCGGATCGGGACGGTGGGCAAGGTGCTGCCTGGCGTGGAAGTGAAAATCGCCGCGGACGGCGAGATCCTCGCGCGGGGCCCCAACATCATGAAAGGGTATTACAAGAAGCCGGACGCGACAGCGGAGGTGATCGATGCCGAGAACTGGTTCCATACCGGGGATATCGGCGAGCTTGATCCGGATGGATTTCTCAAGATCACCGATCGGAAGAAAGACCTGATCGTGACGGCGAACGGCAAGAATATCGCGCCGCAGCCGATTGAGGGTCGGGTCAAGACCAACAAATTCGTCGCGAACGCGGTCATGCTGGGCGATAAACGAAAGTTCCCCATCATGCTGATCGTCCCCAACATGGACAACCTCAAGGAGTGGGCCCAGGCACGGGGCCTCAATTTCGTAGACGATGGGAGCCTGATCTCCCATCCCGAGGCCATCGCAAAGATCGAGCGGGAAATGATGAAGAACCTCCGCGACCTGGCGCATTTCGAGATGCCCAGAAAAGTATTGCTCCTCAAGCGCGACTTCTCCATCGAGAGCGGCGAGCTCACGCCGACCCTCAAGGTCAAGCGGCGGGTGGTCGAGAAAAACTACCAGAAAGAAATCGAAGCACTGTACAATGAGCCGCTGGGCGGAGGACACGACCTGGATACCAGGGGGTAACCATGTCCGCGGGGGAAGGTGAAAAGCGAGATGTGTACGAGGGCTTCCTTCGCAGAAGGTGTAGCGCTAGGCCGTTCCTCGCTCCGAAACCCACCAACCGTCAGCGCCTGCCAGAAAGCGAAGAGATGGATCGGTTGGCAGCGCGCCAACTCCCGCCACCCGTAGTCCCGGCAATACGGATCGAGCGGCCTCGGCCTGCCATCGAGGATCGCCGGCAAAACTCTCTCCCAGGAGAACGCCGCGGAGCGAGCGGGAACGGATAGGGATCGTGTCGGCGCCTGCAAGGCTCATCATCGGAAGCTCGTTCGTACCGGGCGGCGGGTTCACCCCGATGAAATGCACCCCGGGTACTTCCCGGATCAGGTCGGCAGCAAAGCGGGTGACCTCCCCAATCAGTCCGACATATCCGCCTGGGCCGGAGAGGCCAAGGAACGCGGCGAGTGCCGGTGCGTCAAGTTGGCCGGGTGGAGAATTCCGGTCGACCGTTGGCGGAACCCGTGGGGAGAAAGTCGCCACGCCATCGATGATCGAGTATTCGCGATGGCAGACCGGACAGCCGAGGCGGCCGGTCTGCACCATCCGGTGCTCCATGCGCTCGGGGACGAGGACCAGGTACTGCTCATCATGCGGGGCGGGGCAGCGAAGGATGTCGGTCAGCTCAATGAACACAGCGAGCCTGGGTTGGGAGAGATGCCATCATGTGACGGGACTCAAGGTGAAGCCGGCCGCTCCAGCGCATAAAGTGACACCGGGTGCCCTCGCACGGATGTGTCGTATTCGAAAACCTCTCCCAGGCGCTCAGCGAGACGAATCGAACGAGTATTGGTTGGAGTGATCAGGCTGATCACCCGGCTCCACCCCAGGGTTCCCAGTGCTTCGTCCAGCGCCGCGCGGGCGGCCTCATAGGCGTAACCCCGTCCCCAGAACGGACGCGCCAGCGCCCAGGCAATCTCCCGGCCGGGCCACCCTTCCGGATAATGGAGACCCACGCGGCCCACGAAAGATCCTGACGATTTTTCTTCCACCGCCCACATTCCAAACCCGCGCAATTGCCAGTGACCGGACAGCATCGCCATCTGCCGCCATGCATCCTCCCGGGTCAGCACGGCGCGATCGCCGACGAATTGCATGACTTCCGGATCGGCGCACATTGCGGCAAATGACTCGATGTCGCTGTCCTTGAACGGACGGAGCCGAAGTCGCTCGGTGTCGAGAGTCGGGATGAGTAACGGCATGCGATCTCCTGCCTTGATTCATCGTGCTCGATTGCGATACTGTGCCTTCGCTTCGGCCGCGTGGGCGCCACAGCGACCAGCCCAATTTCAGATCACTGCACTCGGGTCGATCGAAAGGAGGGCGTTACCGCCCACGTAATCGGAATTCTATCCAGGTAAGCTTGCCGGCCTCGACCCGTATTTTCCGGATTTCCCGATGGCCATTGATCTGGACCCCAATTGAATACACGCCTGGCGGAACATCGCTTACCGCGAAATGCTCCTGATACAGCGGATGCGAGTGAGCCCGGGAGCCGTACGTTTCAACGAAAGAGAAGGGCGTCTCCCTGGGATCCGATTTGCTCAGCCCGTAGATTCGCGCCTGCAATACTGGTTTGCCCAGCGCATCCCACACCTGGCCGGCGATCATACCGGTGCCCGGTAGTGGCGCAATCCACAGCTCCGTGTTCGTAGTGTACCGCGGATACTTGTTAAGCGAATCGACCATGGCCCCGACCGAGTCGGTGGGCGAGGCATGCACTTCCAGGTGGAGATGGTCGTTCGTCGCCCGGCCGGTGTTGCCCACCCGGGAAATCAGGTCTCCCGCCTTCACCCGATCACCCACCCTGGCAATGAGCGATGAGTTGTGATAGTACACCGAATAAATGCTTCGGCGGCCGTCTGGAGTCACGATTGACGTGTCGTGCCTGATCGCAACCGTGAGCGCACCTGCCTCGGCTCGCCCTGCATAGACCACGGTACCGTCGCCGATGGCATGAACCGGCGTCCCGTCAGGATTATTGAACTCGACGCCCTGGTGCTGCTGGAAGTAGCCGCCCATCGTCGACCCATACCGATAGGTCTGGTCGATGTAGGGGCTGCCGGCGGTGGAATCAATCGGCCGACGAAACCAGGTCGTGAGAGGTCGTGCTGGCGGTTTCACGCCTCGTTGGCTTCCACCGCTCAAACACGCGGCCCGGGGCCGCTTCCCGATCCAGATACCGCATTGACTCACATGGATACCGTCGGGCCCCGCTTCGTCAAGCAATAAATCGGCGACCTGCCGGGGACTTCCCCGTGGGACGTTGAAGGTGGTGGGCAGCGTACTCCAGCCGGCAGGAGTCGGGCCCACGACCTGGGCGCCATCCCGCGTCACGACCTCGACCCCCTCATCCAGCGCTTTCATCGCGAGAACATATTCGTTCCGGAGTACCACGATGGCGGTGTCGGCCGGGCCTTTAGCCGCGGGTCCGACCGAATCAATCAACGCGACCCAATGCGCACCATCGTCCGTCGTGACCTGCATCCCATCGGCTGTGCCGATATACGTCGTATCACCACGCGTGATGATTCCCCGGGGGGCGACGTATTGCCATTCCGGCCCCAATTCCGTGAAGGTCCAGTTCTTCCATGTCCTCCCGTCATCAACTGACAATCCCCAGCCGTTCCCGACGGTACCGTACCAGATTTCTCCCCGCGGTCCAAATCCGAAGGCATGGATAAAATCGAATGAAATCGAGGTCGTGCTGCTGTCGCGGTGAATGGATTCCCACGCGGTAGCGCCGGGGCGGAGGCGATACATCCCGCGACCATAGGTTCCCACCCAGATCGACCCCGCTGGATCGCGTTCGGCGACGAGCGCGTGGACGCCCCACCCGGTCGAGTCGGGAAGCGGGGGCAGCGCTTGCTGGGCGGCAAGCGTGCCGGTTATGCCAAAGATGATGGGAACGAGCAGAGCTTTCATGTCAGTCCCGGGACGGCGTCGAACCGCAATGTCAAATGGCAGGAAGAGGAGTATTCGCTGGATTCAGAAAAAAGTGCCCAGGCCTGCGGGGCGTCAGTCAGGCCGGACCAACCCGAATCTCCGACACCACCACGTGCGGTGGCCGTGCAACGGCGAACAGAACCGCCTCGGCCACATCCGCCGGCTTCAGCATCATGGAACGGGGAGTGAAACCGGCGCGGCGGTCGGGGTCGAATGGATCCCAGAGCTCGGTATCCGTCGGCCCGGGCGAGACGAGCGTGAGTCGAATACCGGTCCCGCGATACTCGCCGACCAGTGTTTCGTGAAGCCCGCGCAATCCGAACTTGGACGCGGCGTATGCGGCATTCTCCGGAAACGCGATATGATCGGCGACGCTGCCAATGGTGACCAGGTGACCTCGACCCGCCGAACGCATGGCGGGAAGCAGCGCTCGCGCGAGGTTGAAAGGCGCCACCAGGTTCAACGTCAGCTGTTCTTCAAACTCTTCGGGAGTGGTTTCCTCGAAGAATCGAAGGAGAAATCCGCCGGCATTGTTGACCACGATGTGGGGAGGTCCGAACTCGGCCAGGACTTCGTCCGTCGCGCGTTTGAGCAGGGTTGAGTCGGTTAGGTCGCACGTGAGATTGTAGAACTGCCCATCCTCGCCGTCCGCCAGGCTCCGGGCCAGCCGGACCACCGTTGCCCCGGCGTCCGCCAGGGCCTGCGCAATCGCCGCGCCGATGCCCCGGGACGCGCCAGAAACAACCGCGACCCGTCCGCCCAGCAGGTTCACTCGGTTGACCGCCCGGCATGGACCAGCCGGAGAAACTCGGACCGGGTCTTGTCATCTTCCCGGAACACGCCGCGGAGCGCGCTGGTGACGGTGCGGGAACTCTGTTTTTCCACGCCTCGCATCGCCATGCAGAGATGGGTGCATTCGATCACCACACCGACACCGAGCGGATCGAGTACATCCATAACAGCATCGGCCACCTGATCGGTCAGGCGCTCCTGCACCTGCAGCCGGCGAGCGAACACATCGACCAGCCGCGGGATTTTGGACAAGCCGATGATCCGGCCATTCGGAATGTAGGCCACGTGTGCCCGGCCGAAGAAAGGAAGCATGTGGTGCTCGCACATCGAGTACAGCTCGATATCGCGCACCAGGATCATGCTCTCGTGGTTTTCTTCGAAGACCGCGTCGCCAACGACGTCTGCCACCGACAACTGGTACCCGCGCGTCAGCCAGCGGTAGGCCGCCTCGACCCGGGAAGGGGTCTTGACCAGCCCGTCCCGATCGGGATCCTCCCCCAGCGCAACCAGGATATCGCGAACCTTTGGCGCAAAGGGTTCGTGGGCCGGCGGTGATTTATGAACCTTGATACTCGACATAGTTCCTCGGAGTCTCCCACAGGCGGATACGCAGGGTCAGATCTTCTGGCAGCACCTTGGATAGCTCTTCCCAGCACACGACGGCAATGTTTTCCGCCGAGGGAATGCGCTGGGCGAACCAATCGACGTCAAGATTCAGATTCCGATGGTCCAGCTTGTTCAGCAGGTGCGTTTCGACCAGCGCTTTCAGTTTCCCTGTGTCCATCACGTAACCGGTGTCGGGGTCGATGTTCCCTTCAAGCGTAACGTCCATCTCGTAATTATGGCCGTGATAATTCGGATTGTTGCAGGGCCCGAAAGTGGCGCGATTCCAGTCATCCGGGCGCGCCGGATTGTGCAGCCTGTGGGCGGCATTGAAATGAACTCTACGGGTGACACTGCACCTGGGCATCGCGCCTGTTTCCGGTGACGGGGTTGGTAATGTAGTCAGTCTTCATGCCCCAGCGTCATGGGGACCAGTCGGGAGACCGGCGAGCGGCGCAGGACTACCCGGGACCGCGTGCGACCCGTCGAAGCAGGTATTACCGGCAATTCACCAGTAATGTTCCAGCCTACGACTGGCGATCTGCGTTCCAGCGCCCTCCACTCTGGCTCAGGCCAATAAAAAATCGCCGACCGGTGACGGTCGGCGAAGAGTTGGAGACGGCAGCGAGGGGGTTGATTGAAGCCCGAAGAATAACGCTCGGCGCCCTCACCTGACGCTTCTGCCTTCCCCCGAGGGGCGTGACATCAGCAACGGCATTTGGGCCCTTCTAAGGACCTGTTGGCTCAATAACGGATTCCCCGCTACCGCCTCCACGTTCAAGATAAGCCTTCGTACCTGAGCGTCAATTGGCAGATTTTCGCGTTCGCTGACTAAATGTATTTGAGCGCGTACCAGCGAACGAACAGTGTCGTCCCGAGCGCCAGCAGCAGGTGAATCGCGCCGACTCCGACTGGAAAGGCAAAAGCAAACAACACCCACAGCACCAGCGAAAGCAGCGCGGCAACAAGGGTGATACGAGACGCCATGGCCTGGGATCCGGTTGGAGGGAATCGCTTTCGACTTCGGTAAAGTTAACCGGAGACCGGGGCAGCCCCAACTCACCTGACTTCCGTCCCCTGCGGCGATACCTTCAGGGCATGACTGAGCCCCGTCGTTCCCCCCGGTTCGCGCTGCCCGCCATCGCGCTCCTGCTCTTCGGCGTGATGCTCGTGAGCGTCCGCGACATCCTGGTGCCGCTGCTGGTCCTCCCCCTGGTCCTGCTGGTACTCTGGCCCATCCGGAAGCGCCCCGATATCAACCGGGTCCTGCTCGCCTCGGGGCTCCTCACCCTGGTCTGGTTTCTGTACCGGTACAGCACGCTCCTGGGTCCTTTCTTTGTTGCCGCCATCTTCGCCTACCTGCTGGCGCCGGTCGTGGCCTGGCTCGAGCGGAGAGGCGCCCGCCGGGGGATCGCGGTGCTTGGAGCCATTCTCCCTGTCGTGGTAATCCTGGTCGGTGTCCTCGCGATCACGATTCCCCAGGTCTCCGACCAGGCCACGGAACTGATTGACCGGCTGCCCCAGTTTGGACAAAAGCTGGTTGGGATGCTGGAAGGAACGCGGGACCGGCTCCTGACAATCCGGTTCCTGACCGATGACCAGCGCCAGTGGCTTCGGAATCTCTCGCCCGACCAGATCGGGACCGTGCTTCAGCAGAACAGCGACGTGATTCTCCAGCGGCTCTGGGCCTGGGCCCTGTCACTGCTCCGCCAGGTCTGGAGCATCTTCGGGCTCCTTGGTTACCTGGTCGTCACGCCCGTCGTGGTCTATTATCTGCTAAGCGACTGGAAGAAGCTGCTCGTCTCGGTCGAGGGGTTGATTCCCCCGTCTCACCGAGCCCGGGTCGTCGGATTCATCGAGCGATATGATCAATCGCTGGGGGGATTCATTCGCGGCCAGCTGATCGAGGCGACGCTGGTTGGAATCATGACCACGCTGGGCCTCTTCGTGCTTGGCGTGCCCAGCGCGCTACTGCTCGGGGTCACGGCGGGGGTGTTCAACCTGATTCCCTATATCGGGATCGTCATCTCGGCTGTGCCCGCCCTGATTGTCGCGCTCACGATGACAAACCCGGTAAGCGGCCTCTGGCGTGTGGCGTTGGTATATGGAATTGTGCAGTTCATCGACGGGAGCATTACCGGTCCCAGGATCGTCGGCGATTCCGCGGGACTTCATCCGCTCTGGGTGATGCTGGCACTCTCGGTCGGCGGAGCACTGATGGGCTTCATCGGACTCATCCTGGCTATTCCTCTCGCCATCCTCGTCAAAATGCTGGGAGAAATGGCGATGACCGCGTATCGCAATTCAGCGGCGTATCAGGCGACGCCGGAGGCCGACAACTGATACCGAAGGACCCTCCCGCAGCTCAGATCTCCCAGTTGGACCAGACGACGCCGGTCGAAACCTCGGGTTCGGGATACTGATTCAGGGTCATTCGTAAATCCGTCCAATGGACGCGATAGCCTTCACCGACCAGCCGGGTATACGCCTCGCCGAAGGCGGTCTGGCACCGGACCGAGATACGGCGCAGCCCCTCGCCCAGGGTCGCTGCCTGCACGGCCCGGATTACCGCATCAAAGGCTTCCATATCCTGGGCCACCAGTTTGAGCACCCTCACCTCATCGCGGGGACGACCCTCCGCGAGCGGGGCTGAGTGCCAGAGGGCAAATCCTACCAGGTGGCCGTCTCGACGAACCAGCGAGGTATCGCCGATCTGGAGATCGAGTGTCAGCTGCAATTCGCGGGTAAAATCGATTCCCGGTGAGAGACGTTTGCTCAACTCACGGCACTCGGCCAGGACCTTGAGATATTCGGTCCCGGCCCAGGACAGCATCTCCCCCAGGTCCCCAGGTTTCTTCGGGATATCACGGGACAGCGTGACGGTCAGGTGCCGCGGAATCATTTCCAACCGGCTGTAGAAGCCGATGTTGTCGACCGTCCTCGGCATGGTTTCAAGACCGATGGTGCGGGCACCCCGCGCGCGCAACCACTCGATGCCCGCCCGGACCACCGCCTTCCCCAGCCCTTCGTTCTGACGATCAGGCCGCACGGCAAGTGGCCCCATCCACCCCTCGCTTCCGGATTGGTGGACCATGTTGAACGCCGCCGGACGTCCATCGCCGTCACGCCAGATCATGGCACCCTCGCCCGAATCCTCGATGGCGTATCGCCAGATCAACGGGTTGAGATAGGGCACGCGGACCCCGACCAGCCCATCGCGACGGTAGCGATCGGTAAACGCTTCCGCGAAAATGCGGTTGAGCGGCTCGATGTCGCGAATGGTGGGTCGTTCCGGACCCCGGACACTTCGATCAGGCAGCCAGGCCACCATATCCCCCTTCTTCCCGGACAAACGATGTTCCCCGATCCAGGTCCACCGCCACCCGGATCATCCGATCAAGCCCGGTGATGGACTCGACATGGGAGATCAGGATGATCTGGGGGAATTTATCCGTGAGTCCGCGCAGAAGTTCCACCACCGACACCCGTCTTTCTTCATCGAGGGACCCGAAGATCTCATCCAGCACGAGCAGGGAAAGCGGCTGCCCGGCTCGCTGCGAGATCATCTGACTGATCGCCAATCGGAGGGCCAGGTTCACCATGTCCTCCTCCCCGCCCGAAATGACCTGACGCTCTTCGTCACCGACCAGCACCCTCGCGTTGTAGTCTTCATCAAGGTCGACCGAGGAGTACCGGCCCTCGGTCATTTCCGTGAGAAAGATCGATGCCGCATCCGAGAGATTGGGGCGCAGCTCGGAATTGAGATCACTCCTCAGGTCGGTAAAGGCGCGGTCGACTTCCCCATGCAACCGCAATCCGACCGAGACCTCCCGCATTTCCAGCTCACGCCGGGCCCGCTCCTCCCGTCGCCGGGCGACCTGCCGTAAAGCTTCCTCCGCGTTGGACAATTCCGCGCGGACCCGGATCACACTCAGGTCCGCCTCGTGCCGGGTCTTATTCGCCGACTCCAGCTCAAGCAGGAGCGCCTTGTGATCGGCATCCCGGTAGCCAAGGGTTTCCATCTGCTGCCGCAGCTCCCTGGCGTGACGCTCCCGTTCGGAAAGAGTGCGTTCGGCTATCTCGGCATCCTTGACGAGCGACTCGGCTCGCTCGGCCAGCCCCTTGAGTCGCTCCGCCTGAAGGGCGGTATCATCGAGCAACGACAGCTGTCGCCGAACCTCCTGGTGACGCTTTCGGTCATACGGCGCCGCCGAGGCAGCCAGCTGGGCTTCGACGACCTCGATCTGCTCCTTGAGCTCGGCCTGCTCCTTTCGAAGCCGTGTCTCTTCCGCCGCGCGAGCCCGGAGCTGCCCGAGGTGCTCGCTGGTTTTCTGAATCTCCTTATCGGCGGACGACAGGCCCTTCTCCGCCGACGTCAACTCCACCGGCGTCTTGGCCAGCTGCTTTACCCGTTGCTTGTAGTACTTCCCATTGTCGGCGACGGCCTGGAGCTGCCGTTCCAGGAGGCCTTTGACATTCACGAATTCCTTGCCCAGCGGGCGAGTGCACGTGGGACACGCCCCGTCCGGCCCGAGACGATTGATCTGGTCCAGCTGCTCCTTGAACTCATTGAACTGGGTAACCAGGTTCTCCAGCTTCGTCTTCACGTCCTGCGAATCCCTCACCCACGTCGTTCGTTGTTCTTCCACGATCCCGGCTATCCGGATCCGATCGTTCCGTTTCTCCTCCAGGGCCTTCGCCGCCTCCGCGATGACCTGTGCCTTCGGGATGGCGGCCAGCGTGTCGCCGACACTCTTCCTTCTTTTCTGGAGATCGTTCAGCTGGGCTTCGAACCCCTGGCGGGCGGAAACGGTGCGTTCCAACGCGTCCAGACGTTCGCCCTCCGACTTGAGAAGGGCGAGCGGCTTGAGCTGTTCGAGCAGGGGCTGAAGCCGGTCCCGGGCGGAAAGGGCCTCGATCAGTTGCCGATCCAGCTGTTCGTGACGATCCCGGGCCTCGGTGACCTTGTGATCCGCGAGCTTGAGTTCTCCGTTCAACTCGGACACACGATGCTTCAGGTTCTGCATCGCTTCGAGACGCGGCTTGAGGCCTTGCTCGATGAGGGCGGAGGCCTCCAGGGCTTTGATCGCGTCGGACTCCCCCTTTTTCCCCCGGTCGATTCGCGCCTGGACCAGGCTCTCATCGGCTTCGAGCTCGGCGGTGTCCTGGAGGGTGCTTTCCAGCGTCTGGAGCTGCGTTCGCAGCGTTCCCCGCCGCTCCCGAAGCCGATCCTGCGCCTCCTTCAGCTTTTCGTATCCGAGCACCCGGGAAAGAAACTGGGCCTTTTCCGGCCCGGTCATGGCGGCCATGACCTTCAGCTCTTTCTGGCCGGTGAAATACGTATTGAAGAAATCCGACCGACTCATGCCGAGAATGCTGGTCAACTTTTCGGTCACGGTGCCCAGCGAGGTCGCGAAAGGCGCGCTTTCGCCATCCTGATAGATGAAAGCGCTGTTCAGGGTTCGGACCACCCGGTAGCGATGTTGCCCCAGGGAAAATTCCAGCTCCACGCTCACCGGTGACCGGGCCGGAGCCTGGCGCCGGCGAATGGAGTCCCGTCCCCCGCGAGCCGCCGGCATGCCATAGATCGCCCAGGCGAGTGCTTCAAGAATCGTGGTCTTCCCGGCGCCGTTGGCGCCGACAATCCCGGTGAGCCCGGCGCCGAGGACAAGCTCGGTATCCTCGTGCTGTCGAAAGTTGACCAGGCGCAGGCGATTGATCAGCATCAGCGCTCGACCGCCTCGCGCTCGATATCGTCAAAGACATCCATACCCAGTCGCTGGAAACTCTCCCGATCGAGATCACCCGGAAGCGGGCGATTGTGCAGGTAACTCGTCAGAATCTGCCGCAGGGTCGATCGCTGGCCGGTGGGCACGAGACCGGAATCCCGCTCGCCCTCGGGCCGGCGCAGGTCGAGGTGGAAGTAGAGCGCCTGGGCTTTGTATTCGCGGATCGCCCGGTGATTCAATTCACGCGCGATGTGGCGCGGGATGTTGTAAACCACAATGCGGACGATCTGATCCGCCAGGCCGCCCTTGATACCTCCGATGCGTTGCGCAATCAGACTGTCGAGGTCGGCGGCGGACACCCCGGAGGCCTCAACCGGATCAAGATCGAAAACTCGTCGAGCCGCCGGGACCGGTTTGAAGACGGGAACGCCCTTGTCGACATCGACCAGCAACCATCCCTTGTGCGGCACTCGTCGGATCTCTTCATCCTTGAGTTCACCCCAGGGGTTGGTCGTGACGTAGTCGAGAGCGCCGGAATACCACGCCCTGGGTCGCACCTCCATCCGCACGTGGTAGTGACCCAGCGCGATGTAGCTCCATTTCCCCTGACTCAGGTCGCCATCGGTTAGGACATGAGTGCCCTGGTCCATCGCACGATCGGCGTAGGGCAGGTTTTCGTGGACGCCGTGAATCACCAGGACCTGGTGTTGCTCCTTTCCCGCCGGCTCGAGCACCGGACGCGGCGAGGTGAACCAGACCTGGTGCGGGACCGCGAGAATAGAGAGATCGAGCCGGGGATACACCAGCCGCCTGGCTTCATCATGGGCAACGTCGATCCCAAGGGTCTCGAAGAGCTTGAGGATCGTGCCGGTTTCGGTCGAGCGGGGCGTATCGTGGTTGCCCGCGATGATCACAATCGGCGCGTCCGGCAAACCTTGTCGCAGGCGGTGGAGTTGATCGAAGGCGAAAAGGATGGCCGGGTTGGTGGGGCGGACCGAGTGGAATAAGTCGCCGGCGATCACCACGGCATCGGGCTTCGCCTTGATTATGTCGGCAATGGCCGCCCGAAACGCATTGGCGACATCCGCCTCGCGCTGATTGATCCCGTTTGAGGTCTGCCGATAGTACTGCCGAAAGCCCAGGTGGGCATCGGCTAAGTGGGCGATTTTCACCGCTTTAGAATGGCAGGGGATGCTCGCGGAGGCAAGCGGGGGACTGGCGCCCGGGACGGGTGGATGGGATACTAGGGGCCACCTGACTTCGGCTCAATCTTCGTTTCGACCGGGATCGTTCCATTCCGGCCCCCGGGGGCCACACGTCCGAAAGGCGTACCGCGCCCGGGCAAGACGGTCCATTCACTTCCTCGCGAACACCTTGGAGCCATTGATGAACTGGGATACCGGAAATATCGGGTTCATGCTGGTGTCGACCAGCCTCGTCATGCTGATGACGCCCGGCCTGGCATTCTTTTACGGTGGACTGGTTGGCCGGAAGAACGTGCTGACCATCATGATCCAGAGTTTTGTCTCCATGGGCGTCACCACCGTACTCTGGGTCGTGGTCGGCTACTCCATGTCGTTCAGCGGAAGTTATGGCGACGCGACGAACCCCGACATCATGGGCGTCATCGGCAATTTCAATCTCGCCTTTCTTCGAGGGGTCGATCCCACCACGCCATTCGCCGGCTCCCCGACCATTCCGCTGATCGTCTTCATCGCCTACCAGATGATGTTCGCCCAGATCACCCCGGCGCTGATTACCGGCGCCTTTGCCAACCGGGTCACCTTCAAAGCCTACCTGATGTTCCTGGTGGCCTGGCTGCTCCTGGTGTATTTCCCCATGGCGCACATGGTATGGGGTGGCGGGATCCTCCAGAAAAATGGCGTCCTTGATTTCGCCGGCGGCATCGTCGTCCACGCGACAGCGGGATTCGCCGCGCTGGCCGCGGTATTCTACGTGGGACGACGACGGGTGCAGGAATCCGGGTCCCATAGCATCCCACTGGTGGCCCTGGGCACCGGTCTTCTCTGGTTTGGCTGGTACGGATTTAATGCCGGGAGTGAGCTCAAGGTAGACACCGTCACCTCGCTGGCCTTCCTCAACACCGACGTGGCTGCGTCGTTTGCGGCGATGACCTGGCTGGCGCTCGCCTGGATCATCGAGAAGAAGCCGAAATTCCTGGGGTTGCTCACCGGGTCGATCGCCGGCCTCGCGGCAGTAACCCCGGCCGCAGGATACGTCACGACTGGCACCGCCATACTGATCGGCATCCTCGCAAGCATCATCTGCTACTACGCCATCTGGCTCAAGAACAGACTGCAATGGGACGACGCGCTCGATGTCTGGGGAGTGCACGGTGTCGGCGGGGTGGTTGGTGTGATCGCACTGGCAGTATTCGCCTTCAAGGCGGTCAATCCGGCCGGTGGGGCAGATGGCCTGGTGCAGGGCAATTCGGCATTTTTCGTGAAGGAAATCGGGGCGGTCGTTGGAGCGGCGCTCTATGCGTTCCTGTTCACCTACATCATGCTGGCCGTGATCAACCTCATTACTCCGGTCAAGGTGAGCGCGGCCGATGAAGAGATGGGGCTGGACGAAAGCCTGCACGGGGAGAAGGCCTACCTGTAAACCCGCACCATCGCACCTCCGCCTCCTCTCTCATATTGAGAGAGGAGGTTTGTTATTGTCCGGTGCCAGGGAAGATTCCTCTGCGCTCGGGTGGGACGGGAAGGGGCGGGAATCAGCCGACGTCCTGGGCACTCGGCGCTGCAGGGTGACCCGCGGCACAGCCGATACAAACACAACGGCGATAACGTGTGCGAAACCTGAGCCATTGAGGCCCTATGCCATCGCGCAAGACAGTCGAACACGCACAGAAAGATCTTCGCGAGGGGAAAAGTCCCAGCACGGCGGCGGGAGAGTTCGTGCGCGAAGAAATCGAGCATATCCGGGAAGGGAAGCACGGAGCCCGCTCGACCGAACAGGCTATTGCCATTGGACTGGCCAAAGCCCGTCGTGCCGGCATTCCGTTGAAGCCACCAGCGAAGGGCAAGACCTCCTCCCGGACTCGCAAGTCAGCCACGAAGGACTACGAGAGTGGTCAACGTTCGCCCAAGGCCAGGGCACCGAACCGGAAACGGAGCGCGGCGTCCACCCGTCGACTCAAGCAGGAGCCGCACACCGCCGCTTCCAAAGCCGCCCTCTCCCGCCATGCGAAGCGGGTGGCAAAAAGGAAAGGGTAGCTCCGGCCGTAACGTCCTCGGGTTCATCCTGCCGCTCGAGATCCCCTCAATGGACCCGTAGCGAACCAGAAACCATCCCGACTACAATACGGGCGATTCACCACGCTGCCAACGGATTGACGCAGAGACTCCCTCAATTTCACGTCCGCAGGAGACGGAACATGTCCAGCACGTCACCGATCGCACCAGTCGCGATGACAATCACCCAGCACGAGAAGCAGCAGGTCGAGCGGGCGAAC
>JBDTRF010000015.1:0-27398 GCA_039931815.1 Gemmatimonadota bacterium
TCGATGCGCGAAATCGAGGAAGCCTGCGACGTCATCTTCATCGCCGGGGCCAACACCACGGAGTCGCATCCGGTTTTTGGCGCGCTCATCAAGCGGGCGGTCGCCCGCGGAGCCAAACTGATTGTCGCCGATGTCAGGCGGACCGAGCTCGCCCGGATCGCGGATATTCACCTGCAGATGTTGCCTGGCACCGATGTCGCCTTGTACTCGACGATGCTCAACTGGATGATCCAGCACGGGCGAGTCAACCGCCCGTTCATCGATGCCCGCACGAGTGGATTCCCGGAGACCGAAAAAGCGGTGGCCCCGTATAGCCTCGAAGTCGGCGAGAAGATCACCGGCATTCCTGCCGGGACGATCCGCCATGCCGCCGAGATGTATTCGGCGGGGCCCAATACGTCGACCCTGTGGGCGATGGGCCTCACGCAGCACGCGACTGGAACCGACATCGTCGCCAGCCTTCTCAACCTGCTGCTGTCGTGCGGAATGATTGGACGGTGGGGTGCCGCGATGATTCCGATTCGCGGCCAGAACAACGTCCAGGGTGCCAGCGACATGGGCTCCATTCCGTTCGCGTACACCGAGTATCGCTCGGTCACCGATCCGGCGGTTCGCGCCATCTTCGCCAAAGCCTGGAAGGTCCCGGAAGAGGGGCTCTCGCTCCGAAACGGTCTCATGGTCACCGAGATGACCAAACTGGAGAACGGGGTCCGGGGACTCTATATCATGGGAGAGAATCCGGTGATCTCCGACCCGGATATCTCGCATGCCGAGGAATGGGTGCGCGGGCTCGACTTCCTCGCGGTCCAGGATCTCTTTCTCACCGAGACGGCGCGCTGGTCCGACGTAGTCCTCCCCGGCTCGTCATTCGCTGAAAAAGTCGGGACCTACGTCAACACCGAGCGGCGGATTCAGCTGGCCGACGCGGCGCTCGCACCTCCGGGCAACGCTCGAATCGATCTCGAAATCCTCATGGATCTCAGCAATCGCCTGGGCCTGCCCACCAGGTTCGACGGCCCCGAAGGGGTCATGGCTGAGATCGCCGAAGTGACGCCATCGTGGCGCGGCGTTCGCTATCCAAACCTGCGCAAGAAGGGCGGCCTCCAGTACCCGGTGTTGACGCCTGAATCTGACGGCACCGCATTTCTTTTCGCGGATCGATTTCCCACGCCGGACGGTCGCGCGCGACTTATCGGGGTGGAGTATCTGCCGCCATCCGAATTGCCCAGTGCGGAGTATCCCTTCTTCCTGAACACGGGCCGGCAGATGTACCACTGGCACACGGGGACGATGACCCGACGGTCCGAAGGGCTGGATTCGCGGGAGCCTGTGCCAATCGTGGAAATGAACCCGGCAGACGCCCTTGTTTTGGGCGTAGTTGATGGCGATACGGTGCGAGTCACCTCCCGCCGTGGGTCGCTCCTGATCGGCGTTCGAATTTCAGATCGACAGGCCCGCGGCCAGGTTTTCATTCCCATGCATTACCGCGAGGCGGCGGCTAACCTGCTCACCAATCCCAAACTCGATCCCTACGCCAAGATTGCGTCTTTCAAGGTGAGCGCAGTCAGAATTGAGCCGGTAGCGGTTCCGCTGGCCGAGCCGATCGGGTGACCAGGGCGGAATCACAGAATTCCGCAGTATCGTTGACCTGCTCTGTCTCTGGCGATCAAGATTCAACGTTTCCAACACAGGCGGTTGCGGAGCAAGCCTTCCGCGATGATTCTTAAGCCTCAGCGAATTCCTCTCACCTCATCCCAGATCCTGAATGCGAGCGCTGGTAAAAGAAAACGCCGGCCCGGGTATGGTCCTGCGCGATGTGCCAAAACCGGTTCCTGGACCCAATGATGTCCTGATCCGGGTGCATTTCGCCGGAGTGTGTGGCACTGACCTTCATATCTGGGAATGGGATGCCTGGGCCAGCGGACGCCTCAAGCCACCCCTTATCATCGGACATGAGTTTGCTGGCGAGATTGTCCAACTGGGGCCCGAAGCCGCCTCTGCCGGACTGCTCGGCATCGGCGATCTGGTGACCGCAGAGGGTCATATCGTATGCGGTCATTGCCTGCCCTGCCGGACCGGTGACTTTCACGTCTGTCGGCGAACATCAATCATTGGCGTGGATCGCGATGGTGCGTTCGCCGAATTTATTTCGATGCCGGCATCGAACGTTATGCGCCTCGATGGCATCCCGACTGAAGTGGGAGCTATCATGGATCCCATCGGCAACGCGGTCCACACCGCCCTGGAAGGTGGCGGGCTGGCGGGAAGCGTGGTGATGGTGGTTGGGTGCGGCCCCATTGGCTGCTTCGCGGTGGGCATCGCCCGAGCCGCCGGTGCATCACTCGTCGTCGCCAGCGATCTGAACGTCACCCGCCGCGATATCGCCCGGAAAATGGGAGCCCATGTGGTTCTCGACCCCGGAAAGGACGATGTCGTAGGCCGGGTCCATGAGCTGACTGGCGGCGATGGTGTGGATATCGTCTGCGAAATGAGCGGACATCCCAGCGGTCATGCCCAGGCCTTCGCCGTGGCGCGCCCGGGAGGCCGGGTGAATATGCTCGGGACCCCCAGTCGCACGACCGAGGTGGACTTCGCCCGGGACGTGATCTTCAAAGGGCTCACGATCTACGGCGTCACCGGTCGCCGGATGTACGAGACCTGGCAGCAGATGGGCCGATTGATCCGGGCCGGCCAGTTCAATCCCGCCCCTGTGGTTACTCACCGTTTTCCGCTTGAACGCATGGCCGACGCGATCCGCGTCATCAAGGATGGCTCGGCCGGTAAAGTGATACTGGAGATTGGCGCATGACGTCGACCCTTGATGCCCGTCTGACTGGCGAGCTCGAGCAGTTTCGTGGCGACCGGGTATACAAGACGCTCAACTACCTGGATAGCCCGCAGGGACCGCGCGTTACCATGGAAGGTCGCGGCGAAGTCATCGTCCTCTCATCCAACAACTACCTGGGGCTCAGCAATCATCCCCATGTGGTGGCGGCCGGCAAGCAGGCGCTCGACCGGTTTGGCGCAGGCACCGCGTCAGTACGCTTCATCTGCGGGACCTTCACCATCCATCGGGACCTCGAACATGCGTGCGCCCGGCTCGTCGGCACGGCGGACTCGCTTTCATTTGTGAGCTGCTGGAATGCGAATGAAGCCGTACCCGCCACCCTGCTCACCGAGTCCGACCTGGTCCTGAGTGACCAGCTGAATCACGCGTCCATCATCGACGCGATTCGGCTGGCGAAGGCGATTTCCCGGTGCCAGACCGGGGTATATCTGCACGCCAACCTCAAGGACCTCGAAACCAAGCTCGCGGCCGCCAGCGATCGTGTCACCAAACTGGTGATCACCGATGGCGTCTTTTCGATGGAAGGGTCGATCGCGCCGCTCCCCGACCTGCTGGATATCTGTCGTCGCTACAATGCCGTCCTGATGGTGGATGATTCCCACGCGACCGGTGTCCTCGGCCGACACGGCCGGGGCACGGCCGAGCACTTTAACTTGATCGGCGAGGTGGACATCATCACGTCCACGTTGGGCAAAGCTCTGGGCGGGGCCGCCGGTGGTTTCGTCGCCGCCTCGTCCGCGGCATGCGACTATCTGACCCAGCGGGCGCGGCCTCAACTCTTTTCCAACGCGCTTCCACCCACGGTCGCGGCCAGCTCGCTGGCAAGTATCGAATATCTCGAGGCTCATCCGGAACTGGTTAGGACACTCCGGGAAAACTCGGCCTACTTCCGGGATCAGCTCCTGTCACTCGGCTTCAAGCCCATTCCAGGCGAGACCCCGATCATTCCCGTCATTCTGGGCGAGACATCCAAGGCGATCGACATGAGCAACGCCTTGCTGGACGAGGGAGTTTTTGTCACCGGCTTCGGATACCCCGTCGTGCCGCAGGGTCAGGCGAGAATTCGCTGCCAGATTTCGGCAGGACACTCGAGGGACGATCTCGATGTCGTCCTCGCCGCCATGCGGAAGGTGGGGTCCCGACTGGGACTGATCTGAAGCCGGGGCACGTGTCCGGAGTGCGTTCGCTCTAGCTTTTTGCAAGCTATTACACAGAAATGCCTTACACTTTTAGGCTGGCCAGACCGAGCCTGTCGGGGGTTTCATGGCCCGAAAGCTCGATCTCTCAGGAAGGTCAATGACGCGTAACTTCAAGTAGTTTCACAGATGGAAGGTGCAACCGCTGGAATTTGAACACCCTACAGAAACCGCCCCTCTCGCATTTTTATCATCTGGCTCCTATCTTGTAGGATAGAGCCTCCAGAATTACCAATTTTTCCAGTTCCATCGTGCAACACAGCCACTGGGTTTGACTCTTGCCAAAGGTGAGTCAAACCCCGCACGAATCTCACTGTCCCACGGGTCGATCCATCCCGCTGAGGCTCCCCGAAGCACCGAGAAGTGGTGCACTTACCTGGGAGGTAGTCCGATGAAGATGTTTTCCCGTCTCGCGACGGCGGCAACGCTGGTAGTGCTGTTCGGTTCAACGCCCCTCGTTGCCCAGGACGGCCGCAATCCTTTCCGATGGTATATCGGCGGTGGCGGCGGTGTAACCGTCTTTGAAACTCCCCGTCAAAGTCGTGGGGCGATTGCAATGGGCGGCGCGAACATGCTCATCACGGCCCGGCGCACCGCGCTGCTACTCGGCATAGATGAGGGCATCGGGAGCGATGAGCAGACAAGCTACATCGATCCCAGCGCTACGGGCGGATCTCGCATCGTTACCTTCAATGATTTGCGTAAGTACTCTGCGACCCTGTTGGTATATCCATTAAAATCACACGCCCAGCCATTTGTTGGCGTTGGAGTCGGCTTGCTTCATATCGTCAATCCCCAACCGGCCGGGCCATTCCTCACCCCAGATGAGCAGTCGAACGCGCGTGCGGTAGCCAAGGACCTTGGCAGCAGCGCATTCGCAAGTGTGGTCGCTGGACTCCAGCTTCAGGTCGGGGCCGTTGCCCTGTTTGGTCAGTATCAGCTTACCTCGTCTCCCGCGGATGGGAGACTCCTTATCGGTCCCACTCACTCCTTTACGGCCGGGTTGCGATTAAGCCTGGGCAATGCTCGTGAAGGCGTGAGTGGAGGCGGCTACTAGGATATAGTCAACAAGACAACTGGACGTGAGCGGGAATAGCAAAGAGGCGGCGATTAGCCGCCTCTTTTTTTCATCGCTTTGGAGGAAGCAGGGCTTCGCGGGATCGGCCTCGACACATGCACCGAACTGCTGAGGAGAAACCTGAGGGGCCAATCAGCCGCCTTGGTAATTCCGATGCGCGTGCTTACGGACACGACATCGGCACGCTCCAGGGCTCCCTCCCTGACAAGAACCTCGGAAACCCGCATGGCCGTGCCATCCAGGTCCCGGGTGATTCCCAGCGCCTGGCACAATCGCCCGGGCCCGGAACAAAGTAGTCGCTCTGCGATCACACCACGACGATGTCGCATTGTCTCGATTCCATCCATCGGCTCGAGGGCGCGGAGGAGAACCGCTGACCCCGAGCCGTTCGACTGACACACCAGGTTGGTGCACCAGTGAATCCCGTACGAGCGGTAGACGTACCATGTGCCGGGAGGGCCGAACAAGGCACGGTTTCGAGGAGTTTGTCGCAATTGATATCCGTGCGATGCGGGGTCAGGCCCGCCAAGGTAGGCTTCTGTCTCGACGATGCGTCCTGCGGTTCTCACTCCTCCACTTCGGGATACGACCACCGCTCCCAGGAGTTCCCGGGCCACGATTTCAGCTGAACGAGCGAAAAACGAAACGGGCAGCACTTTCGCTGCCCGCTTATCAATGGTCACGGCTTCTTTGCCCGTGGACGACGAGGCTTCTTGTCCGCCACTACCGCGGGAGCCTTGATCACCCCGCTTTCGGCTTCCGGCTTCTTGGCGGCCGGCTTGGCTCGACCACGGCCGGTCCGGGAGGCAGGCTTCCTGGCCTGACCGGGTTCTTCCGCCACAGCGACCACGGGAACTGGCTCTTCGGCCGTGACGACGCCAACCATGGGGATTTCCTGCCGCCCGACACTCCCCCGCGATCCTCGTCGGAACCTGAGCCCAGGTCGCTTGCCATTCGTGGGCGTGCCTGATTCTGCGACGGCCTCGCTATCACCGGTCGATCCGGCGGGCGAGGTTGAATCCGCCCTGGGAACCTGGGCGATCACAGCACGATCCGAGCGAAGTCCCGGGCGAGCGCTTACCTCGAACTCATCCTCTCCAATGCTCCGGACATCGGCCATTTCGGCGTCGTGGGCCTGGCGGAGGAAGCGAGCAAACCTTGTCGGCTCGAGAAGAGGATCGGAACGACCAAAGAGGGCTGCCATCCGGTTGCGCACGGCCTCGGCGCCGGAAGGACTGGGGATTTCACTCAGCGATTGACGAAGAAGGTCAAACGCCTGTGCAAGAGTAAGAGCCTTCTCCGCGATTTTTTCCTGGGCATGCCGAGGAGGTGCCGTCTCAGGCGTTGGGGTTCCCGACGCCGGTGCCGAAGATTCCCGGCCCCTGCCGCGACCCCGACCGCGGCCCCGGCCCCGGCCGCCACGCGCGCCGGCCCCGTCTTCCCGGGCCGGTTCCGACCCGCCGGTTGCAACGGCCGAAGGAGTCGAGGCTGAGACAGGTGGCAGGGTATCAAGGGGCCCAATATCGTGCTGGCCATTCTCCAGCTTGGTAACTCGCAGGAGTTTCTTCGTTCCAGCTTCGACCAGGAACTTGCTGAAACGGTTGAAGCCGGCATTCTTCTCGTCGAAATTGGGATCGATCTGCTGCATTACCTGCTTGAGTCGATCGGACCGCATGACATCGTGATTGCGGGCCATTTGAGCAACGGCCTCGCGAACCAGCTCCCATGGATCGCGCTGGGTAGAAGGCGTGTCGACTTCTTTCGTCAGCCCGGCCAGGTCGCTGTAGGAGTAGTACTCGTCGCAATTCTGGATCAACACGTCGCTGGCCGACTCCCGAATTCCGACTCCGATCACGTACTTCCCATACTCTTTCAGCTTGATGATCATCGCTGAAAAATCACTATCTCCCGAGAGGAGAATGAACGTGCCGATTTCCGGGCGGGTGAAAACAAGCTCGATGGCGTCGATCGCGAGCCGGATGTCGGTAGCATTTTTCTTGTTCGTGCCGAACGCGGGAGCAAAAATCAGGTCGATGGAGGACTCCGACAGCGGCACGATGTACTGGGGATACCGGCGCCAGTCGGCGTAGGCCCGTTGCACCGCGACCTTGCCCTTGATGATGTCACTGCTCAGAAGTGTCTTGAGTTCTTTCGTCAGCTCCGATCGTATACCGAGGGTGACGTTGTCGAAGTCAATGAGGAGGGCGGCGTTCGGGGCATGCAGCGGTCGTTCGACCCGTGGGGTCCGTAAAATCTGATTCACTCGCATTCAGCTCCAGGCCCTCTATCGGCGGAACTCCATCGATCTCCTTCCGGACCCGGTCAGCGGAAAGGCTCGAGGAAGCGCAGGCAATCAGGGCGCTCGTTATCAGCAGATGATCGCGGGGCGCACAGCGCCCGCGAATGGACCACGTCTCAACTGGCCGCTCACAGAGTACAGGTCCCGGTCAGGACCGGCTGGTACTCCGCTACCCGACGTGTGAAACGCGGTCGTTCGCCTGGGAATCAGCTCAATCGCGCCCGAGATGACCACGATCTGCAGTGCAGATTGTCCGCCACTCTCCGAAGGACCCTTGGTTCCGGGATCCAAATCGCGATTTCACTCCAATCTCGACATCCAATCGTGATCGCGGCACTATACGCCTTGCGACCATGAATGGCGTCGGATTACCCCGCCCAGGAAGCGGAGTTACTGCCGTCTGCGCACACGGCCGGGTCGCCGAGGCGCCTTCACTTCTGCCTGGTGGGCAGTCCACAAGACTGAGTCTAGACCTTCAGTCATTGCAGGTAAGGAATTTAGCCCGGAGTGCCTTGAAGCTGGTAGGGGCGTGCTCAGGTGGGCGCCGGAACCGACTGGGGTTTTCCCGTGGAACGGAGTTCACCCTCGACAATCGCATCGATCACCCGTTCGCCGGCACGGCCGTCCCATAGCTCAGGCATCTGGCGCCTGTCGGCTGCTTTGCCACGGCTTGCGAGCACGGACTGGACGGCAGCGTCGACGGCTGCCCGGGTGGAGGCGACGAGACGATTCGTGCCTTCGGTGACAGTGACCGGACGTTCGGTGTTTGGGCGTGCTGTAATGCAGGGAATTCCAAGCACCGTGGTTTCCTCCTGCAAACCTCCCGAGTCCGTCAGCACCAGAGTGGCTCGCTCGACCAGCCCGATCGTTTCGAGGTACCCCAGCGGGTCCACCAGTCGTACCGCCTCGGCAACCTCGACCAGACCGAACTCCTGGATGCGCCCCCGAGTCCGCGGGTGAATTGGAAATATGACGGGCATCTGCCGGGCCAGGTCCGAAAGGGCCAGCAGGAGTTCTCGAAGGGTCTCCGGCGAGTCGACGTTCGAGGGCCGGTGAAGGGTCACGAAGGCATACGGTTTCCCGGCCACGCCGAATCGCTCAGGAGCGTTGGTGCCCCGCGCCTTCTCTCGCAGGTGAAGCAGCGTGTCGACCATGACATTACCGACAAACCGGATGCGATTCCTCCCAATGCCTTCGCGGAGCAGGTTTTCATCCCCGTCACGACTGGGCGTGAGGCAGAGATCGGCCAACTGATCGGTCAGAAGCCGGTTCAACTCCTCGGGCATCGTCCGGTCCCGACTGCGCAGCCCCGCCTCCACGTGCGCAATCTGGACCCCTTTTTTCGCGGCGACCAGGGCGCATGCAACGGTCGAGTTGACGTCTCCGTAGACCAGAATCCAGTCTGGTTGTATTCGATCAAGGACCGGCTCGAATTCGATCATCACCCTCCCAGTCTGCACGGCGTGGGAGCCCGAGCCCACGCCGAGATTGACATCCGCCTGCGGCAGATCAAGATCCCGGAAAAAGGCGTCGCTCATGGCGGCATCGTAGTGCTGACCGGTGTGCACCAAGGTCTGCTCACACCCGCGTGACCGACCGGCCCGGATCACTGGAGCCACCTTCATGAAGTTGGGGCGCGCACCTACCACGTGCAGGAGCTTCATGGTCGAATCGGCGGCAGAAAAGGGCCTGCCGTTAGATGGCAGGGTTCGCGAGAGCCGCCAGAAATGGGCACGGTTCGGCCCGATCGCCGGAGAACAAGAACCAGTCGGCAATCAGCAGGGGACGATCGGATGATCACAGTTGTGTTGCTTGAGGAAGGTCGAGTTCGAAATAGAACCTGGTCCCGGCGTCGGGAGCGGTATCGACCTTGAGTTCAGCACCCATGGCTTCGACCAGCTTCCGGCAGATGGAGAGACCCAGGCCGGCACCGGAGAATTTGTAGTCTCCGCTTTTCACTCTGCGACGGAACGGGAGAAAGAGTGTATTCATCGCCTGGGGTGGGATCCCCCGGCCGGTATCGCGAACGGAGAACTCAATCCCCATTCTGCTCGTCTGCTTGGCGATCATCTCAACATTGCCCTCATCGGTAAACTTGAGAGCATTGGTCGTCAGATTGAGAAGCACTCGGCTCAAAGCTACCGGGTGCCCGATCCGGAAATCAGATCCTGGCGGTGAGAGTCGTACCCCCAGGCCTTTTTCCTCGGCGATCGGCAGTACGATGTCTCGAACCGATTCCAGGATGTCGGTCACTGAGAAAGGAATCGGATCCAGATCCACCAGGCGGTCGCCGCCGCGGGCCAACTCGATAACGTCACTCGCCATTGAACTGAGCCCGAACGCGGCGCTGTAGATAAGGCCGAGTTGACGCTCCTGGATATCGTTGATAGCTCCGCTTCGTCCACGCTGAAGCGTCTCCGCCAGGAATAGAATCGAGGTAAGTGGCGAACGAATATCGTGCGCCACCTCGACGACCAGTTCAAGACCGTTGGGACCGGACAGCCGATCGGCGAAATGCTGAGCCCAGTCCGGATCGAGACGCAGACTGACGCGCTCCATGGCGCAGAGAACACGCAGAACCTGGTCGCTCGGAACCTTGGTCGTAACCTTTTCGACTTCCGAAAGAATCGATCGGCGGATGAGCTCGAGCAGGTGGCGCGAAAGCGGAGAGCGCGGAACGTCCGTCAGATCCGGCTCTTCGCCCCGGAGTGACTGGAGTACCGAAGCGTGCAGAACGGTGTTGTGCGCTTGAATTTCCTCGGCCAGGTGGGAATCGGCGTCGAGACCCGGCCATTCGTCCTGGACCCGATGCACCGATCGCTCGATGAGCGACCGCAGGTCAGCCGGAACATCACCGGCAAACGCCTCCCCGGTGCGCGCGACAAGAGTCCCATGTTCCGGGCTCCTTCTTGCGCCCAACCGGGCACGTTCGTCGGTGGTCGTTTTGCCGGTCACCTGGGTATCAGTCTTCACTCAATAGGTCCGGTGAGTCCGTCGCGTTCGAATTTGTGTTTGTCCATCAGGCGATACAGCGTGGTGCGGTCAATACTTGCCAGTCGCGCGGCTTTCGACATGTTGCCACCCGCCCGACCAATCAGGCGGGTAAGGTACTCCCTTTCGAACTGTGCCACCACCCGGTCTTTCGCCGGGTGATAGGCATCATCCATGACCCCGGCTGGCAGGCCGGATTCTGCCGGCCATTCCTCAGCATCCTCGTAGATTGGGATATCGTTTGGCTGAATCATCTGGTCGGGTTCAGCCAGCACCGCGACGTGTTCGATGACATTCTGCAATTCACGAACGTTGCCCCGCCAGGGACGAGACCGCAGGAAGGCAATACTTGATTCGCTGAGTTTGGGAACCCGATCACCCATCTGGCGGTGACGCTGCCAGTAGTAGGTGAGGAAATGATTGGCCAGGAGGGGAATATCCTCCTGCCGTTTCCGCAGGGGTGGGAGCTTGATCGGCACCACCTGCAAACGGTAGAAGAGGTCGCCCCGCAAAACGCCTCCGTTGACGGCATCCTGCGGGTCGCGGTTGGTGGCCGAGATGAAGCGCACGTCAACCACCGCATCCTGCGACTCACTTCCCACCCGCCGCACGACCCCGTCCTGGATGACCCGGAGGAGCTTGGCCTGAAGCGGAAGCGACATTTCCGTCAACTCATCAAGAAAGAGCGTTCCGCCATTGGCGGTTTCCAGCAGACCTGGCTTATCTCGGTCGGCACCGGTAAACGCGCCTTTGCGATGGCCGAACATCTCCGATTCCAGCAGTGGTTCAGGAAGGGCTGCGCAGTTGATCGGAACCAGCGTCCGACTCACGCGCCGACTGTTCTGGTGAATGAACTGCGCGATCAACTCCTTGCCGGTACCGCTTTCCCCGCTGATCAGGACGGAGGCATCGGTCCCGGCAACCTTGCGGGCCAGGTCCACCGCTTTGCGAAACAAGGGGGAGATACCGATGAGCGCAACGTTTTCACTGTGGCCATGCTGACGCTGCAACTGGAGCCGAAGGTCCCGGGTTTCCCGGGCGACCATGACGGCGTGCGAAGCCCGGCCAATCAATACCTGCAGGTGGGTCGCGGAAAAAGGCTTCGGAAGGTAGTCCCAGGCTCCGGCGCGAAGTGCCTCAATGCTGCTGCTGACACTCGGATTGCCGGTCATGACGACGACAATGGTGTCCTTATTGGCCGTCAACGCCGCGCGAAGAATGTCCATGCCCGAGCAATGGGACATGTACAGGTCGACCAGAATGATGTCAAACTTCCGGCGTTTGACCGCCTCCAGCGCTTCCTCACCCCGGCCGATCAAGGTGACGTTGTAGCCGTCCATCTGCAGGACGCTTGCGCAACTCTCGCGGAGCGTACGCTCATCGTCGATTACGAGAATCCGGATGCTCGATTTCACTTCCGTCGGAATGGAAAGTGGATCGCGGCCCGGAGTTTCGGTGGCGGCTTCGCCAGTTCGTCCCGACGGTTGGGCGAGGGATGATCCCATCGTTGTCTCCTTACAACTGTTGTCCGGTCACACCGGGTGAAGCGAAACCTCGGCGGTGAGGATTTCTGACATTCCCGTCCGTTATCTAAAGGCACGGCGCGGGCCAACGGTTCCTTTCCTATGCAAAATGCGGGCACTGCCGCTGGAACCCCACAGTAGGGCTTGCAGCGGTCATACCACCGCGACAGGATGGTCGCCATAGTGTTGCATTTTAGCAACAATTCGGTGAGTTTGCCACAGCAGATCGGTATTTCAACCTCCCCAACAGATCCATGACCAGGGGCGTAACGGCTGGCTGTTCTTCACTGCCGATGGTATTTCAATCTGGTTGAATACGGTATCTCCTTTGCGTAGGTACCATTGATCCCTCGCTGTTTCGAGGCAAGCCCTTGCAACCCGGAGCCGTTCCCGCATGTCCGGTAAAATGATTCCTTCTAGCGGCCCCATCTCGATCGAGCCCCACCAGGAGCTCGGACTGCAAAATGGTGCGCCCTATGATCCCCCACCTGATGAATCCGACGGGGTACAATGGGGCCGATATATCTCGGCTCTTCGACGTTATCGTTGGTTCATGCTGATGGTGGTGCTTCTCGGCACCGGCATCGGCGTTGGCATTACCCGCTTCATCGACCCGGAATACGTCGCCCGCTCCACCCTGATGGTACAGGGCGGCGGGGGCCAGAAAGGTGGCCCGATACAGGCGAAGGGCCTCATTGCGGGAAACGCCTGGATCCAGCTCCTGCAGAGCTTCGCGGTCATTGACACCGTCGTTCTCAAACAATCGCTTTTTGTTCTCCCGAATACGATTTCGGATTCAGCCGCCTTCCGGGGGTTTTCTCTCGCCCGTCGGTTCCAGGGTGGTAAGTACCAGCTTAAGGTCAATGAGCAGGGCACTCGCTATGCCCTCTCCACAAATGGAGGGATGGAAGTCGAGAATGGCGCGGTAGCAGACTCGGTGGGACGTAAACTCGGCTTCCTCTGGCAGCCGTCGAAGCGAGCGCTAGGCCGGGGCCGAACCATCAAGTTCGAGGTTACCAATCCGCGTGAAGCCTCTAACGACCTCCTGCAGCGGTTCAACGCGGCGATGGCACAGGAGAGTGATTTCCTCAGGCTCTCGCTTCGAGATGTTGATCCGGGACGAGCGGCCACGGTCCTCAATGCTATTGACACCCAGTTTGTGGCGCTCGCAGCAGATCTGAAAAAACGGCAAATTGCCGAACTTTCAGTCATTCTCAGGAGTCAGTTGGATACCGTCCGGTCTCAACTCGAGACCGCGGAGGACAGGCTCAAACAGTACCAGATCGACATCATAACAAAGCCAACCGAGCAGATGGGGGTGAGCCCCGGGTTGGCGCAAACTTCCGGTCAATCAACGACCCAGTACTTCGCGCAGAAGATGCAGCTCGACGCAGTGAGGAAAGATCGGGAAGGGATCGAACAGATTCTCGCTCGCCTGAAGACAGGTGAGAGCACGGTTGACGCGTTTCAGACCATTGGCGTCGTTCGTACGTCACCGAACCTGACCGCCGCACTGAACGAGCTCTCGCAAAAGGAATCAGAACTCCGAGCGCTCCAGTACCGGTACACTGATGAGCACAAACCGGTGCAGGACGTGAAGGCAATGATTCAAACCCTCAGAGACCAAACCATCCCGGAATACGCGATGGCGCTGGTAACGCAGCTTAAGTCGCAGGAGGCGGGACTCGGGAATGATCTCAAGGGGGCGGAAGCAGACCTGCGTCAGATCCCGGTCAGAGCCATTGAAGAGGGTCGATTGACACGGGAGGTCGCGGGCCTCACTGTCCTCACCAATGATTTGAACGCTCGATACCAGAGCAACGCCCTGGCTGAAAAGAGTTCACAGCCAGATGTAACCATTCTGGACGACGCGCAACCACCGCAAAAGCCAACGAGCAACACCGCCCCCAAGATCATTCTCATGGCGTTTGGAGCGAGCTTGGGTGCGGCCTTCGCCCTTGCGATCCTGCTTGATATGCTCGATAAACGATTCCGCTATCCTGAGCAGGTTTCTCGCGAGCTGGGTCTGAGCATTCTCGGCGCGATTCCAGGCATCAAGCGCTCCAACGGACGGCAGCTCAAGGCGGAAGAGGCCGCACAGGTGGTGGAGGCCTTTAGAACAGTTCGACTGAACCTGGCCCATTCATATGGTGCCGCAGGCCCGGTCATGCTCACAATTTCGAGTCCTGGATCCGGAGATGGGAAGTCACTCGTTTCCTCCAATCTGGCCCTGTCATTTGCGGAGGCTGGGTACCGAACTCTATTGATTGACGGGGATATAAGGCGGGGCGAACTCCATCGGATGTTCAGCCTCGACCGGCGCCCGGGCCTGCTCGACTACCTGGTTGGCGACTCGTCCATGGATGCCGTCGTACGGCCATCAACCCACGAAGGCCTCTCCGTAATTCCGTGCGGAACCAGGCGCCAGCAGGGGCCCGAACTTCTCGGCTCGGCAGCCATGAGCCACTTGATGGCAGAAATGAAGACGCGGTTTAATGTCATCATTGTAGACAGTCCACCGCTCGGCGCCGGCATCGACCCGTTCGTGCTGGGAACAGCGACAGGTCACATGCTCATGGTGTTCCGTTCAGGCGAGACCGATCGCGCGATGGCCGAAGCCAAGCTCAAGCTGCTCGACAGGCTGCCAGTTCGTGTGTTGGGAGCGGTGCTGAATGACATCCAGGCGGATGGCGTCTATAAGTATTATTCGTACCTCTACGGATACACATCAGACGAGGAAGGTGCGAAGCAGCTTGCAGGTCACGCCGCGGACGCCGAGGTCAGTTCAAGCTGACCTCGGGTCACGGATACTCCGGGAGCTGTTTGTGGAGAGAAGTTGGGTGTTATTGACGTTACGAAGAAGTCGGACCCAGGATGCCAACCTGACATCGAATGTAAGAATTAACTCATTGATTTAAGCGGGACCTGCTCGAACGCACGTATACGTTCTCCATTCCCCTCGCTCCGCAAATGGCGAAGCGCCGTTGTCGCTCGAAGCAACATCTCCACCGCATCCACCGAGGACTCGGCAAAATCGGGAACCGCACAATAACCTGCGCGGATCTTGAGCTTCTTTTCTGCCTCTCCCAGGCTCACGTTGTGCGACTCGATGCTTTGTCCCAGCCGCTGCATCAGCCGAACGGCCCCCTCCGCTTCGGTCGCAGGAGCAATGACGGCAAATTCTGATCTCCCAAGTCGACCAATGGCATCGGAGGCGCGGCCGCTCTGGCGAATGATCTCCCCGACCCGTTCAGCGACCTTCGTTGCGATCTCTTCGGAAATCTGGTCGTTGTTGTCGGCTGTTTCTGGATCGGGGGAGAACACGATACACGCCAGGGCATGATGACGGCGATACGCCTCCGAGCCTATCTCACGGGCCCGCTTGGCCAAACCGCGCATGTTATACAGGCCGGTCAGTTGATCCAGCAGGCTTTCATCCCGGATTCGGTCAATTTCGAACTTGGCACGAATGAAGGTCTGAAGCTTGAGTAACAGTGCCTCGCCATCGAGCGGCTGCCCGAGAAACTCCCATGCGCCGGCCCGGTATGCATCGAGCCGCTGCGCGCGACCCGAGGGGCCCGAGGTTGTGATAATCAGAGGAATGGTACCGCTGAAACGAGGATCGTCCCGCAAGGCGCGGCATACCTCGACCCCATGCATATCAGGCATCTGGGCATCAAGAATCACCAGGTCAGGCTGGGCTGTTCTGGCCCGATCCAAGGCCTGTTGCCCCGTGTACGCACGAAGCACGGCGAAGCCATTGGGCGCCAGGATGCTTTCCAGCGAACGGGCCGACCACTCCTGGTCGTTCGCGATGAGCACGAGAGGAGGGCGGGAAGCTTTTTCGCGATCGTTCATGGCTCTCGTAGCTGGGGCGGGTCCGATGGGACGCGACAAGGTGACTTCAATGGTTTGCCGTTCAGTCTGCAGGACTCGTGCGGGAGAGTGTCTAGAGCGCAAGACAATACCAATCTTGGTTTTATAATGCAATACAAGTCGCAAGTCGACCGACTTCGCCGCGAGGTCGCTACAGACTCTCCCCACATCTCCCAGGAGCACCTGGCCTGATCACAGCCCCATTGGCAACCAAGGACATATAGTTTAAGTTATTGCCCGCAAAGAACTTGGATCATTAGGCCTGACTAAGGAGTTGCCTCAAAACTGCAGGTTGCATGGTGTCCTCAGAAAAAACAGGATCAGCGTGGTTATTGCGTTGTCGATGGTCAATTGAAATTCCTGATGAGTTCCACGACAGGTGGAGTGCCGAAAGACATTAGCGAAAACCGTAGCGCTGGCGCCTCAATTCCTGTCAGCGTCATGCGACAATTGCCTTGAAAAGGGATGAGATGGTCTTATATCACTGGCCTATCGCTTTCGACCTCATAGCTTTGGGCTTTTCAAGGCTGATGTGGGGCGGACTCGACTCTAGCACAAGGGATGCACCGAGGGAGTGCATGACTAAGCCAAAAAATCCGATCTTCGCAATCAAAAACATTGCTGTTTCAGCCTTGTTTCTGCTGGTTCTTGTGGCGTTGACCCGTTCGGCAGGAGCCCAAGTGGCGCCTACCATGGATCGGCGACCCCAGGCTACCAGGGCCGAGCTTGAAGCAGCCCTGGCCGAGATCGATAAGATCACAGCCCCCAGCAGCGCCTATAGCGAGACTCTAAAAAGGCAGAAACGAAGCGAGGCGGTCATGATCCGGGACCGGCTGCGTGATGGGGATTTTCAGGTCGGCGACCAGATCAAACTGACGCTGACCGTGCCCATCACGACCACTTCGCAACCGGTCAACGGCCAGCCAGTGACAGTTGGCCCGGGTCAAATGTTGCAAATCCCCGATTTGCCACCGATTCCGATGCACGGGGTACTACGTTCAGAAGTACAGGCATACCTCACAGAATATATGAGCCGACTGTTCAAGGATCAAACTGTTACTGCGATCCCAACTATCCGACTGACGATTAGTGGCGGGGTAAAACAGCCCGGATTTTACCAACTTCCTGCTGACACCCCACTTCCAGATGCCATTACCCAAGCTGGAGGGTTCGGAGCAGGCACTGAATTGAACAAGACGGTTGTGAAGCGCTCCAATGAAGAGATCTGGGGCGAAGAGGACATGTATAAATCCATCATTGATGCGGTCACTCTCGATCAGCTCAATCTACGATCCGGAGACGAACTTATCATCGGTCAGAAGACGACCACCAATTGGCTTACGAATCTTCGGACCTATGCACTCATTCCCGGTCTTATCCTCAGCTTGGCCGCCCTCGGCAAGCTGCTCGGGATCATCTGACCCCGATCGTGGAAATGCCGATGCCCCACAGCGGGTCTAAAGCGGCCCGGGCCACCCCCCGTGAGCGCAGCTTGCGCCTGGTGGAAGAACCCACCGCGGTCACCACTGTGCCGGTGCAGGAGCGCGCCGAGGCGCTGAATCGCGCGATCAACGTGATCATCGCGGTCGTGGCGCTTATCCTGCTTTCGCCGGTATTTCTGCTGATTGCCGTACTGGTGAAAGTGACGTCACGCGGGCCGGTCTTTTATTCCCAAACCCGAGTCGGCATCGATCGACGATCGGGGCGCGCTTCTGCGCCGAGTCATCGCCGGATCCAGGACCTCGGCGGACAGATATTCACGATTTACAAGTTTCGCACGATGTGCGTCAACGCCGAGCATCTCTCAGGCGCAGTATGGGCCGCCCAGGGAGATCCTCGTATCACCTCGGTTGGCGGGATACTCCGGAAATACCGATTGGACGAGCTTCCGCAGCTGATCAATGTGCTCACCGGCGACATGAACATCGTGGGTCCTCGCCCGGAGCGCCCCAGTATTTTTATGAAGCTGCGGAAGGATATCAACGGCTATTCCTGGCGGCAGCGCGCGAAGCCCGGGATTACCGGACTGGCGCAAATCAACCAGCACTACGATGCCAGTGTCGAGGACGTCCGGAACAAGCTTCGTTTCGACCTGATTTATCTAAGCCGTCAGGGCATTCTTGAAGATCTGAAAATCATGCTCAAGACGGTCCCGGTGATTCTGTTCAAGCGTGGGGGCTGGTAAGCCAGTGGCGACCACCGCGGATAGAATAGTCGTACCCTCCAGCACGCGGGACTATCGCACGCTGGCGCCGTACGCGCTGACTGTTTTCGCTTTTGTGATCCTCTTCCTCCATCCCATGACCTTGCTTGCCAAGGACTGGTGGAATGATCCCGAGGCGGGGCACGGCCTGCTGCTTTTTCCGATTTCTCTGTGGCTGGCATGGCGCGCCGGTTTGCGTCCCGGGCGGATGCCGAATGTCATCCTGGGGACGGGAATGATTGTGGTTGCCGTCGCCGTCCGTTACCTCAGCGGTTTGGCCGCCGAGCTGTTCACCATGCGATGCTCGATGATCCTGGCGCTGGCCGGGGTGATCACCTTTTTCTGGGGGTTTCGCCAGGTGCTTCACTGGTGGTTGCCGTTCGCCCTGTTCACTCTTTCCGTTCCCATCCCGGCGGTCCTCACGAACGCCCTGGCCTTCCCGCTTCAGCTCAAGGCCTCCTCCATGGGGGCATCGTTACTCGAGTTCCGCCACGTCCCCGTAAAATTGATGGGCAACGTCATTCTCCTGCCTGGGCGGCAATTGTTTGTCACCGAGGCATGCAGCGGCCTCCGATCGCTCACCGCGCTGTTGAGCCTGGGCGTGCTGGTGGGTGGACTCTGGCTCAAGTATCCGGTAAGCCGGATCCTCCTGGTACTCATCACCCTTCCCGTCGCGATCCTGGTGAACGCCTTCCGCGTATTTCTTACGGGATTCCTGGTGTTCTACGTATCGCCCGAGATGGGAGAGGGTTTCATGCACATGAGCGAAGGCTGGCTGCTCTTCGTCATCGCTTTCCTCATACTGGGCCTGGTGACGTGGGGAGTGAGCCTGATCGAACGCCGGTTGCGGCGGGGACGGGTCCTGGACAATGGCTAACTGGAAACCCTGGATTCCCGGCGGTGTTCTCGGGATTGGCTGCCTTTTTACCCTGTTCATCGATCGGCAACAGGAGCTCCCGCTTGCGGCACCACTGGCGACCTTACCCGCGGTCATGGTCGGGTACCATGGAATCGACCTTACGGTGAGCAAAGAGGAACAGCGCGTCGCAGGAATGACGAATTATTCCCTGAGATCCTTCGCCCAGGATTCGACCGAGGCATTTTCCACCTATGTCGGTTACTACGACCATCAGACCCAGGGCAAGAGCATTCATTCGCCGAAGAACTGTTTGCCGGGCTCGGGCTGGGAAGCGCTGAGACAGTCGGAGATTTCAGTGAAAACGCCCCAGCGCACTGAGCGGGTCAATCGCTACCTGCTCCAGAACGGGCAGGATCGGGCACTGGTATTTTACTGGTACCAGGGGCGTGGAAGAGTGGAGCCGAATGAGTACCGGGTGAAATGGGAACTGCTTCGCGACTCTGCGATATCCGGTCGGAGTGAAGAAGCGCTGGTGCGTATTGTCGTCCGGCTCAGGCCCACTATGGACGAGAACCAGGCTGCGGCCCTGGCCTCAAGAGTCGCTGGCGAGCTTATCCCCGCGGTATACCGCGTCCTGCCGAGCTGAGCAGATTGAGGTAGTCCGTGAAAGAGGGCCGGAGACCTGTCTCCGGCCCTCTTGTTGTTCCCGTGAACCACCCGGACTAGACTGGTCGCCGGGTTGGTTCCCATATCGGATTTCTCTCCCCCCGGAGCGCTTTGACCCACGCCAGGATTCCAGCCAGGTTGGAGGCAAAAAGATATCCCCAAAGTGCCACGAGCCGGTGGACCTTCCCCCGTTCCGCCGCTTTCATCGCCGCCACCCCGGCGATGCACCCGGCGATCGTCAACCCCAGCAGGCCCTGGGCAACGCGCGACGATGGCGCCAGGAGCAATAAGCCGATTATGGCGCCGGGAATAGTCAGAAACACGAGCCATCGGCAGAGCTTGTGGCTGATCAGCATCACCGAGAATCCGGCGAACCGAAACGGGTTGAGCAAACGGCGCTTGTACCACAGAGTATCGAGTCCGCGGGCCATCGTTCGAATCTTCCGCCTGTATTCGGCCCGCAGAGAGACTGCCCGGGGTACCAGGCAGACCGCCTCATCAACCGAGACGGAGCGATAGCCGTGTTCGCGGCTGATGAGGGCGGAGGCAAAGTCCCGGCTTAACGCCTCCGGGAAGAGCGAGGTATGAAGGTCTCGACGGATGGCATAGAAGCAACCACTGGCCCCCACGATTCCGCCCAACCGGGTCTCGAAGCGTCGCACCGTCATTTCGTAACCGACATAACCGGACTCACCCTGGCCAGCCTCCAGGGTTATGTCACCGACGCTGCGGTCCCGCCCGGAGGCAACCCCAATGCTACTGTCCTGGAAGACCCGTATCAGCGGCCGTAACGCGTCCGGCAGGATCCGTATCGTCGCATCAGTATTAATGACGATTTCGCCGGTAAGGTGAGGGCCAGCGGCGTTCTCTGCCGCGGTCTTTCCTCCTCGTGCGGGCAAACGAAGCAGATCGACCCCCCGCCCAGCATATTCTCGGACGATGCTGTCAGTTTGATCAGTCGACGCGTCGGAAACGACCAGGATCTGGCGCCGATCGGTCGGGTAGTCCAGGCAGAGCAGGCTCTCAATCGTCCGACGGATCGAGCGTTCCTCGTTATAGGCCGGCAACGAGATACTGATGCGGGGCCATTCTACCGGATCGGCAAACGGAGGCGATGGTTTTCGGAACTGGCCAATGAGCCAGAGCAGGCCTGGATAGAGGAAATAGCTGTAGACAACGAAGAAGACCGGCAGCAGAACGAGCACGACGCCAAGAGTTATCATCCGATTATCGGGATCCCCGCATGGTGGTCAATGTGCGATAGAGCTGTTCGTAATGTTTGAGCCATGGCTCCAGGGCATAGCTGCGATCCAGCCGGGCACGGGCCAATGTAACTCGTATGGCGGCTTCATTACGCTGCTCCAGCGTGCCCTCGATGGCGCGGGCCATCCTCACCGGTGATTCCGGAGGTACGAGCACCGCCTCGACTGTGCTTACCACGTCAGGCACGCCTCCCACCGCAGTCGCAACGACGGGAACACCAGCCGCCATTGCTTCAAACAGACTGATAGGGGTTCCTTCGGTTCGCGAACTGAGCACGTATGCGTCGAAAGCGCGATAGAACCTTCCCGCATCGGGAATCATGCCATGCCATTTGATGCGATCGTCGATTCCCAGGCTGTTCGCCTGGGCGACCAGGGCGGCTTTTTCTCGACCATCGCCGAGAACCGACAGGGTTACCGACCGATCGCTCATCACCGACATGGCCTCGAGCAGAACATCCAAGCCCTTTTCCCGACTGAGTCGTCCCACCCATCCGATCACGGGCGTTCCTGGGGAAATCCCCAGTTCCCGTCTGGCCTGATCCCGGGTCAAAGGCTGGCGGGTTGCATCGAATGCGTTCGGAATTACCACCACCTTGCTCCCGGGAACATGGGTCGCCCGCAGGCGGGTGGCAACAGATTCGGAAACGGCAACGACAGCATCGAAACGACGGAACGCACGAAGCTGAATACGCTCGTAGAGTCGGTTCTTCCAGTCCCCCCCGGTAAATCCATGCACCGTCGTTACCAGGGGGAGCCCTGCACGCCGGGCCGCGCCCCCGGCCACAAGGTCAGCACGGTACCCGTGCGTATGGACGACATCGGCCCGAAATCGGGTAAAGGCGTCGGCATACCCAGTCCGTTCACGGCGATATGCCCGGGGAGGCAGATACAGTCGAACCACCTCGACACCTGCCGCTTCCAGCTGGGCATGGAGCGTTGGATCGGGCTGGCCAATCTCCAGCGCCGAAACAACCAGCACCTTGTGCCCCTGGCGCCGATGACCCACGGCCAGGAGGGACACCACGCTTTCAAGACCACCGGCGAAGCCGGGGGCCAAGGCATGGACAATAGAGAGTCGATTCGTAAAAAGCTGGGAACTAGTTGCGGTCACGAACCGTGTGGGCAAGCAAGTTGAATACCATCAAGTGGTTCGCCAAGGTATCATTGGTAAATTCCAGGACCGGTTGACGCCAAGTATAAGGTGTCGCAGAACACGGTCATACCGGCGGTGGCGCAATAAATTGGGTCGATAAAGACCCTAAGTCCTTGCAACGCTTGAATATTATGGGGGGGGAACGTGGTTATTGATCTGCCGGGGAAATTGGCGGGCAGGGTGGCGCTTATCAGCCTCATGGTCTGGGGATGCGGGAGCGATAACTCGTTGACTCCCGACGTTGTCGCATCTATTTCGATTAGCCCTCCCAACGCGACCATTCCGATTGGGGCAACCGAGGTGCTTCAGGCGGTGCCCAAGGACCAGAATGGCAACCCGATCACCGGGCTGGACATTTCCTGGAGTTCTACCAATCAAACGGTCGCGACGGTGGACCAGCAGGGCACGGTCAGCGCGAAAGCCGAAGGCATCACCCAGATCTCCGCGACGTCTCTGGGCGAACGGGCGACCGCCACAATAAGCGTCTCGTCGGTCTCAGTTTCATCCGTTGTCATCACGCCCGCAGGAGACACGCTCGCTCCGGGCGCCAGTCAAACGTTCAGCGTGATTACCCGTGATGCGGCGGGGAACGCGCTGGCCGGGCGAATTGTCACCTGGACCTCCACCAATCCCGCGGTGGCCACCGTCGGACTGACGGGCCAGGTCAACGCCCTGTCTGCGGGAAGCGCCGGCATCATTGCTTTATCCGAAGGGAAGAGTGACACCTCCAGCCTCCTGGTCACCGGTGTTTCGATCTCCGGAATGCACCTCGTCTTCTCGACCTATTTGGGTGGGAACCAGCAGGATCAGATTCGCGACATCGCGGTAGATGGACAAGGCAACATCTACATCGCCGGGGGGAGTGAATCTCCTTCGTTTGTTACTACACCCGGAGCCTACGATCAGACACCAAACGGGAACTACGACGTTTTCGTCGCCAAGCTGGATCCGCAGGGCCACTTGCTCTGGTCAACCGTCATCGGCGGTCCCGGCTACGATCGCGCCTATGGAATCGAGCTGGACCCTCAAGGTTTCGTCTACATCGCGGGGCGGGCGGGCAGCGGCTTCCCCGTAACGCCGGGCGCGTTCCAGACGACCTTCCAGGGGAGCCCTGACGTTCTGCCCTACGGCCCTCAGGATGGATTTGTCTGCAAGCTCAAACCCGATGGATCGGCGCTGGTTTTCTGCAGCTATTTTGGAACGTCCGATGCGAGGATTATCCGCGACCTGGCGGTCAACAGCCTCGGTGAAATATTCGTGGGGTCATCTTCGGAATCGGGAACCCTGCCCCCGGCCTGGTTCCAGAATGCGTACCAGTCAAGCCGGACCGGCGGGGTGGACGCGCTGGTCGCCAAAATCACCACCGATGGTTCCCGAGTGGTGTGGGCAACGTATGTTGGCGGTTCGGGCGACGAGGCCGAGCAGCCTTCAATCAAGGTCGATAATTCGGGGAATGTTTTTGCTTTATATGCGACGGAGTCGGCCGATGCTCCGACGCCGAATGGATTCGATCATACGCTTGGAGGAATCCGCGACCTGTATCTCGTCAAACTCAGCAGTGATGGGCGGCAGCTACTCTTCGGTACTTATCTCGGTGGAAGTGGTCCCGAAGGCGTCGAAACCCACGAGATGACCCTGGACCCGCAGGGGAATCCCGTAGTGGGAAACACGACGGGGTCCCCGGATTTCCCGACGACCAGTGGCGCTTTCCAGCGGATTCCCGGCGGCGGCTCCGACGCCTTTATCACAAAAGTCTCCGCCGATGGATCCCACATCATCGCAAGTACGTTATTGGGAGGCCCGCTGAATGAGGGATCCGAGGGAGTAAGCATCGATGCGGCGGGGAACATCTATGTCACGGGTGGCGCCGACTCTCCCACCCTGCCCTTTCTCTCCAGTGGTGTTCAAGGCATTCTCGGCGGGATTCAGGATATGATGGTCGTCAAATTGTCGCCCGACCTCACCCGAGTGCTATACGGGACATATCTCGGCGGGGGAGACCTTGATGCCGGCAGGGCCGCCGCCGTAACGCCGGGCGGGGATTTCATTTTTGGAGGTACGACCAATTCCCTGGACTTTCCGACCCTGGGACCTATTCAATCGTTCTACGGCGGGGGCCTTGATGCGGTGGTGGCCAAGCTCTCGCCCGGTCCATAATTCCGGATCAGGCTCCCCAGTACCTCAGGCGATAGAGAAATCGCTCCAGGATCTGAAACGACCGGACCGCGAATGGAAAACTGGAGGGTCGAAAAGTCGGAACCTTGATCGAACGGATTCCGGCGAGATTCGCGCCTGCAATGTCGGTAAAGTACTGATCACCGACCATGAACGTCCGGTCGGGGCGAGGTGAGCCAAGCTGTTCCAGGGCGAACTCGATCAATTCTCCGCTTGGCTTCTTGATCGGCGTGAGCTTTTCTCGAAACGCAGCAACGTCGATTTCAGTCCTTCCCCGGCGTTCGTGCCATCGTTCCACTCCACCTTCGAGGGACCGTAGAATCGTCCTGCCATCGGGCGCGGCATATGCCTTCAGCACGGGCAGCTCAGGGAAGATTCGCCCAAGTTCGGCAAAACGCACCTCACCGCAGTTGGACAGAATGGCCTGGCGGATCCCGGTCCTTTTCTCCACTTCCTTCATCGTGGCCTGAAACTCGGCCGCGACACCCATGTCGTGATGGGGCATCAAGGTGCCGTCCACATCCCAGAGCAAGGCTTCAATGTCATGGCGATCAATGAAACCGGCATCGATCGCGGTAATATCTTCTAAGTGATACGTGGGCTTGATCTTAGCTATCAGTTCAAAGAATCTTGGAAGAGCCTGACGGGTGGTTGTTACCCAGTCGCTGGCGGCTGCCATAGTCTTGCCCTTCTGGGAAAAGCCGTGGGTCGAAAATCGACCGCTGCGATTACACTGTTGGCTGACCTGCGTCCGGACCGGGAGGCGCTGCCGGTTTGCACGATCCATGCATAGATTCGACCGGTCTGTTTACCCAACCGAAGTCCTTGTGCCCAAAGGTAACCACCTGGAAGGTGGCGCCGCGAAATCGAGAGAATCCGGGTCTGACCAGGATTTCCCAGCTGGATATGGGCAGATCCCACGTGCGACTCTCGACGAGCTGATGTCGGCCTGACCTGAATGGTCTCCCCCGTCCCGGCCGTGTTCTCCCACTTGAACGGGTGGGATTCCGGTCGAATGCATTCACGCTAACTGCCCAGGCACCAGAAATTTCTTGACCACAATTCGCGACGACAAATCCGCAGTGGACCATGCATCGCCCATCGCGATCCTCCGGCTTTCTCTCTGGTTTGGACTGCTGGCCGGGCTCGGGGAAGTGGCGATGATGGGCATCAGGAAGTTCGTGCTTCACCGCTTCCTGTTCCTCAGCATGGATTCTTTATGGATGGCACCCCTCGCCGATGTCACGATCTTCATGGTCGCGGGCCTGGGGCTCGTCGTCGTTCGAGCGCTCCTGCCCCGCCGTTTTGCGGTTCCCACCGTGTTGCTGCTGACTGCGCTCACCGCTTTTACCCTCATCCTCACGTATGGCCCGCTCTGGCGACCTGCGGCGGCACTGATCTCACTCGGGATCGGGGTGCAGATCGCGCGAGTGGTCCGGCATCGAGAGCCGGGCTTTCAGCGCCTGGTCCGAGTTTCGATACCGCTCATGATCGCACTGGTGATCGTGGCAGGGGGTGGACTTCGAACCTGGATAGTCATCGGTGAGCGGCGTTCAAATTCGGGCTCCACGCCACCCAGACAGGGCGCGCCGAATGTCCTGCTTATCGTGCTGGACACCATCCGTTCATGGAACCTGGGCATCTACGGATACGAGCGTCCCACGACGCCCCAACTCGTACGGTGGATGGGTGATGGGACTCGGTTCGACCACACGCTTTCGACGGCGCCATGGACACTCCCGTCTCACGCTTCGATGTTCACCGGCCGTTTCCCGCACGAGCTTTCAGCCGACTGGCTGACCCCACTCGATGGCGCCCATAAAACCCTGGCCGAGCTTCTCACTGCCGAGGGATACCTGTCCGCAGGCTTCGTCGGGAATACCACCTATTGCAGCTATGAGAGCGGGCTGGCCCGTGGGTTTGGCCACTACGAAGACTATCCGGTAACGGCCGCGCAGGTCGTATTCAGCTCGGCGCTGGGCCGTTACCTGGCGGGAAGCCGGTTCGTTCGTCGCAAGCTGCTGCGGAAGAGCGCCGGCGACGTCAACTCGGAATTTCTCGGCTGGTTGAACGGCGCGCCCAAGGATCGCCCGTTTTTCGTGTTTCTGAACTACCTTGACGCGCATAATCCTTACCAACCCCCGCCGCCATTTGACACCCTTTTTTCGAACCGGGCAGACGCCAAATTCGTCGAATCGTTGCGTGAAGACATGCCCGCCCGTCAGTGGACGCCCGAGATGCTGCGAGCCGCCGTCGAGAAGTACGACGAGTCCATTGCGTATATGGATCATGAAATCGGGCTTCTCTTCAGTGAGCTCAAGCGACGGGGGGAATGGGACAACACCCTGGTCATCATTACTGCGGATCACGGAGAGGAGTTTGGCGAGCGAGGCGTGTTCTTCCATGGGAACAGCCTCTACCGCGGCGCCCTCGAAGTCCCGCTCCTCATGCGTTTGCCGGGCACAGTCCCCGGCAACACCTCTGTTTCGACGCCGGTATCGCTGCGGGACCTGGCGGCCACCATTCTCGACGTTGCGGGTGCAAAATCCGCCGGTCAACTTCCTGGCCGTTCGCTCTCCCGTTTCTGGGATGGCAGGCTCCCCGCAGACGCGCTCATGCGGGATACGCTGCTCATGGAGCTGAGCTATTCCCCCCGGCTCCCTCGCCAGACTCCCATCGCCAGGGGACCAATGAAAGCCGTTTTACACGACACCCTTCGGCTGATTCGGAACGGAGATGGCCGGGAAGAACTGTATGATTTTGCCCACGATCAGAAAGATCAGCGAGACCTGGCGGACAGCACGAATCGACAGGGCGACCTCCTGCGACTGAGGTCGGCGCTGCAGTCCATGGTCCCGACGCCTCCCGGTACGGGGCCACGACCGAAGCGAGCTCAATGAACAGTCCCCGGTTACCCGCGAGTCATCCCTCGTTCCTGGCTTCACCGGGCGGCATCCTGCGACTGGGCACCTGGATGGGAGTGCTCACCGGCCTGGGAGAGCTGCTATTCCTGGCCGCGCGGAAATTCATCAAACATAAATTTCTCTTCGTGAGCCCCGATGTCGTATGGATGGCCCCGCTCTCCGATATCCTCATATTCCTTATCATAGGACTCCTGGTCCTGGCGCTCCGCGCAGCGTTTCCCCGACAAATCACGTGGAAAACCGCATTCGGTGGTTACCTGTTTCTTGGCGCGCTGGCCCTTCTGCTTATGTATCCGCCGCTCTCCCGGGTCGCGGCCACTCTGCTCGCGGCGGGGCTTGCGG
>JBDTRF010000016.1:0-26554 GCA_039931815.1 Gemmatimonadota bacterium
GGAAATCGGCTTTACTTCCAATGCCTCACCCGGCCACCCTGTCACGTTCAGATTTACCCTGCGACTATCAACTCTTTCTGATAATCGCCCGGCGTTACATCCAATCCGTCCTCCCGCGCGTGTCCGTTCACTTCGGTCCTCAGTCCGATATCTCCCGGAAAATAGATTCCCGGTTCCACGGAGAATCCCACCCCGGGAATGATCCGGCGCGAGTCGTAGCTTTCCGTGTCGTCGATGGTCGGGCCGAGGCCGTGAAGGCCAACCCGGTCGATCGAGTGGCCGGTGCGGCAAACGGTGCGATCCCCGAAGCCTGCCGATTCAATAACCTCCCGGGAAGCCCGGTCGGCCTCACCGCCGGTCACCGGCTTACCCGACGACAGTCGGTCGCGAAGCAGGTCGAGGGCCGCATCCCGCGCGCCCTGCACGACCAACCACAACTCGGCCGCGCGAGACGAGGGGGTGCCGATGGACGCCATCCAGGTCTGGTCCGCAAAGACACCACCCGGCTCTTTGGCCCAGAGATCGAGCAACAGCAGTTGCCCCGGGACCAGCGCCGCTGATCCCTCGGGCGGTGCCTCGTAGTGAACCCGGGCGGCATTGATGCCGTACGAGACACTCGGTGATGAAATCGTCTCGAGTCCCTGTCGCGCGAACGCGCCGAGGATCCAGGCCGTCACGTCATGTTCGGAAAGCGGGTTCGCGGTGCGCGCTCGCTCACCGATGCGTACAAAGGCTTCGCGGGCGATGGCGGCGCAGGCGCTGGCCGCCCGCAGGTGACTCGCCAGGTCGGCGGGGGTCCACGCCGAGCAATAGCGTGAGACCAGCTCAGCGGAAGAGACCGGCGTCGCGCCGGCGGCACGAACGAATTCGAGGGAGCCTGCCGGGACATAGTCTCCGTAGGGCACATCCCCTTTGGGGGAGTATTCCATCGCGACCGTCTTCCCGCCGACCAGGATCTTGAGCTCCCGAGCCAGCTCCTCCCGACGAATCCAGACAATCTTCTTCCATTCCGCTGGCCAGGCGCGCCACAACTCGTCGTCCACCGCATGAATCAGGGCAATCGGGTTTCCATTCCGGGGGATGAGAATGTACTGTCGACGGGAGCCGACGATCTCAGGACCCATGACCGCCGCCATGATCGGATTGATCCCCCGGAAATCGAAGAGGAGCCAGCCGTCGACGGGCTCGGCGAGCGAGGTCAATGCCGAATGGAGAGCGGGCAGCGCAGTGGATTGAAGCATACGGCCTTGAAAAAGAGGATCAGGGAAAGGTGACAGGGTAGGCCAAGGCGAGGCAAGGGAAGACACACAGGGAGACGGGTGAGACAGAGGGGGGCAAGGGAAATGGGGCAGCGTGAGAAGACGAACTCACGCTGCCCCACTATACCTCACCCGGAAGCCTCTTACTGTACCGCGTTCACCATATCGAAGATCGGCAGGTACATCGCGACTACCATGCCGCCGACGATGATACCGAGCACCACGATCATGATCGGTTCCATGAGGGAGAGGAGGGCGCCGACCGCGACGTCGACCTCATCATCGTAGAAGTCGGCGATCTTGGTGAGCATCTCGTCGAGACCACCGGTCTGCTCGCCGACGGCGATCATGGAGATCACCATCGGCGGGAAAACCTTGGAACGCTCGAGCGGTCCCGCGATGGTTTCACCACCGGCAATCGACTGTCGGGAGTCCATGACTGCATCATGGATAACCCGGTTCCCTGCCGTCTTGGCCGTAATCTCCAGGCCATCCAGGATGGACACGCCGGAGGAGATCAGGGTACCCAGGGTCCGGGTAAACCGGGACACGGCCGACTTCCGAAGCAGGTCGCCCAGCACCGGAGCGTTCAGCATCAGCTGGTCGATCTTCTTCTTGCCGACATCTGACGCGTAATACTGCTTGAGCCCGAAGACGCCGAGGATAATGACGCCGACAATGACCCACCAGTACCCGATAAGCAGATCGGACGCGCCGATGACGATTCGGGTTGGCAGTGGCAGTTCCAGGTTGACCGATGCAAACATGTTCTGGAATGTCGGAATCACGAAGATGAGCAGAACGGCGACCGCGATGGCTGCGACCGAGAAGATGACGCCCGGGTAAATCATGGCGCTCTTCACCTTACGGACCAGGGCATCGTTCTTTTCCAGGAAGGTGGCCAGCCGGAGCAGAATGGTGTCGAGAATACCGCCGGCTTCACCGGCGGCCACCATGTTGACGTAGAGATCGGTGTAGGCCTTGGGGTGTTTCCGAAAGGCGTCCGCCAGCGTATTACCGCTTTCGACATCATACACCACCGCCCGTACGACCTCGGCCAGTTTCTTATTCTCGGTCTGTTGCGCGAGGATGTCCAGCGACTGAACCAGGGGAAGGCCGGCGTTGATCATGGTGGCGAACTGCCGGGTGAAGATCACGATGTCGCGGGTCTTGATCCCGCCCCCCATCTTGAACTTGATCGCCTTTGGCTGCTCGGTGATCTTGACCATCGCCATCTTGTTCTTGCGGAGAAACTTGTTGACGTCCTCCCGGTTGGCCGCTTCCTGAGTGCCCTTCATGATCTGCCCGTTGGTCTGGTTGCGGGCGGTGTATTCGTACATCGGCATGGGCTGGCTCCTGCTCAGTTTGTGTAACTACTCGCTACGGCGCAGAGTGCAGGGAAAGAGGCAGACGCACTCACATGGCTCGTGCAACGTCAGCGTACCAGATCGGGTCAGGGAATCACCTGCGTGTTCGACCCGCGTCAAATCAAGAATTGGAGACGTCCCGGCAACGGGAAATGCGCCCTGAAAACCCGCACGAGGTTAACGGCAGCCGATCGTTACGCGAGGGGAGTCATGCGGCACGCTCCACTAACTTTCCTGTCGCGTTTGCAGTATGCACCCTGCACCGCCCTACCTGCGCATTGCCGCCTTCTTGTTCTTGTCAATCGTTCCCATCTCCTGCTCTTCCAGCGGCACTTCGCCGATCATTCGCATGAACTCGTTCTGATCACTCGTAGCCCGGAGGCATTCTTCCTGGGCCACTTCGCGAGCGACGTAGAGCTGGTACAGGGCATCGTTCATCGTCTGCATGCCATGCTTCTTGCCCGACTGCATCAGCGAATAGATCTGGTGAACCTTGTCGTCGCGGATGAGGGCCCGGATAGCGGGGGTGGCCACCATGATCTCCGCGGCCATGGCACGGCCACGACCCTTCGCCTTCTGCAGCAGGGTCTGGGTAATGACGCCTTCCAGCACGAACGCCAGCTGGGCTCGCACCTGGGACTGCTGGTTGGAGGGGAACACGTCAATGATGCGGTTGATCGATTCGGCCGCCGAGTTGGTATGCAGGGTGGCCAGGGCCAGGTGGCCGGTTTCCGCGATGGTGATGGTGGCCTGGATGGTTTCCAGGTCGCGCATTTCGCCGACCAGGATCACGTCCGGATCTTCTCGCAGGGCATACTTCAAGGCGTTGGCGAAACTCTTCGTATCGGTTCCGACCTCGCGCTGATTGATGATGCAGCTGTGATGGCGGTGGATAAATTCGATCGGATCTTCCACCGTGATGATGTGACCTTTTCGCTCCTTATTGATCTTGTCGATGATCGCCGCGAGCGTGGTGGACTTGCCCGAGCCGGTGGGCCCCGTCACCAGGACCAGGCCGCGCGGCCGCTCCGACATGCGGGCCACCACCGGCGGCAGGCCCAGGTCGGCGAACGTCTTCACGCTGAAGGGGATCATCCGGATCACCATCGCGACGCAGCCACGCTGTTTGAAGACGTTACCGCGAAATCGGGCCAGGTTCTGGATGCCAAATGAGAAGTCGAGCTCGTCTTCCAGCTCGAACCGCTTCTTCTGATTTTCGGTGAGAACGGAGTAAGCCAGCGAGAGGGTGTCCTTGGGCGTCAGCACGTCATCCGCGGAAGCATTGGTGATGTCGCCGTCTACCCTGATCTTGGCCCGTTCTCCCGCGGTAATATGCAGGTCGGATGCCTCTTTCTCGATCATTTCCTCGAGCAACGCACGCAGGTTGATCATCCGGCCGTCTCCTTGATAACCTCTTCGAGGGTAGTGACACCTTTGGCCACCTTTACCATACCGTCCATTCGCAGGGTAAGCATGCCATCTGCCACTGCCTGGTCCTGCATTTCCGCGACCGAGGCGCCCCGCAGGATCAATCGCCGCAGTTCCGGCGTGAGCGCCATGACTTCATAGAGCCCGGCCCGGCCCTTATATCCGGTTCCACTGCACGTCTCGCACCCGCTCCCCTTCATGAAGGTGAGCTTCTTCAGTTCTTCGACTTTGTCGCTCAGAGCCTTGAGCTCGATGTCGCTATAGACGTGGGGCCCCTTGCAATCCTTGCAGATCCGCCGGACCAGTCGCTGGGCGACCACGAGGTTGACCGCGCTGGCCACGTTGAACGCTTCGATGCCCATGTCGATCATACGGGTAATCGTGCTCGGCGCATCGTTGGTATGCAGGGTCGAGAGCACCAGGTGACCGGTGAGCGCGGCCTTGATCGCGATGCCGCCGGTTTCCAGGTCCCGGATCTCACCGATCATGATGATGTTCGGGTCCTGCCGCAGGAACGCCTTGAGCGCCGCCGCAAAGGTCAGCCCGATTTCGTTCCGCACCAGGACCTGGTTGATCCCCATCAGGTTGTACTCGACGGGATCCTCCGCCGTCATGATGTTCGTTTCGATCGTATTGATGCGGGAAAGCGCCGAGTAAAGCGTCGTCGTTTTTCCCGATCCCGTGGGGCCCGTCACCAGCACCATCCCGTACGGATTCAGGATGGCCCGCATCAGGTCAGCCTCGGCCTTGGGCTCGAAGCCGAACTTGGTGAGGTCGAGCGTCAGGTTTCCCTTGTCGAGGATTCGCATGACGATCTTCTCACCAAACAGCACGGGCAGCGTGGACACCCGGAAATCGATGACCCGGTTGCCCATCTTGAGCTTGAGCCGGCCGTCCTGGGGCACCCGTCGCTCGGCAATGTTCAGCTGCGAAAGAATCTTCACGCGCGAGGTGAGAGCAGCTTTCATCTTGACCGGCGGCTTCATCACCTCGAGCAGCGCACCGTCGATCCGGTAACGCACCCGGATCTCATGCTCAAACGGCTCGATATGTATGTCGCTGGCGCCACGCTTCACGGCATCGGTGAGAAGCCCGTTGATCAACTTGACCACCGGCGCGTCGTCGATCTGGGCCTGGGAGGCCGTCTCTTCTTCGTGTTCCTCGACAACCTCGACGTCCTCCAGCCCCTCCATGTCCTTGAGCAGGGTCTGAAGCTGCTGGTCGCCGGATTCATAGTGCTTCTCGATCAGCGCCCGGAGCGTAAATTCGCCGGCAATGACCGGAAAGAGATCGTACCGGGTGATGAACTTGAGATCTTCGATCAGGCCCGAATTGGTGGGTTCGGCCATCGCCACCGTCAGGGTCCTGCCTTCCCGTTTCAGCGGAAGCACGACGTGCTTCATCGCGAATTCCCCCGGGATCAGCTTCACGATCTTGGGGTCGACTTCGAAGCGCGAGAGGTCCACGGCCGGCATTCGATACTGGCGGGCGAGGACCTTGGTTACTTCGATTTCCTGAACCAGTCCCAGTTTGACCAGGACATAGCCCAGGCGGAACCCGCTCGACTTCTGTTCCGCGAGTCCCTGCGCGAGTTGCTCACGCGTGATGAGGTTCTCACGGATGAGGATATCGCCGAGCCGATCGGTGCCGGCCGCTGCGGTCGCCATCGTGTCAGATTGTCCGGAGAATGAAGAATGACAAGGATTTACACTTCTTCAAAGTTAGGGTCCGGACGAAGCGGGTGCAATAGGCGGCAGTGGAAGCCGGCATGCCGGAAGGGGGGTAATTGGCCCCGGTACAACCCCACATGGCAGTCCTACCGAGGTCCCAAACAAACTCGCCATTCTGCCTTCCCGCCTAGTGGAATGCAATCCGGTCGCGAATCGCGTCCACCATCCGGCGGCTAACCCCCGGCACACTAACAAGATCGTCCAGAGTCTTGAAAGAACCATGCCGCTCACGCCACGCCACGATGGCCAAGGCGCGGGAGGGGCCGATCAGGGGGAGGGTTTCGATTTCCCGGGCCGAAGCGGCGTTCACATTCAAGCGGGGAGATGGTGTGGCGGGGGAGGTGGCCGGCCCGGACACGCGCGAACCTTCGGCAATTCCCACAGTGCTGACCCGCTGCCCCGCAGTCCCGTTGAACGCCAGGTGTGGCGTGAGGGACTTGATCATCCCGGGACCGATCCCTGGAACCCGATCCAGCGCATCGGGACCGCGAAAGGGCCCATTGCTGTCCCGGTACGCTACGATCCGCTGGGCCAGTGAGAGCCCTACCCGAGGCAGCCTCGTCAGGTCCTGTGTCGTCGCCCGATTCACGTCGATGTGTTCCCCCTTGGCGAGGGGGCGATGAGCCGCCTTGGCGGCTTCCGCATGGGTTCTGGCAGAATGCGCTGGAAGCGCGCTGATAATCCGGACGTCACCAGGGGCCTGCCCAGGGCGGCTGACGACGTATCGAATTGCCTGCCCGGTCACCGCCAGGCCCAGGAGCAACAGGACAGCTCGACGTTCGGAGGACATGGGACATTATACGCCAGATAGAGCCGCTGTGATGTACCCAGAAAGGGCGAAGCGGGGCGAGAAAATGCGGGACAGGCAAAGAACAACCGCGGAGGCCGTCATTGACCGATCCGAAGGCGATCTGCCGAGTCCGCTGTTACTGCGGTTTCACTTTCCGGAGAACCGCGACCGCGACGTCTCCCACGATCTTGATACTCGCGGCGCTCACTTTATCGATGGTATCGTCGGGAGTATGCCAGTAGGGGTAGTCGAAGTCTACGACATCAATCGCGCTGAGCCCGGCCCGTTGCAGGGGCACGTGATCATCGATCAGGGTATGCCGGGTGGTGCGATCAAAGTACCCGGAGTAACCCAATTCCTCCGCAATGGTCCAGACCCGGTCCACGACTTCCGGTGCCCCGGTCGAGGAATACCCTTCAGGGAACACCTTGAGATCCTTGTCCCCCACCATATCCCAGAGCACGGCGAAAACGGGCAGGCTGGCTGCAACCGGATGCCTGGCATAGTAGGTCGAGCCGATCAACACGTCTACGCTATCGGCAAACTCCCCATAATCCTCACCATCAGTGAACAGGAGGTCCACGCCGATGGTGGTCGGTCGAGCCTTGAGTGCATCCGCGACACCAAGAAGGACGGCGACACCTGACGCTCCATCACTGGCGCCGGGGACCGGCTTGCTCGAATCCGGGGATGTGGGCGCATCCGAGCGAGGCCGGGTGTCCCAATGCGCGAGGTACAGTACGCGGGTGGAGGCAGCGGGATTGAAACGGGCGATAAAATTCCTGAGGCGGAGCGTGTCGCCCTTACGGGTGACATGGTTCCAGGCCTGGACCACGACCGTGTCCGCCCGGGCCTTGAGGAGTGAGTCCAGCCAGTCACCCATTCGCTCGTGGGCCTCGGTCCCGGGAATGCGGAATCCAAAGGCCATCTGTTGCTCGACATATTTGAATGCCGATGGACCGTCGAATTCCTTGACCGGCGCGGCGTCGCCGGCGCAGTTGAGAAACACAAGGGTCAGGGCGGCCAGGTGGAGGCGCATGGGCGGAAGGTCGATGTGATTGGTGACAGCACGAACGCGAAGGGGGAAAGGTAAAAGGATGCCGCGTTTTCGGCTCAGCGCGGGCCTGCGTTACCGATAGTCGCCAGCGTACAGGGATAGCTGCATCGTGATGGCGAAGAAGAACTGGGAAATCTTTCGATTCAGGTGCCGAGCCTCGTTGACCGTGTAGCCGAACTGGAGGCCGCCGCGCATGAGCTTGAGGAGATCGCTGTCGAGCCCCGCCCGGAGTTCAGTGCGCCGGGTGTCGGAAATAATGGTGCAGGCGGAATCGCTCGACCGGCTGAGACAGGTCGTGCCCTTGGAAAGGACCGCCTGCATCGAAGCGGAGATCTGTTTCCGTAGCCGGCTGATGCTTCCCGGCAGGCGGAACACATAGCTCATCGTTCCTGTGGCATCGGTCTGATCTGACCTGGTCGTGTTGCCGTTGTTCTGATTGCGCTGTTTCTGCGAGGATACGCCAAGCAGAAGCACCATTCCGTTTCTCAGGCCCAGTTGGAGATCCGGAGTCACGCTGGAAGAGTAGAGTGCGGTGCGCGCGTTGCCATTGAGGCTCGGCTGCAGGGTGCTTCCGTTCCGTTGGCGGAATCCGATACCCGCGGTTACCAGGCTCAACGGTCCGTTCTTCAGGTTGTGCGTGTACCGGATATTTCCGACCGGCCATTCGCGCTGGTTCGATGTCGTCGCGAGAAAGGCACCGCTCACCTGCTGCAAACGCACGGTACCGACCTGGCTGTAGCTCAACGTAAATGAAAGGCCGAAGGGCAAGTCAGCACCGGACGCGGCCGTTTTCTGGCGAGTTTCGGTGACACCAATCGCGTTCTGACCATCCTGGGTCAGGAAGGTTTCCCGTCCCCCCAGGCCGAGCTGATACCCGAGGCCTGGCTCAAACGACGCGAGATCATAGGTACTCGAGCGAGTGAGGCGGTTGGAGAGGTCCAGCGGACGGACCCGTCGGGCCGAGTTGGCCACGGAGCTGCTGTCGCCGAAGATCCGGCTCAGCGCGCGGCCCACATCGAGCGCGAGTCCGATTTCCCGATTCCTGCTGTTGTTGAGTGTCTGGGGAAGGATGAAGGCCCCTGTGCTGTCGCCGTCCTGGCGGACGAGCGGCCTGCTCGTCAGGCTGCGGGAAAGAACGAACGAGCTCGCGGTGGTAAACCGCGGACGGAGCCACGACGAAAGCCGGGGCGACAGGCCGACGGTCGTCACCAGCTGGCGGTCGCGTTCAACACCGACATCGAGTCCGGCGAATGAGCGTCGTGACTGCCCCACCAGGCGCCCGAGCGGTGTCGAGTCGGGGTAGTCACGGAGGTCCCGCGTGCTGGCGAGATCGCCCGATAGCTGGAGCATCGTCAACGGCTGCCAGCTCAGGCCCAGGGCATTGCGCCAGGTGTAATTGAGATTCTCGACCGGCCGCAGCAACGCATCGGTGGGCCGTTCGACCTGCACGGCGAACTGCGTCACATCGCTCTGGTTCTTGTTGAGGCCGCTATTGAATCGGACGTTCGACGGGACGAGGCTGACCAGGGAGTTTCGCACGCCCTGCGCTCCCTCGCTCTTTCGAAGGAACGAGGGCAACTGGTCAACCAGGCGTCCCAGGCTAAGTCTCGGTCCTTTACGATTGAGGAGCAGGCTGTAGTTGAGATTATAGGAAGACGAATATGACCGGGCTTCCGACAACTCCGTCTGGGCTCGTCCGGTCACCACTGTTGCGCTGAGGGAGATCGGGTCGATAAAGCCGCGAGTGAGCCACCTGGTCCCTCGTGAACTGCGCGCCATGGCGAGGGTGTAGGTCGCGGTCCAGTTTTCCGGTTTCCTCAGGTTGACCAGGTCGGCTGCCCTGAGATCGGTACCGGAGAGAAGGTCCGGATCGACGCTGCTCTTGGCATAGCTCACCGTCAATGGCATGAGGAGCCCGAGCCGCTTGGGAAGAAACCGGTCCAGCCGAACGGCGCTGAACAGGAGCATCGACCCGGTCGTCTGGTATGTTGGGTTCGAGCCAATCTGCTGGAACGATCCATCCTGCCGCAGATAGGTCATCTGCAGGTCAGCCACGTCGGAGGCGGTGAGACGGCCATTCACCGCAATCGCGGTACCCACCCTCGAAACCGGATTGGTGAGCCGGATATCGTCGACCCACAGCTCGGCGGAGTCAATCGCCGTGGTCGCGGTCAGACGATAGATTCCCGTGGCCATCTCCTGCACCCGCGCCAGGTTTGGAGGATTGATCGCCGGGTCAGCCACCTGTACCAGGTACGGGCCATCGCAGGCCACGTAGGCCGTGCTGTCGCCGATACCACATTCGACGGACCCGCTGGGGGGCAGGCCCTGCAGGAACCGGCTTTGAATCACTCCTCGCAGGCGGCGCCAGGTTTCCAGATCGATGGTAATCTCCGGCTCCCAGGTGGTCGTCCGGGACCCGGTACGGTACATGTAAAAATTGCGATCGTCCGATCCGAGTTTGAGAAACGCCTGGAGCTGGCCATCGTCCCAGCCCTGCCCTCGACCGCGGGCCCAGAATCGAAGCTCATTGTAGCGGAGGAGATTTTGCGGCCCGGACTGAAAGCGCAGATAGGCCTCGGCCCGCTCACCAGCGAGCAACCCCGCCCCAAGAACCCGCAGCGATTTCTCGTTGATCTGCTGGCCCTGGAGGTCACGGCCGCCATCTTTTCGACTGGCCTGGTCACCCAGCCCGGGAGGCGACTGATACCCCAGCTCCGAGTTCACGGTGGACACAATCGATGCAATGATCGCTCCGTGTGTCTCGGCCAGCGACCCGCCGATGCCCTTGATCGGGGCGTCCGCGCGGCGAACCCATTGTGAACCGATCAGCTTGAGCCGAGCCATCGCGAAGTTGGCGGTGATGTCGCTGTCGCCGTTATCGGAGTTGGCGGCCACGGTGATACGGAGGTGTTGAATCAACCGGATGTTCGGAGTGCCGATGACCGCATCAGGCTCGCGCAGCGGGATGCGATACAACTTCCAGCCCGCCAGCCGGCCCAGGTTATCCGGTGTCTGGACCCCGTTGCGAATGAAGAATTTGGGTCCGCCCAGCGTGACGACATAGCGGAACACATTTTCGGCCGGGCCTTTCGCGTTGAGCGTGAGGTCGGCGTTGAGATCTTCGGTATCAAGCAGGCCATTTCCGTTGGTGCAGCGGCCACCGAGATCACCCCAGGGGAAAACCGGAACATTGCTGCTCAATATCCGGGTGCAGAGAGGAATGTCGCGAGCAAACGTCCCGGTATTCGTCACGAAAATCGAATCGGGGCGGTCGTTCAGGATGCCAATGTCGTCTTCGGCGGCGTTGAAGATGCCGGAGGCAGAACGCTCCGTGTCGAGATTCTGAACACCGGTATACTCCCGTCCCGTAAAGAGCGTGTCCGCCCCATTCACCGTCAGGGATTCCGGAGCGACGGCCAACGCGTCCTCATTGACCGTTCCCAGATCAAAGACCAGGCGGACGCCGGCGGAGTCGGCCAGTCTGCGCCCGTCTTCGAATACCCAGAACTCGAGATATTCATTCTTGGAAAGATCGGTTCCCGTGGTGCTCAAGGGTGTGACGATCGAGCGCCAGCGGGGAGCATTGGGAACCGGCGTCTGCGTCCAGCCGGACCGGCTGTTGACGTCCACAATGCCGCCGGCGGTATCGGCATGGAGCGTCATGAACATCACGGTTTCCTGTTGCGAACCCGTCCCCAGGATCTTGATGTTGGGGTCAATGTCCGATGCACGGAGTTCAATCGGACCGCATCCCGATCGACAGGCCGGAACCAGGTTCTGCCAGGTGAGCTGCACGGCCCATGATGAATCGAATCCCGCACTGAACTCGGGAATCTCGGTCGAAAGGCCAATAGCATCCGAGGGACGGCTGCCGAACTCCCAGAGGTTCTCCCGCATGGAAATATCGATTCCGGCATCCGCTTCGAATTCCTCGAGGAACGCGGCACCCGCCCGATTGGGATCGGGACGAGTCATCGCCAGTTCCGCGTTGATGTCAAACCGGGATGGCGCGGTGGCCCCGCCGGTGGTGACACCGTTGAGGAACCGGGTGACGGCGTTCGGTTTGAAATGGAGGTCGGTATTAATACCGGCCACGAGGGCGGCTTCCGGCTCAAATCCGAGGGGCGGACGGTTGAACGCGGTCTGTTCGTACTGATAAATGCCGATCAGGTTGATGTTGCCCCGCTCGCCCATCGAATACCGGGTTGCGGCGCCGAGCATCGTGGTCGGGGCGACCGCGAAAAACCCGCGCTCTTCAAACCGGGCGCTGATCTGGCTGGCGCCACCAGCGAAAAGCTCATCCGGCGCGAGGAACGTGACCCGGCCGGTTCCGTAGTCAATGGAATAGTCCACGCCTTTTTCCAGCACGCGGCCGTTCGCCGTGAGCTGCTCGCTTCCTTCACGGATCTGCAGGGCATTCAGGTCGAGCGAGGATTTGTCGCCGCTCCCCGAGGAGGTGTAGCGCAGCCGGAAGACAAACTTGGCCGTCGGCCCCTGGCTCAGGACCAGATAGATCGGGGTACGGTAGAGTGAGTCGGAACGTTCCGCCGGTGTGAGCCTGGTGGCGTCCGCAAACGGCTGAAGATGGGGGAAAACAATGTACGATTCACGAATGGTCTGATCGCTCTGGGTATCCTGGGCCCGGGGGAACAGGCGGTTGGTGGCGTCGAAGACATTCTCATCGGTCGGGCGAGCCAGGCCGAGGAGCGCCAGGTAGGTGGACGCGGCGCCCGAAAGCGGTCGTTCCGTCTGATTCACCGAGAGATCGACCTGGAGTGATCCTCGATCGAGGTCGGCGCCGGCGACCCGGTACACCTGTCGCATTTCGTGGCGGAACGTTACGGCCGTGGGCTGCACCTTGGGTTCGACAATCAGTCGTAACGTGTCCCGCGGCGCGCCGCCGGGAGGAGCGGGGTTATCCGCCACGGGACCGGTGCCCACCCGGGTTCCATCAGTGGTTTCATAGCTCACCGCCAGGTAATCATTCACATCGAGCTTGGAGGCTAGGGCGAACCAGAGACCGGAGCCGTCCAGGTAGTAGTCGACATTCTGGACCAGCAACTCCCACTGCGCGGTCTGTCGCTGAACCCCGTCCGCGCTGATGGCAACGGCGCTGATTCCGCCAATATTTGGATTCGCCCCGACCTGGCTCAGGGCGGCCCGAAATCGATAGACCCGGAGATCAGTTTGCGGCCGGACCGAGGCGGGAAGCCCTTCCGGCGAGACATTGAGAATATCAATCGCCGGATATCCTGGGACTGCGGCAGGGTCAATCATCCAGAAGAAACGCCCCGATTCAAAATCAAGATCGCGCACCTGGCGGTCCTGGGGCTGAGTAACCCGGCTTCCCACCGTGAAGGTCCGCTCCGCGACGGAGCTACCTTTCTGCTGGGCCGCGATCGTCTGGACCTGAAACGGACCCAGTTCGAACGTCGCGTTGATTCCAAAATTATTCGCGGGAACCGCCGCCGTGATAAACCGTGACGGCGGAGGACGGAAGGTGACAGTCCCGACCTCGACGCGCTGAACAATCTCATCTTCGAGGCCCTGGTAATACACCTGGATGTTGTCGTTGCCCTTGAAATCCCGCTCGGAGTCGTAATCGACGTTGATATGAAGTCGTTGCCCGATGAGACCACCGGCGAGCACATTGAAGGTGTTATCGATGCGGGGGGCACTGAACCCGCCGCGACACCCGGAGTTGGGGTCCAGGAGGGCCGCGGGAGTACAGCGTTCGTTACGGATCCGATCGGTCCGCAACTCAACCCGGGCCGTACCGTCGATCGTAAGATTGGCATAGTCGGAGGGGAGCCCGAAGGTTCCCCGCCGCCGCGGACGAGCAATCCGTTGCTGACCAGCATCGCCGTACACACTGAGGTAGCGGTACGCCATGATCCGGCTGGCCCGGGCGGAGTCGAGGCTGGCGGTGAACAGGTGGTCCCAATACGCGTCACGGTTGGTGGCCAGCAATCCGGAACCCGGCATTGGGATTCGGAGCGGGACCGGCACCCGGAGGGTGGGCAAAGGTATCTTAAAGGACGCCTGGATCCGCGGCGATGTACTATCCGCCTGCCCCTCGGCAGTGACGGGGAGGAGTGCGATACCGCCAGCAACTGCCAGCGCAAGCGCCAGGGAGGAAAGTCGGTGCGAAATCGGACGCTGGGGAAAGAGGACCGGGAAATATAGCCGCAATGATGCGCCTTGGCGTATCGGTATGTCGATCATTTCTGGTATGGCTGAGGGCAAGGATACCTGTGAATCCCTACATGAGATGGTGCCCGATGAGGCAACGCATCCCGGTATCGCTTCCGCTCGACATGCCCGGGGTAAACCGAGACGCCCCGATGTCCAGATCCCAGGGTATCATGCTGCGATCCGAAGCAAGCCAGACACGCAGAGACCAAGTGTGAAATCGACCCGATGAGACTGCTTGATCGTTACCTGATTCGCCAGCTGGTCGCCCCATTTCTTTTTTCTCTCGCGGCGCTGACCAGCATCATGATCCTGAACCAGGTCGCCCGCCGGTTCGGCGCCCTGGTCGGGAAGGGGCTGCCCTGGACCGTGATTGCCGAGGTCTTTGGCCTGAGCATTCCCTTCATCGTGGCGATCACACTTCCAATGGCTGTCCTGATGGCCGTCCTTTACACCTTTACTCACCTGGCCGCCGACAATGAAGTCACGGCGATGCGGGCAAGCGGAATCAGCGTGTTCCAGGTCGTGGCGCCTGTCTTCAGCGTCGGGGTGTTTGTGGCCGTGCTCAGCTTCGCGTTCACCGATCAGGTCCTCCCGCGCAGCAATGCCCAGCTGCGCAACCTGCTGCTCAATATTGGACGGAAGAAGCCGACCTTCGAGCTCAGGGAACAGGTCATCAACGAGTTGGGCCCGGCTGGTATCTTCCTGCGGGCGCTCCGCATCGACCCCAACTCCGGGTGGATGCGGGGAGTCACGATCTACGACATGGCGGCCTCGGGCGGGCGCCGCGTGGTGTATGCCGACAGCGGACTGATGGCCCTGACTCCGGACGAAACGGATCTGAGCCTTCGCCTCTTTTCGGGGTCGATTCACCAGTTCAAGAGCACCGACCCCAACCTGTTCCAGCTGACATATTTCCAGGTCAATGATATCCGGGTCAAGGATATTACCAATCAGTTCGAAGCCAATTTCGTCGAGGCGCAGCGCGGAGACCGGGAGATGAGCACCTGCGAGATGCTGGGTGTGATCCGGACCCACGAGCGGGATATCCGGCAGGCCGACCTCGAGCGCCAGTACCTGCTGACCAGGGACCTGCAGGTCCTGCTGGGCCTGCCCGAACCGTCGCGACCGCTGGACCTGGCTGAGCATCCGATGGGCGGGTATTGCCGATGGTTCCGGGAGCTGAAATTCCTGCTTACACCCAAGACGGCTGAGGCACAGGAGCCCGCACAAGGACTGCCGGGGCAGTTTCCCCGCCGGCCGTTGCCGGCCAACCTTCGGGAATTCAAGCTGCGGCAGGACAGCCTCATGCGGGCTGGTCGGCCACCTCGCGAAGCAACTTCACCGGCTCCATCCCCGCCAGTGGTCGATATCCACCTGAGCAACTGGGCCGAGGTGGCAAACGCCAGGACCAGGACGGAGGATAGCCAGGAAGTCGCCGACAAATACGAGATCGAAGTGCACAAGAAATGGTCGATCAGCGCGGCCTGTGTCGTGTTTGTCCTGGTGGGGATCCCCATGGCCCTGCGCTTCCCCCGGGGCGGCATGGGACTGGTCCTCGGCGGCGGACTGGCGGTGTTCTCGGTCTACTATATCGGCCTGATCGCTGGCGAGGCCCTGGGTGATCGAGCCATCGTGAATCCCGTCACCGCGATGTGGGCTTCCAACGGCCTGTTCGTGGTGGTCGGACTGTTCGGGCTGCTCCGGGTATCCCGCGAATCCGGTTCCACCAGGGGAGGCGATTTCACCGAGCTGCTCGAGGCACTCATCGGTCGCTGGCGCCGGAGGAAGGCGTGATACTGCGGACTCTCGATCGATATGTCCTCCGGTCATGGATCCGGATCTTCGTGATTACCGCACTGGGCTTCCCCCTGGTCTCCATTGTCATCAACCTGATCGACTTCCTCGACAAATGGTTATCCCGGGGGCTCACCGCCAGCCAGATCGCCCTCAGCTACTTCTACTCGATTCCGGAAAACGTTTCACTGGTCATGCCCGCGGCAGTCCTCTTTGCCACCGTCTTTACCGTCGGAAACCTGGGACGCTATTCCGAGCTTACCGCCGCCAAGGCCGGAGGGCAGAGCTTTTATCGCCTGATGCTGCCAATTTTTCTCGCGGCCATCGGTGCCAGCTTTCTCGCGGTGGTCGTGGGTGAGCTGGCCCCGGGATCCACCGCCCGCATGAACGAGATCCAGAATCCGGACAAGGACAAGTCCCAGGTTGCCCGCTACAACTTTGTCTACCGGGCGAACCAGGGGTGGGTCTATACGATCGGTTCGCTCGACCTCGCGTCACGGACCCTCCGTAACCTGATGCTGGAGCGACAGGGCGACGGCGAGAACTACCCCGATTTGGCCATTACTGCTGATAGTGCCACATGGGATACGACGGCAACCGCATGGCGGCTCTGGGGAGGAACCTCGCGACTCGTTCGGAACGAGGCACGAGAGGAAGCATTCAGCTTCTCCACGCTCCGGCTCAAGGTGATGCGGGAGACACCAGCCGATCTCCTGGTGGAGCCGAAAGCGCCGGAGGAGATGCGCTACTCGGAGCTGGGCCGATACATCGAGGCGCTTCGTCGCTCTGGGAACGAGGACGCGGTGGACAAGCTGGTGGTAGAGCAGGCGCTCAAGCTGGCATTGCCGGCGACCTGCCTGGTGATCGCGCTCTTTGGCGCGCCCCTCGCTGTCACCTCGCCCCGGTCCGGTACCGCCATGGGCATCGCGATTGCGCTGGGGACAACCGTCATGTTTCTCATGATGGCCCAGATTGCCAAGGCGGTTGGCGCGGGGGGCGTCGTCAATCCCTATGTCGCGGCGTGGTTCCCCAACGCACTCTTCCTGGTGGCAGGAATCATCCTGCTCAAGCGGGTCCAGACCTAGGCACGGGCTAAAAACGTATTTGACGCGAAAACGCGAAAGAGCGAAACCCGCATTGGGTAGGTGCCTCCTTGAACAGGACCGACTTCCGTCAAGCCCAATTCCTGAAAACATTACTTGACCGTCAAATGCGTCGGAGCATTTCCTTTTCGCTCTCTCGCGACCTTTGACGCAGAGGCGTCGGCCTTGACGGCTAGAGAGACTCATCCCTCTGCGGTTTGAATCGCCGCCAGACGAAATACACCGGGATTCCCGCGACGATGATTCCCATTGTCACCGTAGTATTTCTGGTGTCCTTGAACAGGGAGTTTACCACCATCGCTACCGACGCGAGCAGGAACAGGATTGGAACTACCGGATATCCCCAGGTCTTGTATGGCCGTTCGAGATCAGGCCGCTTGCGGCGGAATACGAACACGGCCCCAACCGCCAGGGCATAAAAGGGCCAGATGCCCAGAATGAACCGGTCCGCCAGCTGGGCGAAATCATTGAGCAACACATAGAGCACGCCGAGAGTGGTGGCAAGCCAGATGGCAACCGAGGGACTCTGAAACCGCGGGGAGACCCGGGCGATGGTCTGAAAGAAGAGGCCGCGATCGGCCATGGCAAAAAAGATTCGCGGCCCGGTCATCATCGACCCATTGAGCGCGCCGAACGCCGAGACCATGACGACCGCCGCTATCACGGCGGCACCAGCCGCCCCAAGCATCGGGATACGCTCGGCCGCCGTGGTAGTGATCAGAGGCGAAAGCGCCATTTGGGGGAGCGGCACCAGGTACATGTATGCGAGATTGAGCAGAATGTACACGACGACGATGAGGCTGGTTCCGATAATGAGCGCGAGGGGCAGTGTCCGCCCGGGATTCTTGACTTCTCCGCCCATGAAGCTCAGGTCTGCCCACCCGTCGTAGGTCCACATCACCGGAATGAGCGCGGTGGCCATGAGGGAGAGATTGACACCGGTAGGGAACAGTGGCGTGAAATTACTCACCTGTCCCTCGCCGACCAGGAACGCAAGCAGGCCCAGCAGCATCAGCGCGCCATACTTGGCGATCGTGATGAAATTCATGACCACTGCGGCGTAATTCACCCCGATATAGTTGAACAATCCGACCAGGACGATCGCAGCGGCGGCGAGGTAATGAATCTGCTGGGCGCTCAGATGAGTGAAGTAACCCAGATACTCGGCAAAAAGTGTCGCGATAGCTCCGAGGGCGGACGCCCGGACCACCGCCAGCTCCGTCCACCCGAACAGGAAGGCGGGTAGAGGGCCAAAGGCTTCGAGGATATAGGCAAAGACCCCGCCGGAGCGGGGCATCGAGGCGGCCAGCTCCGCAAAGGTCAACGCGCCGAAGAGCGCGAGGACGCCTCCCAGCACCCAGGTGAGGAGCACCGGACCGGGCGACTGAAGCTGAGCAGCAATAGCGGCAGGAACCCGGAAAATCCCGCTTCCGATGGTGGATCCAACCAGCACCGCGATGGCACTCCATAGGCCCAGATGGCGGGGCAGGCGCTCGCCCCAGGCGTCTCTTTCGCTCATTAATTCGGCCTATGCGTCGGTGGAGAGGCGTTCAACGTCCGCGTTCGGTAAAGGCGCGGAGTGACGACGCCGGAATGCTCAGGACAGGTGACGATGGTCTTTGGGCTGGATCGGGCCAGAAAGTAACCGTTCGAACCTCCAAAACATCGCCCCTAAACCGTTGCTTGACAATAGGCTGTCGTCGTTCGTTCTTTCGGCGGCGAAAGTCGGCGTCACGACGTCTGGTGGCCTCGTATCGCCAGTACCCGAGCCCGAAACCCGCCCCCAGCACAGCGACCATATTCTGAAATGACGATTCCTCCATCGCGCTTGTTCCATCGCCTGGCCTTGACCGCCTCGGTCCTGACCTTTGGCCTGATCGTGCTGGGAGGAGTGGTCCGGATTACCGGATCAGGGATGGGGTGCGGCGAGCACTGGCCACTCTGCAACGGGCAATGGTTCCCTCCGCTCGACCTCCCCACGATGATCGAGATCGGCCATCGGTGGGCGGCCGCCCTGGTCAGCATCTTCGTCCTGGCGCTCGCCATCGTCGCATGGATTCGTCACCGGCAAGATCCTCAACTGAGGAATCCCGCCACCCTGGCGCTGCTGCTGCTCATCGTCCAGGTGCTTCTTGGTCCCGTCATCGTCAAGCTGGCCCTGCCTCCCCAGGTCATCATCGTTCATCTCGCGAACGCGATGGTTCTGTTGGCGGTGCTTCTGGTCGCCGTCATGAGGTCGGCAGTGAGGCGCGAAGACGCGGCTGCCGATTTCGATGTGGCCGTCCCAGGGGAAGACTCCGCGGCCCGGCCACCCACGCACGCGATCGCTGGGGCGGCGGTTTTCGGCTTCATCGTAATTCTCCTCGGCGGCCTGGTAGCCAACTATCACGCCGGGCTTCTTTGTGCAGGATTCCCGCTCTGCAATGGGCGGCTTTTGCCGCCACCGACGGCGCTCGCCACGATCCACTGGGTTCATCGACTCGCGGCCTTCACGTTTTTCGGCTACATGATGTGGCTGGTCCTGCGCCTGCGAAAACTGGGGGCTCCTTCGCTCACCGTTCGCGCCGCGCACACCAGCCTCCTTCTGGTCGTGCTCCAGGTGGGGGTTGCCGCCTTCATGGTGCTACGGCTGCTGCCGGCGGAGCTTCGCGCACTGCACCTGCTGCTGGGAACGGGCATCTGGGCGTCCCTGGTCCGGCTGGCCTGGGTGGATCGACACCCCGAAAAACTCGCGGCGTTGCCGTCCCCGGTTCGGGATCGTGGTCAGAGGCCTTCCGTCTGGGCCGACCTCGTCACGCTCACCAAACCACGGATCATCTCGCTCCTCCTGGTGACGACGGTGGCGCCGATGTTCATCACGGGGAATGGAATGCCGAGCCTGGCATTGGTTGGGTGGGTAATCCTGGGCGGATACCTCATGGCGGGTGGTGCCAACGCCATCAATATGTGGTTTGATGGTGACATCGACACCAAGATGACCCGCACCAGGCTTCGACCGATTCCATCCGGCCGCATGTCACGCGCCTTCGTCTTTGCCTTTGGCTGCTCGCTGGGACTGGCGGCATTCGCCATTTTCTATTTCTTCGCGAACCCGCTTTCCGCCTGGCTCGCCATGGGCGGGCTCCTGTTTTACGTCCTGGTCTACACCATCTGGCTCAAGCGAAGCAGCCCGCAGAATATCGTGATCGGCGGAGCCGCCGGCGCTTTTCCTCCGCTGGTGGGCTGGACCGCCGTGACGGGGCACCTCGACCTGACCGCGCTCACCCTGTTCGCGATCATTTTCTACTGGACCCCACCGCATTTCTGGGCGCTGGCCCTGATCAAACAGGGCGAGTACGCGCGGGCTGGTGTCCCCATGATGCCGGTCGTGAAAGGCGAGCGCTCCACCAAGATCCAGATGCTGGGTTACACGATCATGCTGGTCCCGCTTACGATCCTTCCATGGCTCTCGGGCGCGCTCGGTACCTTCTATGCGGTTGCCGCCGTGCTCCTCGGTGCCCGGCTCCTCTGGTACTGTTTCAGGCTGCTTCGAGAGACCACGGTAACCTCCACGGCCTGGGGCATGTACAAGTACTCCCTGATTTACCTGTTCCTTCTTTTCGGCGCCATGGGTGTCGATCGTTTGATCCCGTCGCCCAGTCCGTTCCGACGGCCCGAGGTGCTCGTGCTGATTCCAGGAGCGGATTCAGCGCCACCCGCGATGCACCAGGGCGGTACCCACTGAGACAGATGGCATCGCACTGGTTACCTTGTCTCGTGCGAACTTCGCCCAGTGATTACCCTGTCGACATCCACGACTCACCCCCACACTCATCATCACGATTGACTGATCTCTCCGACTGTGAGCTGACGCCAACCGGATGGAACCCGCCTCCGACGCCGGCATGACTTCCGGACTCCTGGGCCGACGGCTTCCCTCCCCCAAACAACTTTCGCGGCTCTGGCCTCGCATCCGGCCGTACCGCGGCGCCCTCGCGATCGCCGCACTCGTCCTGGTTGCCAGCTCAGCGATCAGTCTCGCCTTTCCCTGGATCGTAGCGCACCTGCTCGATGCCGCCTTCGTGGCTGGCGGCAGGAAGCTCCTCGACCGGATTGCCCTGGGGCTGCTCGGCCTTTTCGTCATCCAGGCATTACTCAACTATGCGCAGGCGTACCTGCTGAGCGCCACCGGCGAGCGCGCGGTGGCCGGGCTTCGACGGGAGCTGTTTGGTCGACTGCTGGAAATGCCGCCGGGATATTTTGCCGATCGCCGGACCGGCGAATTGACCAGCCGGTTGACCGCGGACATCGGGATGCTGCAGGGCCTGATGAGTAACCAGATCGCCGAGTTTGCGAGGCAGGCGCTGGCGCTCTTCGGAAGCGTGATCGCGCTGTTCCTGCTCCAGCCACAGCTGACCCTGACTTCGCTGCTGGTGGTTCCGTTCGTCGTGTTCAGTGCCATCTTCTTCGGCCGCCGGCTCCGCCGCATCAGCACCGGCGTACAGGACAAGGTGGCGGACGCGACGGCGCATGCCGACGAGGCGTTTGCCCAGATCCGAACGGTGCAGAGTTTTGTGCAGGAGCCGGCCGAACGTAAACGATACGGCGACCTGGTGACCGCCATCGTCGATGCGGCGGTGCGCCGGGCCAGCGTGCGCGGAGTTTTCTTCGGCGTGATTACTTTCGCCACCTTTGCCGGCGTCGTAGTCGTGCTCTGGCAAGGGGGACTCCTGGTCCTGGCAGGGAAACTCACGGCAGGCAAGCTCGTGGGTTTCCTGCTCTACACGATTTATATCGCGGCCGCCATCGGCACCCTGGTGGCATTTTTCACCTCCTACCAGGAGGCGATCGGAGCCGCACAACGGGTCTTCGAGATCCTGGAAACTCCGCCGGTCATCGCCGACCCGGTGCATCCTGCGCCGCTTCCTGAGCCGGTTGGAGGAAGGGTCTCGTTCGAGTCGGTGAGTTTCCGATATGGTGCCACGCCGGAGACACCATGGGCACTCCAGGGAATTGATCTCGAGATCAGGCCGGGGGAAATCGTGGCGCTGGTGGGTCCCTCGGGGGCGGGCAAGACGACGCTGGCATCGCTGCTACCCCGGTTCTGGGATGTAAACGAGGGCCGGATTCTTTTCGATGGAATTGACATCCGACAGCTCCGCCTCGCCGACCTGAGGCGGCATATTGGCCTCGTTCCCCAGGAGCCGGCGCTCTTCAGCGGTACCGTGCGGGAAAACATCGCCTACGCCGACCCAACAGCTTCAACGGAGCGGATCGAAGCCGCCGCCCACGCGGCCCACGCCAGTGAGTTCATTGACCGCCTGCCTTTACGATACGAGACAGTCGTAGGCGAACGTGGCATCAAGCTCTCCGGGGGCCAGCGGCAGCGTATCGCCATCGCCCGTGCGATCCTCAAGGACCCGATGGTCCTGGTTCTCGACGAAGCCACCAGCAGCCTCGACAACGAGAGCGAGCGCCTCATAGAGGATGCGATGGAAAAACTGCTGGTGGGAAGAACGACCCTGATTATCGCCCATCGGCTGAGTACCGTGAGGCGGGCCGACCGGCTGGTGGTGCTGGATCGCAGTCACATCGTGGAACAGGGGACCCATGCTGAGCTCCTGGCCCTCGGAGGACTCTACGCCCGTCTTTATCAGAAACAGTTTCGCGAAGGTCCGGTGAACGAGCCAGTTTGATGTTCTTGGGTCGATTCCATGGTCATTCAGAATCAGGTGTAGAGCCAGATAGTCGAACTGGCGTCGGGCGCTCTTCGATGCCAAGTTTATTCATCTCGATCATCCTTTCACTCTCCCAACGAGAACATGCGCATCCAATCCAGCTGGGTAGTAATCGCCGGCATCGCAGTGGCCCTATGTTCATGTACATCGGATGAGCCAGGCGGTCCTTCGAGTACCCCTACGTTCAACACTGCTACAGTTGCCGCTAATCCAAGCAATACGATCAGCGCCGAAGCAACCATCGATGCCAGTCATTACGATAGCGCCTTCATTCGTTTCTGGGCATTGGGTGTGGCACTCGATAGCACACCGAGATTCGCATTTGTTGATGATTTACCCCTCAAGGTTCCGGTACTTGGGATGGACACCTCAACCACCTATTCGCTTGAAATGAACCTTGTGTCAGGTGGGCGCATCGATGCAGTCGATACGGCCTCATTTACGACTGGGGGCCTGCCGGCATGGATTCCTGCCATGTCCGCCATAGGAACGGATACCACACCTGGCTACCTGGCCATGTCCTTTCCCCTGGGCGCCGTAATTGTCGACAACACCGGGAAAGTTCGCTGGTTCAAGTCGCTGGATGGCGGAGTGCTCAATACTTTTCAGGCTCACAAGAACGGACTCTATACCATCATCGATGTCTCTGATCCCGAGACGAAGTTCCACGTCCTGAACTCGTTGGGAAACGAAATCGGAACACTCCAGTGCGTCGGTTTTCCGACCCGCTTCCACGATCTGTACGTACAGGCCGGCGGCGACTACTGGATTACATGCGATGACACCAGGACGATGGATCTGACGGCCTTGGGAGGTGTGAACGCTGCGACGGTGATGGCAACTGTGGTTCAGCATGTAAGCAAGGACGGCCTGGTATTATTCGAGTGGAACAGCTTTGATCACTTTCAGATTACCGACCTTCCTCTGGCGGATCGCACGGGAGTAAATGTCAATTTTACCCACGGGAATGGGATCGAGCTGGACGACGATGGCAATCTTCTCATGTCCTTCCGCAGTTTGAGTGAAATCACCAAGATCAATGTTTCAACTGGTGCCATCATGTGGCGTCTGGGTGGCCTACAGAATCAATTCACGTTTCTGAATGACTCGAAGGGCTTTTTTGAGCGGCAACATGGACTTCGCAAAGCCGCGCCAGGTATGATTCAGCTCCTAGATAATGGTTTGGTGGCACCTAGCCGTTTCGTTCGCTATCTGATCGACCCCCAGAACCTGACCGCGCTCCTGGTCATGGAATTCATCGACTCTCCGACCACTTTTACCAATGTCGGGGGCAATACCCAGTATTACTCGAACGGCCATGCGGCTGTGAGCTTTGGCAAAGCTGGCCGTGTCGTGGAAGTAGATCCATCGGGAAACAGAGCTTGGGAATTGACCGGTCCGGAGGGTAATTACGTCTTTCGGGTCCAGCGTTTTCATTCACTCTATGCGCCTGGAGTAGGGGACTCGAATCACTAGAACCTGGGCAGGTGGGCGAAAAAAGGGCCCCCATCGCGGGGGCCCTTCTCATGTGCTGTATGATCTAGTGAATTATCACGAATCGCGATGGATGGTAACCCGAACGAACCCAGTCGAGCCACCGTACAGGTCGAGCTGAAGATTGTACGTGCCAGGTGCAAACGTCGTAGTAAGTTGTTCAGGGTTCGCACCGGTGGCCGCACCGAACCCGCCGGGAGTGCCTGGGTTGGAGCAGGTGGCGTTGCAAGCCCAGAAGTCGACGTCTGCTGCGGCATCGAAGGTGACGGTGATCGTCAGAGTCGTCGCTACGGGAACCACCAGTTTGTAGAACTGATCGGTCGCGGTCATTGCATCGTAGAAATCAATGCTGTCCCCCACTGCCGGCAACGTCAGCGTGGGCGATGTCGTCGGATCGTCGGTGCCCGTGTAGATCGACGTGGTACCGGAGACCGTAATGGCTTCGGTCGAGGTCAGAGTCTGTGGCGACGCCAGGAACGAGAGCGTGATCCCGGTGAAGACGCCCGGAGAACTGGCACCCGGGGGAGGAATGAAGCTGATCTGCGAGCCATCGGGTGAAACGGATGTGACGATGGCTTCCAGTGCGCCAAACGTGACGGTCGTAGCCGCGGTGAACGTCAGTGGCGCCGGGGCGGTCGCGATGACGGTATCACCAGCGAGAACGCTCACCGAGCTGAACGTCGCCGGCAGGTTGGCGGGCGTGATCTTGACCGGTATTGTCTTGGTCAAACCACCCGCGGTGACATCAAACGTGGTCGACACAAATGACGATGCATCGGTCGGCCGGACGAAGAAGCGGGCCTTGGTCGGATTGGGCTTGTTGCCATCGATGACGGCAAACGAATCATCGCGGCTGACCACGATGCCCGCGCCGACATTGGTGACCGCGAAGTCGGCCGCCAGCTGCTGGCCGAGAACGTTATGCAGCTCGACCGTCATGGCCTGGCTATCGGTGTTGGCGACAAAGAGCACCGACGGATCGGTGACAATTGTCGTGGGCTTGTCGGCGCCATCCGACGTGGGGTCGCCGCCGCATGCGGCGAGGACGACCAGGGTTGCGGCGAGCATGACTGAACCACGCACCAAACGGTTCATACTGAGCACCTCATTCCGAAGCGTGAAAAGGATGTTGCGAGTGTGTCGTGAGCCTGGACCAGCCCGCGGCGCCCACGCGCCGCAGTGATGTCTGCATCCCGATTCCACCGGCGAATCAGGGGGTGGTGAAAAAATCGATACTGAGAAAGAGGCCTATATCGCGAATCGCATCGGACCCCAGGATATCCCGCCAGCTGGGCGAGCCCGGTTCACTGCGATCATTGCTCATCATCATCTGAAAATCGTCGAGCCCCGAGCGGTCCGCAAATACGAAGTACGTATCTCGCCGCCTGGTGTAATGCCAGACCGAGTAGGACGGCGCCTTGCCCGAGCGCACCCGATTCAGCGTCTCATCGGGGCTGCCGTACTTGGCGTAGATCCGCCCCCGATCTGTCTTCCACCCGGGCGTGGCCGCCGCGCTCCGCTCCCGGTAGGCACTGTCGGCATAGGCGATCTTGCCGTAAAACATTTCCCGAGCTTCGTTCCTGGGTGTCGTCGGCTCCGGGTCCCGTTTCTGCCAGAACTCGGTCAGGAATCGCCTTTTGCCGTCGAGCGAGAGCCCCGAAAACGGCCGCAGCTCACGACTGCCAGTCAGATACTCCAGCGGCTCGGCCGCCTGGCGCAGTTGCGCCTCGTCCATCGCCGCGAAATACCCTTCGTCCGTCTGCAGCCGCGCACTCGCGGCCGCCGCCACCCGCTGCAATTCCGCTTGCAGATCCCCCATGCTGAACGCCGCCGCCCGCTCGGTCGTCCCGCTGGCGAGCACCACCACCACATGGAAGGTGTAGGTGCCCGAGGGCAGCCCTTCGAGGTTTAACTGGCCCCGCAGGACCCCGCCACCCGTCCCCAGGTGCACCGGCGTCGGTGCCGCCTGGACAAACGTTTTCCCGGTCGCATCCTGGATGCGCACCTGCATCGTACCCGAATCGGGCGCGGCGGTATACGCTTCCAGCAGGTAAAAGATCCGGCTCCCGCTGGGCTGCGTCGGGTTCAGCCGCACCCGCGCGATCGACGTCACCAGGATCTGCCCGCTCTTCCACTCGGTATCAAGTACCGCCGAATCCGGAACGAACGGGCGCATCCGGGTGGAGAGCACCAGGTCGGACGCTTCGGGCCGCGTTGGATATCCCACCAGATCCGTCCCGGTCGTCAGCTGCCGGCCCGTCACCGAGTCTTCCACCGCGACATCGAGCCGATATTTCCCCGGCCGGATGTTGAACTCGACACTGTTGACGGTGAATGCCCCGGGCTCCTGCATTGCCCCCGCGACGTGTTGCAGCGGCCACGCCTCTTCCGCCAGTTTCAACCCCGTCGAGTCCTTCAACTGCACCGTCACCCGAAACGCCAGCGTGTCATTGGCTCCCACCGTCAGCAGCGCCAGCGGTACCTGCACAAACGCCTTCACCTGGGTCAGGCTCGCGTCCGCTCGATAGAACCGCGCGGCCGAAACCGTAATTTCATCGTCGAACTGCCTCGCCGGGGCGGCGATCGGCAACAGCAGGGTCGCCGCCACCAGCGCGCA
>JBDTRF010000017.1:0-26434 GCA_039931815.1 Gemmatimonadota bacterium
TACGTCGGCATCAGTGAAAGCGAAAGCCGCCGAACTGGGATTTCTCGCCTGTGGCGTGACGAGTCCCGAGCCGGTGCCTCATGGAGAAGAGCTGGATCGCTGGTTGGCGCGCGGCTATGGCGGCACCATGCGCTATTTGCATCGCCAGGCGGCCCGACGGAAGGATCCGCGCAAGATCGTGCCCGAGGCCAGAAGTATCATCGTGGTCCTGGACAATTACCTCCCTCTCCTCGCCCCGACTGACCCCGCTCCACGGATCGCGAAGTATGCTCGTGGCAGGGACTATCATCTCGAACTAGGGCGTCGACTGAATCAATTGGAGGAGTTCCTTCGTGAGGGAGGCGCGACACTGACCCGGGCGTACGCCGACGCGGGACCGGTGCCGGAACGAGAGCTGGCCCAGCGGGCCGGCCTCGGGTGGATCGGGAAGAACACCATGCTGATCAGGCCGGGAACTGGATCCTTCTTTTTCATCGGGTCCATTTTCACCGACCTGCTCCTGGAACAGGATCAGCCATTTGAGACCGATCGCTGCGGTTCCTGCACCCGTTGCCTGGAGGCTTGTCCAACGGCCGCCATTGTCTCGCCCCGGATTCTCGATGCGACCAGGTGCATTTCCTATCACACTATTGAGTACCGGGGCGCCTTCTCGGAGGACATTGAGAGAAGCGTCGAAGGATGGGCATTCGGTTGTGATATCTGTAACGATGTCTGCCCATGGAACGTGAGCTTTGCTCAAGCGTCGCTGAACTCCGCGTACGCGGATCGAGGTGAACTGAGCGAGGCGGGCAGGCAGGTATTCGAGGAAATGTCCGAGGAGGAATTCGCGCTTCGATTTGGTGATACTCCGCTGAGCCGACCAGGGTTGGCCGGAATGCGGCGTAACTGGCGCGCCGCCTGGAGCTACCGAGTCACCACCCCATCAGAAACGCTATGATCACTTCGCTCTACAGCATCGCGATTTTTGTCACTGATATCGACCGCGCCATTGCGTTCTACCAGGGGGACCTCGGGCTTGCGCTCATACGCCAGGGTTCCTTCGGCGCGGAATTCATGGAAGGAGGAACCCACATCGGCGTCCATCCGGCAGTCCATCCCGATTCCAGCGCAATGGTCGGGAGACACACTGGAATGACGTTTCAGGTGGAGGGGTTGCTCGATTTCTGCGAGGGACTGCACGAAAGGGGAGTGCGCTTCCTCAACGAACCAACCCAGCAGTCCTGGGGGATCATGGCCATGATCAACGATCCTGACGGAAACGTGCTCGCGCTTTGGGAAAACACGACCGCTGGCGACCCTCTTGCCGGCTCGGCCTGAGAGGAGAGACTCACTTTCCCAGGAACTCTCCGATCGTGGCCATTGATGCGATGTGATCACAGACGATCTTGAACGTGGCCATGATCGGCACGGCCAGAAGTGCGCCCGGTATTCCCCACAGCCAGCCCCAGAACAGGACCCCGATGAAGACAACCACCGGGTTCAAAGCCAGCCGATTACCCAGGATATAGGGTGTCACAAAACTTTCGACGTTGGTCAGGACGAAGTAGCTGATGGCGGGCAGCAGGGCACGCGTGGTGCTTTCGAATGTCGCCATCCCGGCCAACCCGAGAATCACGACCGCAAATAACCCACCGACATAGGGAATGAAGTTGAGTAACCCTCCCACTATTCCCCAGAGTACCGGATTGGGCAGGCCAATCAGGTGCACGGTGAAACCGGTGAGTACCCCCAGTGCGACATTGATGGCCGTCGTAGCCCCAAGGTAGGTCGAAATACTCTTTTCCGTCTCCAGCGCGATCGACAGGGCCAGCTTCTTGTCTTTCAATCGAGGCAATGCCTTGATCAATTTGGCCGTGAACACATCGCCATCAGCCAGGAGAAAGAATAGGAGGGTAAATACCAGCGTCGCTCCAACGAGAACCGACTGCGTATTGCCAAAAATCGCCTCTTTCAGGCCGGGCTCCTTGATGGCAACCGTGGTGGTCTTGTCATCATCGGAACCGGTAATCTGCTCCATGCGATCTGCGGTCCGGGAAACAGCGTCGACCGGTTTCCGGAGCATGCGGAGTTTGGTCTCCACTCGTTTCAGACTGGCGGGACCCTTGGAAACCCAGGCCGCGGCCGGGGCCGCCAGGTTATAGAATGTGAGCGCCAGGCCCCCCACCATCGCGAGGATGAAAAGGGCGGCACTCAATCCGTAGGGGATCTTGAGCTTCTTCTTGAGCCAGCGGACGGGAGGGCTGAACAGGTAATTGAGCAGTATCGCGATGGTAATCGGCAGGATGACACCACGCGCAAAATAGAGCGTGTAGAAAATGGCGAGGATGAGAATTCCGCCGAGAATCATCACCCGAGGGTCCCGTGATCGGCGGGAGGGGCCGGCCACCGACGTGGGGGTACCGCTGGCCGTCATGGAGAAATCCAGGTCTGGGTGATGCGCAGCGCGTCGAGCATCCTCGGCTCCGCTGGCGACAAACTAGGTGACCCTGGAATCTCCGACCGTGCGAGCGGTCACACTGGCACCTTGTCGCTCCCAGTGGGAGACCCTACACTTCCGGCTGGACTCGAAAAACCCGGAGCCGACAGGGAGGCGTAATACGTGATCAAGCGGATCTGGCTAACCCTCACATCGATATGGGTATGGCTGGTCTTCGGGCTGACGACGCTGGTCACTTTCCCGGTTATGCTGATTCTGTATGGGCTGACCATCTGGCGCGATCCCGGGCGCTACCTGGTGGGACGCGCCTTCCGGATGATTGGCGTGGTGACCTTCCGTATCAATCCGCTCTGGAGCGTCAGAATCTCCGGAGTCAAGCTGGAAAATCCCCGTCGGCCATTTGTTGTCGTTTCCAACCACGAGTCATTCGCAGACATTCTTCTGCTCTGCAATCTTCCATGGGAAATGAAGTGGATGTCCAAAGTCGAGATCATGCGAATTCCCTATCTCGGCTGGATGATGCACCTGGCGGGCGACATACCGATTGATCGGGGCTCTCGGGAGAGCGCAGGCAAAGCGATGGAGCTGTCGAGAAAGTCCCTCAAGGATCGGGTCTCGGTCATGATATTCCCCGAGGGCACACGATCGACCGGAGAGGATCTGCTGCCGTTCAAGGATGGCGCGTTTCGGCTTGCCATCAAGACCGGTACGCCCATACTTCCCCTGGCCCTGATCGGCACCCGCGATGCACTCGCCAAACATGACTGGCGTTTCGGCCCGGCCGATGCCAGGGTCATTGTGCTGTCTCCTGTGGAGGTGACTGGACTGACCCTCAAGGATACCGAAGCGCTCAAGGAAAAGGTCCGAACCATGATCAATGAAGCGAGGAACGCATTGCGATCCGAAAAATGATTCGAGACCGAGCCAGGAGAGGACGCGCTCTCCGGGATGCCGCACTGATTCTCCTTGTCAGCGGGTGCGGTGGTTCGGCCGATCGGCACTCCGCCGGCACTTTTAACCCTGGGCCGCCACCCGCGGCTCTGGTTCAGGGTGAACATTTGTTCAATGCCAACTGCGCCACTTGCCATGGGGCGCTGGGTGCTGGCAGCGTGCAGGGCCCACCGCTGGTAAACATCATTTACCAACCTTCGCACCACGCTGACGAATCGTTTCGACGGGCGATTTTACTGGGCAGTCCCCAGCATCACTGGAATTTCGGCCCAATGCCGCCGGTCAGGATGGTCACCCGGCAACAGGCTGAACCAATCATCCTCTATGTGCGTTGGTTACAGCAACAGGCGGGGATCAGGTAGCCTGGATCGGACGGAGGCAGATCTAGCCAGCTCTCCCCAACTCCGCCGGTGCCGCGGCTCGGCCCCGAGAACCGGCCAGAGCCAGGAGCGTCACGAGATATGGCATCATCATGAAAAGCTGGTACGGCAGTGCAATGCCCTTTGCCTGAAAAAGATACTGGAGAGCGCTGAGCACTCCGAACAGGAGAGCCCCCGCCGCCACCCAGAGTGGATTCCAGCGGCCCAGCACGACAATGGCAATCGCCACGAAACCGCGCCCGGCCGTCATCCGTTCAGCAAAAGTTCCGACTTGCGCCAGCACCAGCGTCGCTCCCCCCAAACCTCCCATCGCGCCCGACATGATGACCCCGACCGCACGCATCGATCGAACTCGCACACCTGCCGCGGCCGCCGAGGAGGAGGATTCTCCGCACGCCCGCAGCGACAAACCCCAGCGACTACGAAAGAGAACAGCCCAGATCAGCGGGATGAATAACAGACTCAAGTAGACCGGCGCTGGTTGGGCAAAAAATGCCGGGCCCAGGATGGGAATGTGGTGAAGGAGAGGAACGGCCTTCGTCGGGAACGTCGGAACGGTTAAGCCAACCCCACCTGACCCGTAGACCTGTCGGTAGACGGCACCAGTCACGCCAATCGCTGCCAGGGTGAGCGCAGTCCCGGTGATCACCTGGTCGGCCCCGAGCCAGACACTGATCAGTGCCAGGACCAGCGCCACGAATGCTCCAGCGAGGATTGCCGCACCCAGCCCAATCCACGGCCCTCCCTGCTTAGCACCCAGCGCGGCGGCCAGTGCGCCACAGAGCATCGAGCCTTCAAGAGCGAGATTCAGCACTCCGCCGCGCTCCGACACGGTTTCCCCCAGGGCGGCAAGCAGAAGCGGGCTGGCAACCCGCACAGCGGCCGCCATGAATCCGCCCAGCAGGACGACGATGCTGGTGTCTCCCACCAGTGAGCCGCTCACCCAGCCGCCGGCGAATCAGGAACCATCACGTTCCGGTGTCTCCGACTGAACACGTCGACCAGCAGGACAACGATGATGATGACGGCCTCGACCAGGTACACCGTAACCGAAGGAATACCTGCGTCGCGCTGCATCGCGCCGGCCCCCGTCTCCAGGGCGGCGAACAGGATGCCTGTTCCGATCACCGCGAGAGGCTGCAACCGTGCGAGCAGGGCAACAGCAATCGCGGTGAACCCGTACCCGGGTGAAAGATTCTGGAAGAGTGCCAGACTGACGCCGCTTATTTCCACTCCCCCAGCCAATCCCCCCAGCATACCGGATATCATCAGCGCGGTCGCGACCATCCTGGGCACCTGGATGCGACCACTTACCAGCGCTGCCCTGGGATTGGCACCGGCAGCTCGCAGCTTGAACCCCCAGAGCGTACGGGATGCGAGAAACGCCAGGCTTGCCGCCAGGAGAATGGCAAGGAGGAAACCGGCGTGCATCCTGGTACCTGGAAGAAACGGCAACCGGGCGGACTCGGCGATCGGATCACTCTGAGGATAGAATCCTCGCGCCTCCTGCAGCGGCCCCTGGACCATCAGGCTGACCAGTGCTTCGGCTACGAAGTTGAGCAGGAGAGTGGTGATCACTTCCAGCACACCGAATTGGAGCCGGAGCCAAACAGGGACTGCTATCCATAGTGCCCCCGCACCGGTGGAAGCGAGAAGGACAACTCCGATCGCCAGCCACCCTGGGAGTCCCCCCACGTGCAGGCCAACCCACGTCGCGGCGATGGCGCCGGCGCAGAATTGGCCTTCGGCACCAATGTTCAGCGCGCCTCCGCGGAAGGCGATTGCGATTCCCGAACCGATGATGATGAGTGGGATAGCCCGAACCAGCGTGCCCGACGTAATCGCATACCAGGAGCCAAACGCACCGCGCCAAAGCGCCTGCAATGCGGCGGCGGCATCATACCCGGCGGCATGCAGACCGGCGCCAAGGATCAGAAGTCCAGCCGCTATTGCTCCGGCCACGAAGAACAGTGCTCGTAAAACCTCGCCCCCCCGGGTGATCCCGCTTCTCACGCGGCACTCGCGCCTGAAAGCATCAGTCGACCAATCATTTCACGGTCGGGCCGTGGAGGAGCTTCTATGACCCTGCCTCCGCTCACAACCAGGATTCGGTCACTTGCCAGAAAGAGCTCGTCCAGATCAGTGCAGTAGATCATCACCGCGGCTCCACCGGCGGCGGCCTCTGCCAATTGGCGAAGAGCACTGCGGGCGGCGCGCACATCGAGACCACGCGTCGGATTCTCGGCAACGATCACCGGCGATTTCATTTCGAGCGCCCGGGCGAGAATCAGCTTCTGCTGGTTGCCACCGCTCAACGATCCCGCCGTGACGTCCGGTCCCGGTGCTATGATGCCGAATCGCTCGATGAGACGGGAAGCCGCCTGGCCGGCCATACCGGTATCGAGAAGTCCGTGATGGACCCAGGGAGCAGTTCGATCCGACCCGAGGATCATGTTTTCGGTAATGGAAAACTGGGCGATGAGACCTTCGTTTGTCCGATCCTCGGGCACAAACGCAACCGGCTGGGGTTTTGAAAGGGTACCACGCGAGGGACGGACCAATCCGGCGACCGCGCGAATCAATTCGCGCTCTCCATTACCCTGGACTGCCGCAAGCCCAACGACTTCACCGGCCCTCAACTGAAATGTGGCACCCAGGAGCCCAGGTCCCCGACCATCAATGGGCATTACCGAGATACCCACCGCATCCACGACCACGCCTCCCACACTGTGACCCGGCGCGCGAATATCGGAGGGCATATCCTCGCCGAGCATCGCGCGCGCGAGATCATGAGCGGTGAATTGGCTCGCAGCGCCCTGCAGGGTCACCTCGCCCCGCCGGAGGACGGTCAGACGCTTCGCGTGCTTCAAGGCCTCATTCAGCTTGTGGGTAATGAGCACCGCGGAGCCACCCTGCAACACCAGTCTTTCAATGAGGTGAAGGAGTGCATCACTTTCCTGGGGAGCAAGAGATCCTGTAGGCTCGTCGAATAGCAGGATCGTGGCGCCTGTCGCGAGCGCTTTGACGATTTCGAGTCGCTGCAGCTGGGTGACCGACAGGGTTTCCACGCGGACGTCCGGATCCAGATCGAAGCCGAGGCGCTGGCTGAGTTCGACGACTCGAGAATGAATCCGCCTGGGCTGGACCGCCCACTTCGCAGCCAACGCGACATTTTCCCCAACGGAGAAGGCCGGGATCGAGGTAAAGTGCTGATGGACCATCCCGACTCCAGCGCGGGAGGCACTGCGAGGGCTGCCAGGGTTCAGCGGCGACCCATGGACGAGAATGGCGCCCTGATCCGGCTTGACCATTCCCGCCGCAATGTGCATCAGCGTTGATTTACCGGCGCCGTTTTCTCCGAGGAGAGCATGAATCTCCCCTTTTTCCAATGAAAAATCGGCTCCCGTAAGAGCCTTTACGGAGCCGAAACGCTTGTGAATTCCGAGGAGTTGGAGGGCCAGCGTCATGGAATTTCAGTGACCATGTCACCGCTGCAATCTGGTCTAGAGCCCGGTATCGTGATCATGAAACTCCCACGGAAGGGAGAACTTCTCAGCCAGGTGAGCCGCCAGGCGCTGAACACCGAGTTTTTCCGTGGCATAGTGGCCGGCGAAGATCACGTTGATGCCCCATTCCATCGCATCGAAGTACGTGTGGTGTGCGCCTTCACCCGTAATGAAAGTATCGAGACCGGCGTCTCTGGCAGCAGCGATCATGTTGCCGGCACCACCGGTGATAATGCCGATTCGGCTGACAAAATCGGGTCCGCCCGGGATGAGCACCGCGTTGGCTCCCAGTGAAGCATTGAGCTGCGCAACCAGGGCATCGCGTCCGAGTGCCAGGGATCCGTATATCCCGATGGGAATACCCCGGTGAACGGCATACCAACCTTCAATATCTACACCAAGCATGCGAGCTAGAGAGACATTGTTGCCGTACTCCGGATGCATGTCGAGCGGTATGTGGGCCGAGTAAAGAGCGATATCGTGCAGGAGAAGCGCCCGAAGCCGTCGATACCGACGGCCGGTGACCGGAATATTTCCGTCCCAGAAAAGCCCATGATGCACCAGCAGCAGGGGACGCCGATCGGAAAGACCCGCGGCGACCTGATCGATCGTGGCCTGCGAAGCATCGACGGCCGCAATGAGTGATGTCACCGTTCCGCTGTTCTCGACCTGCAGGCCATTGACGGCGTTGGCATCGTCCGGGACATCCCTGATGCGCAACAGCGAATCGAGATATTGCTGGATGGTACTGGTTGGAATAGGCACGCTCAATGCGCCTGGGCAAGTCCGGGGGAGACAGAGAGGACCGGATCCAGGGTACCGGCGACTATGGAATCCCGGGCGGCCCGGATTCGGGCGGTCAGTTCCGGCGGGACGATGCCGGCGAGCATTGGATTCTGCACGAACCGGATCACTCCACTTTCCAGACCAAACGATTCGACCTTGGGAACGAAGCTCCCGGCCTTGACCTCGCGCGCCACGGCCAGGAACGCGCGAGGAAGGTCGATGACCGCGGAGCCGAGCACCCGATCGGGCGCCAAGGACGTTTGATCGGCATTCGCTCCAAACGCATACACCCCGGGAGTCTCTTTAACCGCCTGAAAGAGTCCGAGCGCAGCAGCGTCCGCATTGTGATGCAGCATATCGGCGCCAAGCTGGATGAGCTGCAAAGCGGCTTCCCTTCCGGCCGCCACGTCGTCGAATGAATTGAGGTAGACCGATCGCGTCTGAATGGCCGGATTCGTCCGCTGAGCGCCGTTGACCCAGGCGTCGTAGGCGAGTTTGATTGGCGGCAATTCGATGCCTCCCACGAATCCGATCACGCCCTTCTTGCTCAGCCCTCCCGCTTCCATTCCGGCCAGGTACGTCGCTTCATGAAGCCGAAAGATCAGTGGCGAGACGTTGCCCTTCTGCCGTTCACCCGATGTGATAATGAAGACGGTACGGGGGTAGGATTCCGAGACCCGCTCTGCGGCCGCTTGGAATTCAAATCCGTGCCCGAATACCAGATCGTATCCCTCGCTGGCGTAGCGGCGCAGGTTGTCTTCCTGCTCTCCCGGCGTATGTGCTTCGACCTGGCTGATGGCAGATCCGAGCGAATCTCGAATGGCCAGTAATCCCGAATACGCGCCGGAATTCCATGCGGCGTCCGAGATCGAACCCGGGGTAATCAGGGCGGTGCGAAATTGGCTCGTGGGGACGGCTTTGGAGCACCCGACAACTGCCAGTGTCATGACAACCAAAAGGCAGGACATGGGGAATGAGAATGATCCCGATTTCTGACGGCGGGTCAAACCTCCAGACAGAAAGGGGCCCAAGGCTATGCTTTCCACAGGTTTATCAACGGATTGTGGGAAAGAATGGGCTTCTTTTGTGACGTGGCTCACTCACCCACCGCTCTGAGGCCGGCCGGATTGTCCGCCTTCAACTCCCCCTGGGCGCCCATCTTGATTTCACCGTTCACCTGGCCGCCCTCCATAATCGCGATTCGGCTGGTGATGATGTCACCCTGAATAATAGAAGTTGCCTGGACTTCCACGCGGTCGTCTGCTCGGACCGTACCCCGAACCTCTCCTCCGAGAATGGCCTCCCTGGTTTCCAGGTCCCCTTCCACCACTCCCCCTGGCGAAAGCAATATCTGAGTTGATGCCCGCACCGCCCCTCGCACGTGGCCTTCCACCTTCACGACGCCATCGGTCTCCACGTCGCCGATGATGGTCATCCCAACACCGATAATGGACAGTCCGCTTCCTTCTCCACGCTTACGGTCCTCGTTGGGTCGCGAGGTCCGCGGAGTCTGAGAAAACATTGCCATGGTTATCGTCCTTCCTTGATCAGCGTGAGCGGGTCGATGCTCTGACCCTTTCGCCGGATTTCGAAGTGCAGGTGGGGCGCGCTCGAGCGCCCACTGTTCCCCGAGAGACCGATGACTTCACCGGCCCGGACATCCTTTCCGACGGTTGCAATAATCCTGGAGAGATGAGCGTACCGCGTTTCGTAACCCTCTTCATGCTTGATCAGAACATACAGTCCATACTCCCGATCCTGCGCGGCTTCCGCCACGGAACCACTTCCCGAGGCCCGAACCGGCGTTCCCACGGGAACTGCGATGTCAAGACCGGCATGCGTCGCATCGTCGCCCGCACCCAGTTGCCCCCGGGTGATGTAGCCCGTCTGGTAGAGCGGCCAGCGTACGGGGATGGCGGCAGTAGAATCGGAATGAATGGTCTGAACTTCGACCACGATGGCCGGTGCACGGAGGATGGAGGAAGAGTCTCCATTCTCATCGGTGACATCGGCGCCGAGCATTCCTCGCACCTTGGCGTACTGCGATTCCAGGCTGTCCACGGTTTCGACCAGGCGACGAACCTGGATATTCTCGCTGCGCAGCGTGGCATTTTCTGATTTGAGGCCATGCACCTGGGCGACGACGCCGAGGATGGGAACATAGAGAACGGCACCAAGGATCACGGCGAGGGTCAGAAGGCCTGCGAGCGTCAGTCCGGTACGAACCAGCCAGAGTGGGATGCGATACGATCGCGAACCAACGTGCCCATCCCGGTGGATCAGGATGGTGATCGCCGGTCGTTCCTTCATCCGTCGAACGGCTCGCCCAGAATCAGCTCCAGGAGGCGTGCCATGTCATCGTTTGAGTAATAGCTGATCGAGAGTAAACCCCGACCTTTACGCTTGGCGGTAAGGCGAACATCAGTGCCCAGGCGCTTTCGCAGCGCATCCTCGATTTTGCGGGCGCTGACCGACGCGGGCGAGGAGGCAGACGGTCCGTTTCGAGTCCGCCGGGCGGCGGGGCGACCACCCCGCACATGTTCTTCCATTTCTCGAACGGACCAGCCCTGCGCCACCGCCTGTTCGGCGGCACGCAACAACGTCTTGTTATCCGGAAGGGAAAGGAGCGCCCGAGCGTGACCTTCGGAGAGGTGTCCCTGGTGCAGCATGGTTCGGACTTCGGGAGGTAACTTGAGCAGGCGGAGCGCATTAGCCACCGTCGATCGATCTCGCCCGACCAGTCGTGCGATCTCGGTCTGACTCACCCCGAATTCGTCCATCAGGCGCTGGTAGCTGACGGCTTCTTCGACGGCTGAGAGCTGATCACGTTGAAGATTCTCGATCAAGGCCAGCGTCAGCAGCGTCCGATCGTCCACATCCTTGACCACGGCGGGGATCTTTTGCCATCCGAGACGCTGTACGGCGCGCCACCGACGTTCCCCCGCGATCAGCTGATAGGATCCATTGTTGGCGCGAACGACAATCGGTTGCAGCAGGCCCGAGGCCTGGATCGACGCCGCCAGCTCATTCAGCGCCGGCTCGTCGATCTCGCTCCGCGGCTGATAGGGATTGGGGCGAATGGATGACACCTCGAGCTCCAGGAGCTCCCCGGAGCGCTCAGCCTGCTCCCGGTTTATCGGACCGAGCAGTGCTTCGAGTCCTCGACCCAGACGACGAGTTTCCGTCATGCGCCAACCTCCGGCACGGCCGGAGAAATGTCCGGCGAGGGCGCGCTTTCTACCCGACGCAGCAGCTCCTGGGCGACAGACAGATAACTCTTGGCACCAATGGACTGGATATCGTACAACAGAATCGGCTTTCCATAGCTCGGCGCCTCCGCCAGTCGGATGTTCCGGGGAATCACCGTCTGGAACATACGCTGATCAAAATATTCCTTCGCGTCCTCCGCGACCTGGCGACAGAGATTCAGGCGGGAATCGTACATGGTGAGAAGCACGCCATCGATGGCAAGATTGGAGTTGAAGTTCTGTTGAACCAGCTTCACGGTGTTAAGGAGTTGGGAAATTCCCTCCAGCGCATAGTACTCACACTGAATCGGGATGATCACGCCATCGGCGGCGGTGAGCACATTGAGCGTGAGCAGGCCCAGTGATGGCGGACAATCAATCAGAACAAACTCGTAATTGCCGACGATATCCTCGAGTGCCCGGCGAAGCGCGAACTCCCGTTCCGGACGATCGGTAAGTTCTAACTCGGCCCCAACCAGGTCCTGCGTTGCGGGAACAATCTGCAGGGCAGGGAGGTGGGAATCCTGGAGAACAATGTCAGCCAACCTTCGGCCATCAATGAGGGCATCATACAGGGAAAATCGGACCTGGTCCCGGGCGACCCCGACTCCACTCGTCGCATTGCCCTGCGGGTCGGCGTCAATGAGCAGAGTTCGTTTTTCAGCGATCGCGAGAGAAGCCGCAAGGTTCACCGCAGTGGTTGTCTTCCCTACCCCGCCCTTCTGGTTGGCTATCGCGATGACTCTTGCCATTTATGCGCCATGTAAAGCGTTGTGCAGCAACATCTTAACGTATTACACATAGATGTACTGCTGAGGAAGGTGGAGCGTTATTCAATATAGGGGAGTTGCGTGGGATGGTAAATACATCGAAATATGTTTCACGTGAAACATGCTCTGGTTTCACGTGAAACAAATGTTTTGCTCGTCAGGAATGATGGTTAGTGGCAGCATGGGGTCGCCAACGCAAGACCTCCATGACGAGCCCCTGCAGATCGCTGGGCGAGAGGCCCGGAAGCCTGCTCGCCTGTCCAAGGGTTTCTGGTCTGACCTTGGCGAGTTTTTCCCGGGCCTCATATGAAACACATTCAAACTCCTGGTAAGGGAGGTCAGCGGGGAGGGCGAAATCATTCATCCTGCTTAGACGATCCGCGTTCTGCCGCTCCCGCTCAATGTACCCAGCATACTTAATCTCGATCTCCGCCCAACTCACCGCCCAGACCGGCCCATCAATTCCAGCTGCGCGAAGGAGAGGTCCAAGAGGAACTCCTGGCCGCTTGGCTAAGTCCCCAATCCTGCATGGCTGGGTAATCGGCCTGCTCTCGGAAGCCAGGATATGTTCATTGGCCTCAACCGGCCCCAGACTCGAGGACCAGGAGGCGGCAAGCATCCGATTTTCTTGATCCAGACGGTGATGGGCGGTCGTCAATTCGGCATTCGTAAGGAGGGATCTGCGCTCGGCGATCGCGAGCAGTCGCCGAAGGGCATTGTCCTGCCGCAGCAGCAATCGAAATTCTGCTCTGGAAGTAAACAGGCGGTATGGCTCATCAACTCCGCGCGTGACCAGGTCATCGATCAAGACCCCGATGAAGGCTTCATCGCGCTGCAGGATCACAGGCTCGGTCTGCAGGATCGAGGCGGCAGCGTTCAATCCTGCCACTACTCCCTGTCCGGCTGCCTCCTCATAACCGGTGGTTCCATTGATCTGTCCTGCGAAGAAAAGTCCTTCGACCCCCCTTACCTGCAGCGTCGGGTGAAGCTGATTGGGGGGGAAATAGTCGTATTCAATGGCGTAGCCCGCCCTGGTCATCCTGGCCCGCTCCAGCCCCGGAACCTTCTGAAGGAACTCGAGCTGCACCGAGGCAGGAAGAGAAGTGGAGAGCCCGTTCACATACATCTCGGTTGTATCCAGTCCTTCCGGCTCGAGGAATACCTGGTGGCGAACCGCCGCCGGGAACTTCACGATCTTATCCTCAACCGAGGGACAGTACCGCGGCCCTCTTCCCGAGATGGCACCCCCATAGAGCGCCGACTCACGCAGATGGCGAGTAATTATTTCCTTAACCTCTTCACCTGCGTAGGTGATGTAGCAGGGAAGTTGGGCCGGGTGCGGCTGCTGCTCGAAAAATGAGAACCAGTACTCCTCCTCGTCACCATCCTGGCGTTCCAGTCCCTCGTAATTGACTGATCGTCCATCGATTCTAGGCGGCGTACCAGTTTTGAAACGTTCTATCGTAAGTCCAAGCCCCGCAATGTATTCCGCCAGTTCAACTGATGGTGAATCGCCCGATCGTCCCGCCGGAATCTGAGTCCCGGTCCCCATGTGAATCCGGCCCCGCAGAAAAGTCCCGGCCGTCAGAACCACCGCCCCTGCCGAATACTTCCTTCCTTCTCTGGTTGTTACACCGCAGACGGAACGCCCATTGAGGAGAAACTCGGAAACAGTCCCCTGCGCAAATTCAAGCAGGGGCTGTCGCTCGAGGAGCGAACGAACCGCCCGCCGGTATAAGCCACGATCACATTGTGCTCGAGGAGACCAGACGGCAGGCCCTTTCGAACGATTGAGCATCCGGAACTGGAGCCTGGCACGGTCGGTTGCGCGCCCCATGATTCCGCCGAGTGCGTCGACCTCGCGCACCACCGTGCCTTTGGCAATCCCCCCGATGGCCGGGTTACACGACATCTGGCCAATGGTTTCCAGATTCTGGGTGAGAAGCAGCGTGCGCACGCCCGATCGAGCCGCGGCAGTCGCCGCTTCCGCTCCGGCATGGCCTCCGCCGATCACAATCACATCATATCGTTCCATGCAGGCAATCTACATGGGAGAACAGGCTGAAAACAGAAAGAGGCGAGAATCATGTCTCGCCTCCCCAGAGTGCCTATCCGCCTGCCCGTCTGCCGTCAGAGGATGCTGCTGTTACGCGGCCCGGATCCAGTGAGCCAGTTCCCGGAAGGAAGGTTTCTTGCCATACATCAGGATTCCGATTCGATAGATCCGCCCGGCAAGCCAGGCAACTCCGAGCATGCCCAGGAACGTGATGGTGAACGAAGTCAGCACTTCGACCCATGATATGGATGTCAGGGAATAGCGCACAGGCATGATGATCGGGGCAAAGAATGGAACCATGCTGAGTGTCCTGGCGAGCGCACCGCTGGGCTCATTGAACAGTGAAAGGGCACTGATGAAGGAGGCCGCGACGAGGAGAGTCAGGACCGTACTGTACTGCTGCGCCTCCTGCATGGTATTGCACATTGCGCCGACGGCAGCATACGCGGCGGCGAACAGGAAAAATCCGACCAGGAAAAACGCCAGGAAGACGATGAGCAATGAAGGACTGATCGCCGGGAGCGGCATTTGCGACGCCGCTTCCGGTGGCATGTTGAACCAGCCACCGATCATCACGGCGTTGGCGGAAAGGAACATGGCGGTGCCCACCCAGATCCCCAGCTGAAGCAGCCCAACCGCTCCCACCCCAATCACTTTTCCGGCCATAAGCTGAAACGGCGTCAGGCTCGAGGCAAGCACTTCCATGATGCGGTTTGTCTTCTCCTCGATGACGGAAGACATGACCTGAATGCCGTAAATAAGCATTGAGAAGTACAGCAGGAATGACATGACGTACGCCAGGGCAAATGAAGCTCCGCCGCTTTCTCCGGTCTCTTTTCCTTCGGTAATCTTGGAAGTCTTGAGATCCACGTGGCCCTGCGCCTCATGCACCAGGACAGGATCCACGCCTTTTCTCTCCAGGCGTTCGGTCAGAAGCTGCTGCTCAACGATGTTGCCCAGCATGGACATTTCGGAAAGACTTCCGACGTTGGCACCGAGATACTGGACATTCCCCGATTCAAGTGCCTCATCGGTCGCAATCAGCAATCCGTCGACGCGATGCACCGTGTCTCGCGCGAGACCGGTCAGTCGAACCAGGGAATCGCGGACCTCCTTGAGCCGGCCAGTCGCCGTCACCCGGGTGACCGCGTACTTCGCGATCGCCTGGGGCCCGCCTCCGCGTCGCGCCTCAGCCAGCGCCCGCTCAAGTTTGAGCCCAAATTGACCGCTGGCGGCATCGATCACGACGATGTGCTTGGCCTCCGTTTCCCGATTGTTCAGAATGACCGGGAGGACGACCATGAAAGCCATGATGACGGGCCCGAGAACGGTCCCGATCACAAACGCCTTGGTCTGGACCCGGGCCTGGAATTCACGGCGGATAACCGCCCAGAGCTTATGCACGTGTCACCTCGCTCGCGGTTGGCGTCGCCGCTTCGGCGCCGACTTTGGAAATGAAAATCGATTGGAGAGACGGCTCGACAACTTCGAACCGGGTCAAACCCACCCCGGCCTCCACCAGGGACCGGAGCAACCGGCCATGATCCGCGCCCGGAGCGAGTTCAACCTCGGCCGATGTTCCGAAGTCGTCCACTTTCGATACGAGAGTGCGATCCTGGAGCACCGCGAGCGCGTTTTTCCCCCCGCCGTCGCTGAAGCCAAGCGCGACATTGCGCTTGCCATATCCCCCCTTGATCTCGGATAGGGATCCGTCCAGCACTTTTTCACCTCGCGCGATAATTGCGATACGATCACACATCTTCTCGGCCTGCTCCATGATGTGCGTCGAAAACACCACGGTGCGTCCCGACCGGGCGATCTCAACCACCACGTCCTTCATCACCTGGCTGTTCACCGGGTCAAGGCCGCTGAACGGCTCATCGAGGATCACCAGATCGGGATCGTGCAGCAGGGTGCTGATAAACTGAACCTTCTGCTGCATGCCCTTGGACAAGTCCTCGACCTTGCGCAGCGTCCAGTCCTTGAGACCCAGTCGATCCAGCCACTGGTGCGCCTTGATCGCGGCCGTTTTGCGGGACACGCCCTTGGCTTCGCCCAGGAAAACGAGGTGGTCAAGAACCTTCATCTTCTTGTAAAGTCCCCGCTCTTCCGGGAGAAATCCGATTCGTTCGGAATGTTCACGGCCAGTGCTGACCTTCCCGAACAGCATGATACGACCTTCATCCGGATTCAGAATATTCATGATCATCCGGATCGTTGTCGTCTTGCCAGCCCCATTGGGACCGAGCAAACCGAAAATACCTCCCTGGGGAACCTCCAGAGAGAGATTGCGAACAGCGGTATGTCCCGCGAACCGCTTCGTAATCTGTTCCAGCTTCAGGACGGGATCAGGCATATTCTCCACGTTGCAAAGGGATGATCAGAATGACCCGCGTTCCGATCGCCGCGCCGGCAGAGACTCGGTTTGCCGTTTCACTATTCATCCGTTTACTCTCTCTTTCAGCTGCCCCTCCTGGGGATGGGCGGTAGAGGGAGCCGCTCAATGGCGAGAAGGGCTGCGGCGAGTTCAGGGCCGGGACGTACTCGCCCCGCTCAAGATACCCGATCGCCTGGTAGTTAACTCCAACGGCGTTCGCGAAATCCAGGTGTGAGAGGCCCGCTCGGCACGGAGAACTCTCAGACGAGTATGGATCCAGGTCTGAACCGGAGTATCTTCTTGACTAATATTTGTTGTCATTAGCAAATCAAATGTTGTCTTTGCTGCAACATTTTTGTCAATGAGCAAGCCGTAAAGAAACGAGGGTCCTTCAAGGGGACCCTCGTGGCTCGCCGGAGTCAAAAAGGAGTGAGCTCAATCGCCCAGGGGCAAAATCCTGCTGACAGTCGGGAGAGGTATCCGGAGGTGGGGGTGATCAACCTTGACTCCGAATTTTCGAGTCCTGGCAAGGAATTCTTCCTTGGTGCTTTCGCCACCGGACGTATCAAACACACTGACGCCGATGAGATTCACCCCCTGCTCATCCTGCGAATCGAACCGGCCAACAAGTACCCTGGGGCCGGTTGTTTCAAGTATGACGGTAATACCATGCAGCTGATCGTGGCCGGGATGAAAGACGTGTCCACTCATGGTCAGACCGATACTCCGCAAAACTTGTCAAAGGCCTCTTTAAGAGCAGCCGCAACTGCCTGGGGCGACTTGCCTTCGATCATGTGGCGATGAACCATGTAGACGGGTTCTCCATCCCGCAGCAGGGCGAAAGACGGAGAACTGGGCTGATAGTCCGAAAAATATTGACGGGCCCTCCTGGTCGCGTCTACATCCTGGCCGGCAAACACAGTGACGATCGACTGAGGGAGCACGGTGTGCTTTAACGCGGCTTGGAGCGCTGGCCGGGCCCCGCCTGCCGCACAGCCGCATACAGAGTTGACGAAAACGAGAGTTGTGCCCTTGGCATCGCCCAGGGCTTCATCGACCTCGGCCACGGTGCACAGCTCACGAGCGCCAATCTGTCGCACCTCTTCTCGCATCGGGGCGACCATTTTTTCATCGTACGGCATGGGTTACTCCACTCTTGAAAACGTTAAGAACGAACTCACTCTTGTGTACCCTTGTTGGAGCGTGCAGCCTCGTTCGGCAAGCTCTCCAACGCCCTTTTAAGTGTATGCCAGGACAGGCTGGCACATTTAACCCGGCTGGGGAACTCAGAAACACCTGAGAAGACGGCGAGCTTGCCGAGAGGGGTAGGACTGTCCGCGGTTCGGCCGGTGACCATGGCGTGAAATGACTCGAAAAGCCCGAGAACGTCCGCCATGTTTTTCCCCTTTACCGCCTGCGTCATCATCGAGGCCGAGGCCTTGGAAATCGCGCAGCCGGACCCCTCAAAGCTGATATCCTGAATCTGGTCCCCATCCATCCGAACCCAGACCGTCAACTGATCTCCGCACAGCGGATTGTACCCCTCGGCGGATTGGTCTGCGTCGGCCATCCTGCGACAGTTCCGCGGGCTCTGATTATGATCGAGGATGACGCTCTGATACAGCTGAGACAGGTCAGCCATTAGACAAAAACCTCCCGCACCTTCTCCAGGCCGGCGACGAGAGCGTCCACCTCGGCGAACGTATTGTAGAAGCTGAAGGAGGCGCGAATAGTTCCCGGAACGCCGAAACGAGCCATTAATGGTTGAGCGCAATGATGCCCGGCGCGAATCGCAATGCCTTCCTGGTCCAGGATGGTCCCGACGTCATGGGGGTGAATACCGTCCATGACAAAGGAAATAACGCTCGCTCGCTGAGGAGCCCCCGCTCCGATCTGGCGAAGTCCTGAAACCTCGGCGAGTCGAGTGGTGGCGTAGGCGAGAAGAGCCCCCTCATGTCGCTCGATAGCCTCGAGTCCAACTGCGTCGAGATATTCCAGTGCCGCACCGAGGCCGATGGCGCCAGCAATAGGTGGAGTTCCCGCTTCAAACCGACCAGGAGAAGGTGCAAACGTCGTCTTCTCAAACGAGACCTGGGCGATCATTCCGCCACCGGTCTGATACGGCGGCATCGAGTCGAGCAGTTCAGACCGTCCAAAGAGGACCCCAATTCCGGTGGGCCCCATCATCTTGTGGCCGGAACAGGCAAAGAAATCACATCCCAGCGTGGCTACATCAAGCGGCAGGTGGGGCGCTGACTGCGCGCCATCGACCAGGACAAGGGCGCCAGCTTCATGAGCCATCGCAATGATGCGCTCCAGCGGATTTACGGTCCCGATGGCGTTGGAGACATGGGTAACCGCCACCATCCTGGTTCTTGCCGAAAGCAGCCGGCCAAACGCGTCGAGGTCGAGCTCGCCCGCATCGGTTACTGGAATGACGCGGAGCCTGGCGCCGGTTTGCGACGTGATTTCCTGCCAGGGCACGATGTTGGAATGGTGCTCCATTCCTGAGAGGATGATCTCGTCGCCCGGTTTGAATTGGAAGCGTCCAATCGAATGAGCCACCAGGTTGATTGCATCGGTGGTGCCTCGGGTAAACACGATTTCATCGGGCGACCGTGCGCCAAGAAAGCGAGCAACCCGGAGCCGGGCCAACTCAAATTCTTCCGTCGCCCGTTCGCTAAGATGATGAACTCCACGGTGAATGTTGGCGTTCTCTGTCGAGTAAAATCGGGCCAATGCTTCAAGAACCACCGCCGGCTTCTGACTGGTTGCTGCGTTGTCGAGATAGACCAGAGGCTTGCCGTGCACCTCGGTACCCAGGATGGGAAAGTCGCGACGGAGGCGGTCAACATCCAGGCTACCGCTCCGCACCGCCGGCTCGACAATTACCGACATAGACCCCTTCACCGGACCGATGTCTCCAGCCGTTCGAACACCAGGCGCTCCAGTTGAGCCCGAACAGGATCCTGGGTAACCTCGGCAAGGACATCAGCGGCAAAACCGTACGTCAGCAGGCGACGAGCAAGGGCGGCTCCAATTCCCCGGCTCTCGAGGTAAAACATGCCGATCTCGTCGAGCCGGCCAACCGTGGCCCCGTGGGTGCACTTCACATCATCCGCAAAAATTTCCAGCTGCGGCTTGGTATCAATCTTGGCGCCCTCCGAAAGCAGGAGGTTCTTGTTGGTCTGTTTCCCGTCAGTCTTCTGCGCTTCCGGGCGCACAAAAACCTTACCGTTGAAGACTCCATGCGACGTGCCGTCGAGGACACCCTTATAAACTTCGCGACTGGTGCAGTTGGGCTCAGCGTGCTCGATCCTGGTCTGGTGATCGATATGCTGAGTACCATGCAGCAGGTACAGCCCGTTCATCGTGCAGTCGGCGTTCTCGCCCTGCATGACGGAGTAGATGTTGGTGCGCGCCAGCGCTCCGCCAATCGCAAACGAGAACGAGCGGAAACGGGTATCCCGCGTTTGCCGGGCTTCGACCGTTCCGACGTGAAAGGCCCGTTCGCTCTCCCGCTGGATCTTGATATGCTCAACCCTGGCATTCTGACCAACGATGACTTCCGTGACCGCGTTGGTGAAATAAACGTCGCTGGTAAGCGAGGCATAGGTTTCCACCACTGATACATCGGAAGATTCCCCCGCAACGATGAGGATGCGAGGATAGGTTACGATCGGACCTGCGCTGGCATCGGTCAGGAAGAGCAGGTGAATCAGGCCCGGAGCCTGGACTCGTGGAGCCACCCGGATGACCGCGCCGTCCGCCATGAAGGCAGTGTTGAGAGCCGAGAATGCCTGGTCGATCGGAACGACCCGAGCCAGCTCTGCTTCGAGGAGCCCCGGGCTTTCGAGGAGAACTGTCGAGAGGCTTTGCGCGCTAATCCCCCGTGACGGGTCGGGAAGGTTGGACAACTCCGCCGAAAAACGCCCATTGATAAAAACCAGCTCGCTCCATTCGGGAACCCCGAACTGAAGACCGTGCAGGCTGGCCCGCGATGCCGCATACACCGCGTTGGGATCGGGGCGGCTGAAAGCACCCTGACCAATGGCCGAGACGCTGGTGAATTTCCAGTCTTCATCGCGGGTGGTGGGAAGACCGGTTTCGACAAATCGGTCCATGGCGCGACGACGCAATGCGCTCAGCCAGCCGGGCTCATCCGCGCCCGGGCGAACGGGGGGTAACTCCAGCTCCTGCAGGAAGGATGCGCTCACGCCGCTTCGCCCCCGATCCATTCGTATCCCCTGGCTTCAAGCTCAAGCGCTAACTCTTTCCCGCCCGACTTGATGATGCGGCCCTGGGAGAGAACATGCACGAAGTCGGGAACGATGTAGTTGAGCAGGCGCTGATAGTGCGTGACAAGAATGGTGGCATTCTCGGGCCGGCGAAGTCGATTGACTCCCTCGGCCACAATGCGAAGCGCGTCGATATCGAGGCCTGAGTCGGTTTCATCGAGAATAGCCAGGCGGGGCTCCAGCACGGCCATCTGCAGGATCTCATTTCGCTTTTTTTCGCCGCCGGAAAAACCGCTGTTTACGAATCGAGTGAGGACGCCCTGATCCCACTCGACCAGTTTGAGCTTTTCATCCATCAGGTCCGCGAAATCGAGCGGGTCGAGCTCCTCTCCCCCATTCGCCTTGCGGATTTCGTTGAACGCGGAGCGCAGGAAATAGCCGTTAGTCACGCCGGCAATCTCGACCGGGTACTGGAAAGCAAGGAAAACGCCCGCCCGAGCCCGATTTTCGGGTTCCATGGCGAGAAGATCCTCACCTTCATAGAGGACCTCTCCCCCGGTCACGGTATAGCCGGGATGCCCGGCCAGGACCTGGGCAAGGGTGCTTTTCCCCGAACCATTCGGGCCCATGACCGCGTGGACCTCCCCCGCGTTTACCGTCAGGTCAATGCCCCGAAGAATTTCCTTGTCTCCCACATTGGCCCGCAAATTCCTGATCTCTAGCACACTATTCTCCCGTAAAATCCGACGGCGTTAGGTCAACGAGGCTCAGCAGACAATCAACTAACCGACGCTCCCCTCGAGGCTCACTCCGAGGAGCTTCTGCGCCTCCACGGCAAACTCGGTGGGAAGGTTCAGGAAAACCTCTTTGCAGAAACCGTTCACGATCATGGAAATCGCGTTTTCCGTATTGAGGCCTCGCTGCTTGCAATAAAAGATCTGATCTTCACCAATCTTCGAGGTGGAGGCCTCGTGTTCAACCGATGAGGATGGGTTCTGCACGTCGATATAGGGAAAAGTATGAGCTCCACACCGATTGCCGATCAGCATCGAGTCGCACTGCGTGTAATTCCGCGCGTTGGCGGCGCGAGGCAGCACCTTGACCTGGCCTCGATAGCTGTTGTTTCCCTGTCCCGCGGAGATGCCTTTGGAGACGATCGTGCTCCGGGTGTTCTTGCCGATGTGGATCATTTTCGTACCGGTATCGGCCTGCTGTTTTCCGTTTACCACGGCGACAGAGTAGAACTCGCCGACCGAATCGTCCCCCTGGAGAATGACGCTGGGGTACTTCCACGTAATCGCGGAGCCGGTTTCCACCTGGGTCCAGGAAATCTTGGAACGGGCTCCGGCGCACTTGCCTCGCTTGGTAACGAAGTTGTAAATGCCGCCTTTGCCTTCGGCATCACCGGCATACCAGTTCTGCACGGTTGAATACTTGATCGACGCTCCCTCCAGGGCGATTAACTCGACCACCGCTGCATGGAGCTGATTGGTATCGCGCTTCGGAGCCGTACATCCTTCGAGATAGCTGACCTGAGCACCCTCATCGGCAATGATGAGCGTGCGCTCAAACTGTCCCGCATCGGCCGTGTTGATCCGGAAGTATGTCGAAAGCTCCATGGGGCAGCGGACCCCACGGGGGATGTAAACAAAGGATCCATCGCTGAAGACTGCCGAATTCAGCGCGGCGAAGAAATTGTCATTGTAGGGAACCACCGTGCCCAGGTACTTCTCAACCAGCTCGGGATGCTCTCGCACCGCCTCTGAGAAGGAACAGAAGATGATCCCCGATTCGGCCAGTTTGGCTTTGAAGGTGGTCCCCACGGAAACGCTGTCGAAGATCGCGTCGACGGCGACACCGGCCAGCATTTTCTGCTCGCTGAGAGGAATGCCAAGCTTCTCATAGGTTCGCAAAAGCTCGGGGTCTACTTCGTCCAGGCTGCCCAGGGGCTTGGCTGTCCGGGGAGCCGAGTAGTAGATGATGTCCTGGTAGTCGAGCACCGGATACTGAATGTTGGCCCAGTGGTGGGGCTCATGCATGGTCAGCCAGCGGCGATACGCCTTGAGCCGCCACTCCAGCATGAACGGCGGTTCCCCCTTCTTCGCCGAGATGAGGCGAACGACGTCCTCGCTCAGGCCACGAGGAAGCGAGTCCGCTTCAATGTCGGTAACGAACCCGTACTGGTATTCGCGGCCAACAAGAGATTCAACCGGTGATGACATAGTTTTCCTTGTCCCGTCCAGCGTCTGAGGGATTCTGAAGCGAACCGCGCCAGTCTGAACCCCGCTTATGAATTTCCAACAATGCCGGGATCTCCATCCGGTCCGGCATCGGGAAAATGAATGCTGTATTCGCACGCCGTGCAGCCGGAAAGGATGTGACTGCGCCGCTCAACCCCGGCCCCGAGGACGTCACGGAGAAACTTTTCCTCCGCCTCGCAAATCTCCGGGAATCGTTCCGCCACCGCCTTGATGGCGCAATTGTGCTCGGTCAGTCGGATCTCCCCCCTGGTTTCCTCCCAGGCGGCCATGTAGCCCTCTTCGCCCAGGATTCGAGCAACAGTTTCCAACCGCGTCTGACTGGGAGCGTTCTCCAGCTCAGACTTGAGTCGAAGCCCCAGGTTCGCATACCGCTCTTCCATGGCCTCAACGACCGCGGCCCGCCCGTTCTTTCCTGCCAGCTGGCCCAGGATATCGGTCAGAAGAACATCGTAACGGCGAGGGAAAAGGTTCTCTCCGGCTGCGCTTAACTGATATACATGTACCGGGGCACCTACCCCGCGCTGCTCTCGAACTCGAGAAATGACTGCGGCAGTTACCATTTCCTTGAGATAGTGTCGAACGGTATTCAGGGAAGATCCCAGCCTCTCAACCAGATCCCGCGCGGTGAGACCTCGGGCAGACTGCTTGAATTCAAGGAGTATCTCGCCACGAAGGCCCCGATAGCCCGGGGGCAGGGCGGCGGATTCCTTGAACGCTGAGGGAGAGGTTGCCATGGGGGAAATGCTAATGACCGAAGAGGGAAAGTCAACTAAAAACCACAAAATTGGTAGTAATTCGTAACCTGCGGCGCCGCAACATTTGGTTTCCTAGGATCAAGTGCTAATTTGGAGGGATGTTGCAATACATACTACCAATAATTATTGATCGCCTATTGTAACTGGGGGCCTAGTTTACAAGATTGTCCCCCATGGAAGCCAAATGGAGGTACCTGGACTCATGAGCGTTCATCCCATCCGTCTGCTGGGCGATCCCGCCCTCCGGTCCAGCTGCGAAACGATAACAAAGCCAAAGTCGATGGCCGCGCGAGTCGTCGTCGATGACACCGGTGAAACGCTGAAGTCCGTCAGGCTTCGACTGGGTTATGGTCGAGGGCTATCGGCTCCCCAGATTGGCGCGCCTGTGCGGATCATATGCCTTGAACTGGACAAGCCGCTCGTTCTGATCAATCCCGAAATCATTGATGTGGGCAACGAAGACTTCAGCATCTGGGACGATTGTTATTCAATTCCTGACATTGTGGTCCGCGTCTCACGGGCCTATCGGATCCGTATTCGATTTCAGGATGTGAAAGGCGCGACAACAGAGGCTGAGTTTGAAGGAGAGACGGCGGCGCTGGTCCAGCACGAAATCGATCACCTGGACGGGGTCCTTATTGTGGACCGGCCGCACGGATTGGACCCATTCTGCTGTAGATCAGAGTGGAAGAAACGATACGCGAATGAGGGCCGGTCCAGCCCCCCGGAACGGCGCACAGCCAGCTACGCAACACCGCTCGGTGGTCTGATCTAAACCAGCGGGATATGTCCCGCTAGAACCAACGACCCATCCGTACCAGCAGCGCGTCCCGTCCTTTTTCCCCAACTCCATACTCAACCCGAATAGGGCCAAGGCTCGTTGCAAGATCCAGCCCCACGCGGGCCCCGACAGAAAGCGCGCCTTCGGGGAACAAGGAGCCCACGTTCGAAGTAGCGCCGACCATCGGCTCCACTCTGAGCCAAAGCTTTCCCCGAACCGGATAGAGCATGATCAGGCTGCCCATCGCCTCGCGAGAATTTCGCTGCTCGCCGATGTGGAGGCCCGCGAAACCATCCGTCCCGCCTAACGCGAACTGCAGGTGCACGGGCAGGTCCTCGCCATACCCGAACCGCCCATGAGGTCGCACTTTCAGTCGACCCAGCGTGATCGTCGCGATCCCTTCGATCGCCAGCCGGGCATATTCGTGTGTAGCGGAGGCGTCGAGGCTGAAAAGCGTTTCCGCGAGCGGGCCTGACTTGATGATCCGAAGCTGGGGGCCTGCCGCAAACTGGTCCTGGGCCGAGGCCGAGACCTCCCGCCACCAATGCAGTTCAAGCCCCAGCGAAGAATGCCAGCCGTTGCGCCAGTCCGTCTCAACTCCGATAAAGCTCCGGCCAGCATGGACTTTGAGAGCGGCAACGTCCTCTCCGTGCTGAAACCGCCGCACCAATTCGCGGGAGATCTCAACCTCGGTCACCGGAACAATGGCAACCTGAGCCATCGAATGCAGCCGCAAGGCTGCATTGAGTTCCTGCCGCCGCTCACCCAGGGACGTTGATGCAACAGCCTCCAGGCCTGATCCCAGGAAGTTGCGCTGGAGGTTTCCGACCCATACTCGCCCGCCGAGATCGTTGTCATACACCGCGCTCACCGCCAGTACCCGGGCCGGCGTGGGACGGGCAACGATACGAAATGATATGGAATCCCGCGTTCCATTCGGATAAAGCCACAGCGACGTATACCGCGTCGAGGACCCAAAGGCGCGAAGCCGGGCCTGAAGCGGGCGGAATTCGAGTATCGAACCAGGCACCAGCCCAAGGGTATTCTGGAGGTACGCGCTATCTGCTTCGGTTACGTGGTCAAACGTGATGTCGCCGATGCGTGGAGGGCGTGCTCTCCCTCCTGCTGGAGCTCTGTTCTCCTGTCTCAGGCAGACCTGATCCGCCAGCGCGTCAACTGCCGCGTCCCTCCCCAGATGAATCAGGCGGTCAATGGCCTGGGTGGCAAAGTTCAGACTTTGAAATCCATCCACATCGGGACGGATGACCACGTCATCCGGACCCAGTGAGTCGGCCGCCTGAAGAAAGAGAGTTCCAATCAGATGGTCCAGCATCACGATGGCGGATTGCAGATTCAGCGAGTCAGGTCGAGACTCTGTGGTGTTGGATAGGATGATCCGTCTCACACCGACGGCACGGGCAATGGTGATGGGGATGTTAGCGGAGAGTCCTCCGTCGCCGAGAAAGCGCCCTTTCAGCAGCTCCGGCTCGAGGAGAAGGGGAATGGCGGCGCTGGCACGGACGGCCAGGGCCAGATCACCCGACTCAAAAACGTGGGGCTTCCCGGAAAGCAGGTCGGTCGCAACGGCCCGGAAAGGAATCGGCAGTGAATCGAAATTACCCAGGGCCAGCAGATTTCCGCGGAGGAATCCGGCATCAAGGAGCGCATTGACCTCCGGCTCCAGTACGGCCGCCCGCTGAAACACCAGGCGTCCGTTGTTCTGCTCCCAGACAACCAGTGGCTGAATTTGCCCGAGGGAAAGCGGGACACGTGGCTCGTAGGTTCTAAATAGCCCGCTGAGCGGCAGTGCCCTGGCGAGGGAGTCGATCTCCTTGCCGCTGTAGCCACTGGCATAGAGTCCGCCAATGATCGCGCCCATGCTGCTTCC
>JBDTRF010000018.1:0-26138 GCA_039931815.1 Gemmatimonadota bacterium
CAGGCGATATCCCAGCGCTGATGCGTAGTCGGCGAGATATTGGCCTTCTCGTGCTTCACTGACCACGATGGCAATGCCTTGCCGGCGATGCCGCCAAAGTAATGGCAAGAGGGCCTCGTGCCACAGCACGAAGAGATACGCGCTTCCCGAATCCCGGAGTTCCCGCCAATGCGATTCATCGTCCACAGTCAGCCGCCACGTCCGGGCGAGAAGCGAGGCCAGTGGACCCCCGACGAACCGAATCACCGCTGGAGGCACCTTGATTCTCATCGCCCGAGCAGCTCCGCAGCGATGGCGGCGACCCGGTCGGCGGCGCCCGGTGGGCCCAGCCTCTCCCGGACCAGGGCCAGGCCGGCACGCTGGGACTGCGTGAGCGGATCCGACGGATCGAGCAGCGGCCGCAACTTGTTCAAGATCCCGGTCACGGTGACTTCGTGCTGCTCCAGCTCCGGCACCACCTCACGCTCCGCGATGAGATTGACCAGGCTGATCCATCGGACCTTCATGAGCCGCCGTGCGATCCGATAGGTCAATGGATGGGTGCGGTACGCCACAACCATGGGCGTATCGGTCAGCGCGGCCTGCAGCGTCGTGGTGCCTGACTTGGCCAGGACGGCGTCGGCGGCGGACAGAACCGAAAGCGAATCGCCCCGAAAAATCTGCACCGGACCGGGATCGGGGTACTCGCCGACCGGCCGTGCCGCCATGATCACCCGGTCGCACCGGCCCTCTTCCAGCACCTGTCGGGCAACGTCCCGAAAAATCGGCCAGTGATTGTTGACCTCCACCTTCCTGCTGCCGGGAAAGATAGCCAGAACCCGGTCGGTAGCGGGTATTCCCAGGGCGACCCGGGCCAGCCCACGGTGACCGACTGGAGGAACATCGTCAACCAGGGGGTGTCCCACGAACTCGGCTGTCAGGCCCAGCGCACTCAAGGCTTGCTTTTCAAAGGGCAGGATCACCGCCAGCCGATCCACCACACCACGAAGGCGCTTCGCCCGTCCGGGCCGCCAGGCCCAGAGTTGCGGGGGGATATAGTACAGGACCCTGGCTCCAGAGGCGTGGGCCGATGCCGCCAGGCGAAGATGAAAACCCGGGTAGTCAATCAGCAGCACCAGGTCGTACGGCTGGGCCCGAAACCGTGTGCCCAGTGTGCCCAACAATCGCAGGTGGGCCGGCAACGCGGAAATGACCTCGACGAATCCCATGGCACTGTACTCCTCCATGGGAAACAGCACACGGGCGCCAGCAGCGGCCATGGCGGGCCCGCCGAACGCTTCAATCAGGGCGTTGGGATAGCGGCGCCGGAGAGCCTTCACTACGCCGGCGCCATGGAGGTCGCCGGAGGGCTCCCCCGCGGAAACGAAAATCCGGATCGGTGGGGGGATCATGCAGGTGGGACGATAGTCACCGGAGAACGATTGACCGCCTCGACTACCTGGAGAGCGAGGGCCAGGGCTGCCCGTCCTTCCTCGCCGGTGACGCCGGTTCGGACCTCGCCTCGCACGGCTTGCACGAAGCTATCCAGCTCGAGTCTCAAGGCATCGGCTTCCGGCGCGTCGAGTACAATGCGTTCGACGATATCCTCGAGCTTGATATCGGGACTGGGTTTCCAGTCTGGGCGCAATCGCATGTAGTCACCAGTGCCGGTTGCCAGGTCGAGAGAGAAGTATCCCGTCGTTTCGAATATCCGGAGCTTGCGTATCCGGTCTCGGGCCATCCGGGACGCGGTCACGTTGGCGACGGCACCGTTGGCGAATTCCACCCTGGCGTTGGCCATATCGAGATGGGGCGAAAGCACCGCGACTCCCGAAGCTCGGACGTCCGTCGCCGGTTGTCCCCCCACCAGGTGCAGCACGAGATCGAGGTCGTGAATCATCAGATCCAGGATGACGGCCACGTCGGTTCCCCTCGGCTGGAATGGAGACAATCGCATGCTCTCCATGTACCGGGGCTCGCTGAGATAGGGCTGGGCGGCCCGCACGGCGCGATTAAACCGCTCGATGTGACCAACCTGGAGCAGGACGCCATGGCGCCCTGCCGCGTTCACCAGCCGGTCCGCTTCTTCAAGCGTGACGGCAAGCGGCTTTTCCATCAGCACCGAGACGCCGGCCTGGAGGGCGCGGACACCGATTTCCGCGTGGGCCGGCGTGGGGACCGCGACGCTGACCGCCTTGACCCGCGACAGAAGCTCGTCCACGTCATGAAAGGCGCGAGTATTGAACTTCGCCGCCATTTCGCTCAAGCGCGCCGGGTTCAGATCGTAAATGCCGATCAGTTCCGCGCCGGGCAGGCTGGCAAGGTGCCGGGTATGATGAGAACCAAGCGCACCGACTCCGATGACGCCAACGGGAAGTGGCGCGCTCACCCGGGAACTCCACGTTCTGATGATTCGATGAACGTGATGAACCGTTCGACTTCGGGGGTCGAGGGCAGGTCGGTGCGAGCCCGCTCGGCCGCCTGGGAGAGATTGAAATCGGAGTTGAAGAACAACCGATACGCCCGTTTGAGCGAACTGATGGTTTCGGCGGGAAATCCGGCGCGCTGCAGACCAATGGTATTGAGGCCATACAGTTCCATCGGGTTGCCGACCGCCTTGACATAGGGAGGAATATCCTGGCTCACCCGGGTCATGCCCCCGACGAAGGCATGGGTCCCGATGATCACAAACTGGTGGACACCCGTGAGACCGCTCAACTGGGCCCGGTCCTGGACCGTCACATGGCCGGCAAGGTTGGTGCTGTTGGCGATGATCACTCCATGACCGACGTGACAATCGTGCCCCAGGTGCACGTAGGACATGATGAAACACCGCTCACCCACGGTCGTCTTTCCGGTCGCGCGGGTGCCGCGATTGATGGTGACATATTCCCGGATCGTGGTCCCGGTGCCGATTTCCACCCAGGTTTCTTCGCCGGAGAACTTGAGATCCTGGGGCGGCCCGCCCAGGATCGATCCATCGCCCACGGCGACATCGGCCGCGAGACGGACGTTGCGCTCCAGTGTCACCCTGGCGCCGAGCCGACAGCGATCGCCCACGAATACGGACGGTCCAAGGATCGAGAAGGCGCCGACCTCGACGTCCTGCCCAAGGTTGCATGCGGGATCGACCAGCGCGGTCGAATGAACCCGGGTGGTCACCGGTCGACCACTCTCGCCATCATCTCGGCCTCGGCCACCACCAACCCATCAACGTACGCGACGCCCTTCATCCGGCAGGTCTTCCCGCGGAACTGGACCATCTCCACTTCACACCGCAGCTGGTCACCCGGCAGCACCGGGCGGCGGAACTTCACGTTATCCAGGGACATGAAGTACACGACCTTGTCCGAAATGTCTTCTGTGCCGAGCACGAGCATTCCGCCGACCTGCGCCATGGCCTCGATGATCAGGACGCCGGGCATGATAGGATGTCCGGGGAAATGGCCCTGGAAGAACGGCTCATTGATCGTCACGTTCTTGATTCCGACGATCCGGTTTCGACCCTCGACCTCGATGATCCGGTCGACCAGCAGGAAGGGATAGCGATGGGGCAGCACGTCCTGGATGCGCCCGATGTCGATGACGTTGCCACCGCTCTTGCTGCTGGTGCGTCCGATGGCACGAGCCAGCGCGATGTTTCCCTGGTGACACGGCTTGGTCGCGATGACATGGGCGTGGATCCGGCCGCCGAGCAAGGCGAGGTCACCGACGATATCACCGGCCTTGTGACGGACGAACTCATCCGGCCATCGAAGGCTGGTCTCCAGCACCGCGTCTTCCGAGAGAACGACGGCGTTGGCGGTCGAGGCTCCTCGAATCAATCCCCGGGCGCGAAGCGAATCGACCTCGCTGGCAAAGCCGAACGTCCGCGCCTGCGCCAGGTCGGAACCGAAGGCCTCTGGATTGATATCGTACGAGCCCACCTGCCGCCCGATCAGCGGATGCTTCCACTCGATCGTGGTGGTCAGACGAAGGGACTTGGCCGGTGAGACAACATAGGTGGCATCGCCTTCCGTTACCTGGAAGGGAGCATTGACCCGATATACGACCGGCTCGCCCTCGACCATGGCCTTGCCGGCCCCACGGAGGAGGGCGAGGTACGGCTCAAACGATCCATCGGCGATCGGCGGCTCGGGGCCATCGACGTCGACCAGGAGGTCGTCGATTTCCAGCGCACCCACGGCCGCGAGGAGGTGTTCAACGGTGTGAATCGTGTGCTCGCCCCGGCCCAGGCCGGTGCGCCGCTCCGTCTCGACGACTTCGTCGATTCGGGCCGGGATCTCGGGAGATCCTGGCAGGTCGGTGCGGCGGAATATGACCCCGCGCCCGGGGGCGCCGGGGCGGCAACGCACCGTGGTCGCCGCCCCGGTATGCAAGCCGACTCCCGTCAGGGCAACGTCGTGTTCAATCGTTCGTCTGGCCACGGTGCTTCCGCTCGTGTGCGAGGATTTCCAGTTCTTTCACCAGGGGACTCAATCGGTTGAGCGCGGCCTGCGCCCGGAGAAACTCCCGATGGGGCCGAGCCGGGTACCCGCCGAAGGTCGAGCCGGCGGGAACATCTCCGATGATCGTTGAACGGGCACTGAGCCGAACCCGGTCACCAATTTCACAATGATCCGACACGCCACCACCACCGGCGATAATCACTTCGTTACCAAGACGGGAACTTCCGGCGACGCCTGATAGCGCCATGATCAGGCAATCTGATCCGATGCGGCAGTTGTGGGCGATATGGACCAGGTTATCGATCTTCGTTCCCTTCCCCACCACCGTGTCATCAATACTCCCTCGATCCACGGTGCTGTTGGAACCGATTTCGACATCATCTTCGATGATACATGCACCGGTATGGGGGATCCGCTGGTGACCCTGGCGGGACGGAAGAAAACCGAAACCGGGTCCGCCGATGACGGCGTGCGCCTTGAGAACGACCCGGGCGCCCAGCCGGGTACCTTCGTGACAGACGACGCCCGGGCCGAGCCGGCAGTCCGCACCAATCTGCACGCCGTCGCCGATGACAACTGAAGCATCAAGCCGGCTCCCCGCTCCAACCACGACGTCGCGCCCGAGCACCACATGCGGCCCGATAAAAATTCGCTCTCCCAAACGCGCACCCGTTCCGACTGTCGCGGACGGATGAATTCCCGTCGTCTCAACCGGGACCGGAACAAATTTTGGCAACACCGACAAAAGCGAACGATATGGATCAGCAACCACGATACGAGTCGCCGGCCCCTCGGGCTCCGATTCGAACGCGGGCGGCAATAGCACCGCTCCTGCTTTCGAGGTCCGAAAATAGGCCAGGTATCGAGTCGAAACAAGAAACGACAACGTTTCAGGGCCACCGCGATCCAGCGGCCCTATCCGCTCGAGTCGAGTGGCTCCATCGCCAAGCAGGCGGCCACCGACCAGATCGGCGACCGCCTGCGCGGTAAGAACGGGATCGGCCACGGCTATCTGCCGGCTTGGAGCCGCTTGATCACGGTATCGGTGAGATCCAGTGCCTTGTCGGCCGAGACAACGCCGCTTCCCAGGACTGACAGGTCAAAAATCATCGAGTAGTTGCCCTCGGCCCGAACGCCGTCGATGACGGTCTGCACCCGCGAGGTGATCGGATCGAGCAACTCCTTTTCCCGGGCGATGGAGCGGTCGCGCAGTTCGGTCATCCGGGTCTCCAGCGTCGTCTGCTGGGTCTCCAGGTCCTTACGTTTCGCCTCTCGCGCCGATGGGCTCAGGAGAACGGCGTCGCGGTTGAAGGCCGCCGCGGCGGAGTCCACCGTGGTCTGCAGCCTGGTGGCTTCGGCTCGAAAGCCCTCCACTTCGCGATTGAACGTCGATTCCGCGGCGGCGAAACCAGGCGCCTGCTTGAGGACAAGCTGGGAATTGATGAACGCGATCTTCTGCGCCCCCGTTTGCTGGGCGCTGGCTTGCGGCGCCGTCGCGGTCATCAGGCCGACCAGCAGAACCAGAAACGAACCTGCCACAAATCTCTTCATTCCGAACTCCATCAAGGGGTCTAAAAGAAATTGCCAAGCTTGAAATGCACCTTCCATCCGGGATCAGGTCGACCATTGAGGTCAACCTTGTTAAACCCATAGCCCAGGTCCACGCCGATCGGGCCGAGCGGCGTGATCAGCGCGGCGCCAAACCCCGCGCCCCGGAACAGACGGCTCGGGTCGTACTGTCGCGCGCTCCGGTACACGTTGCCCGCGTCGAGGAACGAGCTCAGATACACCGACTGACTGATCCGGGCGCCAAATTCCACGGTAAACGCCGCGTAAGACTTGCCAAACGCATCGGGTTGGGCCGTTCCACTCGACGCCGAAGCATCAAATCCGTTAGGCGTAATCGAGAACTCATCATACCCCCGCAGCGGCACGCCGAACTGGGTCCCGCCCATCGAATACAACTCGGTGAAAAACGGGCCGGCATCGCCAAAGACAAACCCGGACTTGGCGGTGAATCCAAGCACCAGCTGGACACCCGATCCGAGCTGCGGGTTCCCGCCGATCTGCCCCAGCGGCGCGTACCACTTTCCTTCGAATTCCAGTTTCTGGTATCGGCCGGTGCCGCCGAGAATGCCGCCGTTGACTTCACCCACGACCGATGTCATCGACCCGGCGGTCGCGAAGGGCAGACCAATCCGGGTATCGCGCAGAATTGTGCTCCCTATCGTGGAGCGGCTGCAATTGTTGCAATTAAAGCGGGCCCGTAAATCGGTCGAGCCGCCGGTAAAGCTGATCCGTTGAAATCCGTATGAAGCAAAGATCCTGGTGTAGCGTGACCCGAAGAAGGGGAATCCGAGCTGGAGACTCCCACCCTCCTGCCGCCGCCGTCCCAGGTCTCCCACGGTGAATCGCTGCCGCGAATTGAAGAGCGTGACGGTGCCAGAAATCCGGCTGTCCCGAATGGCCGGATCGGTGTAACTCAGGGTAAAGTCATTGATATTCCGGCCGAACTGCCACTGGAAACGGATCCGCTTGCCCCGCCCGAAGAGATTCGGCTCTTCAATGCCGAAGAAGCCACCAACGCCCGTTCCCTGTCCTAACGAAGCGCCGAAGTTGAAGTTTCCAGTTCGCCGCTCCTCCATCCGGAACGTGATATCGACATCGACGCCATTACTGGAGGGCTCGACCCCGGGAAACGGCATGGGCTGCTGGAAGAAGCCCAGGTTGGCGATGTTCTGGTAGGAACGAATCAACCGCTCCTGGCTGAACACATCACCCGGCAGAAGGACGATGGCCTCGCGAATGACGCGCTCGTGCGTCACGTCATTCCCAATGATCTCAACCTTGTTGATCGTCGCGACGGAACCCTCGCGGATACTCAGGCTGAGATCGATGTAGGGCGTTCCGTCCGGCGCTACCCGACGAGTTTCGGTCGGCGTCACGCTGACGTAGATGTACCCGCTGTTCCGGTAAAGTGTGCCGACCTTGTCGACCGCCCCGTCCCACGCCGTTCGGCTGAAGGGAACCCGGGCGCTCGCGGTATCTACCGGCTGCCCCGGAGAACGGGGCACGCCGAAGGGGTAGTAGAGCAGGAGTTCTTCCCGTGAAAACGCGCGATTGCCATTGATCTCGAACGTCCCGACGTAATAGGGCTTGCCCTCGTCGACGGCGAGGTGCAGGATGGCCTTACCCGAGGTCGAGTCCATCTGCAACGAATCGGTTCGCACCTGGAAGTCGACATACCCGCGGTCCCCGTAGAACTGGGGCAGGTGCTCCCGGATATCCTGTTCCAGGCGGGAGTCGTCATAGCGGCCCTTCTGCCACCAGAAGAAACCCTCCGGCCGGGTTTCCATGTGCTTCACAACTTCCTTGTCACTGAACCGCTGGTTTCCTTCGACGCTCACCTGGCTGATGGCAACCCGGTTGCCCTCGTTGACATCGAATACGACCCTGACGGCCTGAGATGGCATGGCGACTTCGGTCACGGTGGTGTGGGCCGAGTAGTAGCCCTGGGCCTTGTACATGGAATCGATGGCCGCCCGCGCCCGCGCGATCCCGGCCCGATCGATCGGCTTTCCTTCAACCACTTTGACCCGGTCGCGAACGTCGGAAGCGGCAATCTTCTCCGGCCCCTTCACCGACCACTTTTCAAGGATGGGTCGCTCTTTCACCGTCAGCACCAGGACAAACTGCTCATTCGGCGTACGGTAGGTGGCGGTGATATCGTCAAACTGTCCGGTCTTGAACAATGCCGTGATCGCCCGCTGGACATCGCGAAAACCGACCACCTGGCCGGGAACCAGGGCCGCGGTGCCGAGAATCTGCGACGTCGTGAGTCGCGCGTTACCGACGAGGACGACGCTGTCGAGGATGGGAGGTGTGGCGGTCGAATCCTGGGCGCTGAGCGGCAATGCCGCGCAGGCCAGGAGCACGAAAGCAGAGAAGAGAAGCCGCAGGCGCATGATCAGACTTCGTGAGGCCCGGGCCGTCGCCTCGGTGGCGGCGGCGCCCGGGATCACGTCTTGGAACCGGTGAGCGCGCGAAACGCGAGTTTATCGCCTTCGGGAGCGACGTCGACTTCGATCTCATCTCCCCGGCCAAAATCACCGGTGAGAATACGCTCACTCAACGGATCTTCGATGTACTTCTGAATCGCGCGCTTAAGAGGACGCGCACCATAGTTCTGGTCGTACCCATGGTTTACCAGGAAGTCCGTGGCCGCCGGTGTGAGCCGCACCTCGTCCCCCAGCCTGCGCTGCACTTCGCGGAGCAGGATCGCCACGATCAGGGCAATGTGCTCTTTCGAAAGCGGATGGAACACGATGACATCGTCGAGCCGGTTCAGGAACTCGGGATTAAAGACCTTCTGAATCTCGTCCTTGACCTTTTCCGACATCCGCTCGAACGACGTGTTGCCGTCGCCGCCGTGGAAGCCCAGGCTCTTGCTCTGGGTAATCTCGCGGGCTCCGACGTTGGATGTCATGATGACGACGGTGTTCTTGAAATCGATGACCCGGCCGTAGTTGTCGGTCAGGTGGCCTTCATCCAGCACCTGGAGCAGGATGTTGAAGACATCGGGGTGAGCCTTTTCGATTTCGTCGAGCAGCACCACCGAGTACGGTTTCCGGCGGATGGCTTTGGTCAACGTGCCGGAATCCTCATACCCGACATATCCGGGAGGCGCGCCAATCAGGCGCGACACCGAGAACTTTTCCATGTATTCGGACATGTCGACCCGGATGAGGGCCGACGCATCGGCGAACAGGAACTTGGCCAGCGCCCGGGCCAGCTCGGTCTTCCCGACGCCGGTGGGACCCGAGAAGATGAACGAGCCGATCGGATGGTTGGGGTCCTTGAGTCCCGCGCGCGAGCGGCGAATCGCCCGCGAAATGGCCTTGATCGCTTCGTCCTGGCCAACGACGGAGAGATGGAGCTCGTCTTCCATCCGGAGGAGACGCGCCGCTTCCGCTTCCTGGAGTCGAGTGACCGGAATTCCGGTCCACCGGGAGACCACGAAGGCCACGGCCTCTTCGTCGATAATCGGACGGCGAATCTGCCGCTCCCGCTCCCACTCCTCCTGCTTGAGCCGGATCTGGTTCTGCAGATCGCGCTCACGATCCCGCAGACTCGCCGCGCGTTCGAAGTTCTGATCGCGAACAGCGTCTTCCTTGTCTACGTTGACCTTTTCCAGCTCGGCTTTGAGCGACGACACCTCGGCCGGCGGAACCTGGGACGCCAGGCGCGCCCGCGCGCCGGACTCGTCGATCACGTCGATCGCCTTGTCGGGCAGGAACCGGTCGGTGATGTAACGCTCGGAGAGCTCCGCGGACGCACGAAGGGTCTCATCCGGATAGGACACCCGATGATGATCCTCGTACTTCTTGCGGAGACCCTTGAGGATTTCGATCGTCTCTTCGATGGTCGGCGGTTCCACCATGACCGTCTGGAAGCGACGTTCGAGCGCTCCGTCTTTCTCGATGTATTTGCGGTACTCGTTGAGCGTCGAGGCGCCGACGCACTGCAGCTCGCCCCGCGCCAGCGCGGGCTTAAGCATGTTGGACGCGTCGATGGCGCCCTCAGCCGCGCCAGCGCCGACCAGCGTGTGCAGTTCATCGATGAAGAGAATGATGTTCTTGTTCTGCGCGATTTCGTTCATCACGGCCTTGAGCCGCTCTTCGAACTGGCCGCGATACTTGGTGCCCGCAATGACGGCGGCCATGTCGAGCGAAAGGACGCGATGATCGCGGAGCACGTCGGGACAGCCACCGCTCGAGATGAGGAGGGCCAGGCCTTCGACGATGGCCGTCTTGCCCACGCCGGGTTCGCCGATCAGCACCGGGTTGTTTTTCTTCCGGCGAGCCAGAATTTCCATCACCCGTTCGATTTCCTTGGCCCGGCCGATTGTCGGATCGAGCTGGCCTTCGGCCCCGAGTTGCGTCAGGTCGCGGCAGAAATGATCGAGGGCCGGGGTCTTTGACTTCTTCTCTGATTTGGGGGCGGCCGCCGGCTGGGCACTGCCCGACGGCGTCTGCGGCATGTCGCTGCCGAGCAGCCGGAGAGTCTCGGCCCGGGATTGCTCGAGGCTGACGCCCGCGTCGGTCAGCACCTGGGCGGCGATGCCTTTCTCCTCTCGCAGGAGACCCAGGAGCAGGTGTTCGGTCCCGACGTACGAGTGATTCAGCTCGCGAGCTTCCGTCATGGCAAGCTCGAGAACTTTCTTTGCGCGCGAGGTATAGGGTAGATCGGGGCCAACGGCGGCGCTGGCTTTCCCTTTCTTGACCGTCTCCTCGATTTTCTGCTGAATCTCTTCGAGATCGACGTTCAGATTGGTCAGCACCGCCGCGGCGACGCCCTCGCCCTCGCGAATGAGGCCCAGGAGGATGTGCTCGGTCCCCACATACTCGTGGTGCAGACGGGCCGCCTCTTCGCGGGCCATCTGGAGCACTTTGCGAACACGGTCGGTAAAGTTGTATCCGTTCATTGTCTCATCCTGCGATCGAGGAGTTGCCCGCCGGCCCTAACCGCGCCGGAGTGCTTCGTCCTCCAAGAGTTTGCGTACGTACCGCGCCCGCTGCACCGGGAGGGAAGGATCGTCGGTCGAAAGCCCGTGCGCCGCCGCCAGGTGAGCCGGCTGGCAGTACACCAGCAACTTGTTGAGTGTATAGAATCCGACGCCGGTGATCATCTTAAGACCAACACCGAGCCGGACGGCGCTCAACAGATTCATCATTTCGTCGAAGGAGAGCGTACGGCCGTACCGAAGCAATCCGTATGCCCGCCAGACCTTGTCCTCGATGATGGCCGGCGCATCGCGCACCAGCACCTGGCGAGCCTGCTCCTCATACTCCATGACCTGACGAACGATTTTGCCCAGGTGATCCAGCAGATCCTGTTCGGATTTTCCCAGGGTGGTCTGATTGGAGAGCTGGAAGAACGTCCCGACGATCTCGCTACCTTCTCCGTACAACCCACGATGTGTCAGACCAACCTGGCCCAGGCCCTGTAAAACCTTGGTGATTTCTTTGGTCAGAACCAGGCCGGGGAGGTGTATCAGTACCGATGCCCGAAGCCCGGTACCAACGTTCGTAGGACACGATGTAAGGTAACCAAACTCAGGGTGAAATGCGAAGGGAAGTCGTTGTCCCAGTTCACTGTCCAGCCGGTCCACCTCACCGTACGTCGCCTCCAGGGCGAAGCCCGATCGCATCCCCTGCAAACGAAGGTGATCCTCCTCGTTGAGCATGACGCCGAGGCGGTCCTGGATCAGCAATGCGGCGGCCGGCCGGACCCGGGCTTCGGCATCGAGACCCGCCAGTTCCTTGCTGACGAGATGGCGCTCGTGCAGGAGTTGCCGGTCGATCGGTTCGAGACTGTCCATTCGGTAGCACACTGCGTGTCCTAATAACCCACCGTCACGCCCGGCATCTTCGACCGATTTGAGGATCACTTCCCGGTCGGCCGGGGCAGTACGGGATCCAAACACATGAGACTGGAGATTTCGGGCCAGCCGCACCCGGGTGGACAGCACCAGGTGACTCATCGGCCCGCTGGCGTCGAGCCAGCCCAGCCCACCATCAGCCAGCAGGGTCAGATCGATCATTCCAGCACCTTGAGCTTGTCGCGAAGCTGCGCCGCCAGCTCGAAATCTTCCGACTCGATCGCGCGTTTGAGTTGTTCTCGCAGGTGAACATGGCCCGGTTCGGGTGGCGGGGAAGAGGTGCCACCCGATGCCAGGTAGCGCTCCCCGGTGTGCCGTGTCGCGCCGTGGAGCCTCCGGAGCAGGCCGCGGAGGGGCTCCCCCAGCGTTCGGTAACAGTCTGGGCATCCCAACCGCCCTGATTCCTGAAAATCCTGCAGCGTCGCTCCACAACGATGACAGACGAAATCGAACTCGGTTCCTGGCAAGGCGGTGTCCGGCACGGTCTGACCCATCGCCGCGATATAGCTGGCGAGCGGCGTCTTGCCCAGGGCCCCGGAGGTTTCCAGACCGCGCTCGGCGGCGCACCGCTCGCACAGGTGGACCTGGGTCACCTGGTCATTGCTCATCTGGGTGAGATGAACGACCGCATCGGACTGCTGGCACTGGCTGCATTTCATGGTGAATCAGACTCCTTCCGCTTCCTCCACGACCCCGCAATTACGCCTGGGTTCCGGACTCCAGGCTCATGGCCCTCGTATGCGGAACCAACTTGCCCTCTTCCAGCATAAGCACACGATCCGCCCGGCTGGCCAGCATCCAGTTATGGGTGACAGCAATCAGCGCGGTTTCGAACTCACGGGACAACGTCGCGAAGAGCTGATGCAGCCGTTCCCCGTTGAAATGGTCCAGGTTGCCTGAAGGTTCGTCCGCCAGGACAATGACGGGATCACCCACCAGCGCCCGGGCCACCGCCACACGTTGCTGTTCCCCGCCCGAAAGCTGGGCCGGTCGATGGGTCATCCGTCCCGCCAGACCCACTGCGGCCAGCAACTCCTCCGCCTTGGACCGGGCCGCCGTTTCCGAGCTTCCTGCGATCAGGAGGGGCATCATGACATTTTCCAGGGCGTTGAACTCGCGGAGCAGGTGATGGAACTGAAACACAAAACCGATTTTTCGGTTCCGCACCTCCGCCAGGGCGGTTGGCGACCGGGCGGTGTAGCTGACCCCCTCGAGTTGGACATCCCCCGAGGTGGGCAGGTCCAAGGCGCCGAGCAGATGCAGCAGGGTGCTCTTCCCGGCCCCGCTGGCACCCATGATCGCCACAAACTCTCCACGGGAGACGCTTAGATCAACCGCGGAGAGCACCTCGATGAGATTCCCGTCGCCGCCTCGAAAGATCTTTCGGAGGCCGCGGGCCTCCAGGACGGCGCTCATTCGTGTCGGATCGCTTCCACCGGCGTCAGGCCGGCCGCAGACCGCGATGGATAAATCGTCGCCATCACGGCGAGAAGAAGACTGGCCAGTACCACGATCAGTACGTCGGGCACTTCGACGTGGATCGGCAGATGGTCGATGTAGTACACGGCGGGGTCGATCTTGATCCAGTTCCACCGGTCAAACGCCATGGCGACCACCAGTCCCAGGACCAGCCCCATGGCAACGCCCAGCAATCCGATGATGGCCCCCTGGGCGACGAAGATTCGCCCGATGGCCGGCGACGTGAGCCCCATCGTCTTGAGTATGCCGATTTCTCTCGTCTTATCGGTGACCACCATCGTCAGCGTCCCGACAATGTTGAAGGCCGCCACGATCATGATGAAGAAAATGATCAGGCCCATGGCCAGCTTTTCCAGCTTGAGCGCGCCGAAGAGCGTCGAGTTCTGTTGCTGCCAGTCGAACGCGCGATAGGGATATCCCAATCGTTCTTCCAACCGTCGCCCGATTTCCGGCGCCTTCCATGGGTCGGCGACCCGGATCGAGAGACCCGAGACCGCTTCACCGAGTCCGGTAAAGCGTTGTGCCACCTCGCGGGACATGACGACGAGTTTGTTGTCGTACTGGAACATCCCCGTATTAAAAAGCCCCGTCACCTGGAAGCGCCAGAAACGAGGCATGGCGACCCCCAGCGCCGGATTGACCTTCATGTCCGCGGGCGCCACCATCGTGATCGTGTCTCCCGGGGCGACGGTCAAACGACTGGCGAGTCGAATCCCCAGCAGCACACCGCCATCCAGGCCGGGAACACTGGGCTTGAAGCTCAGGTCCCCGCGGGTAATCGAGGATGGAAAAGACGTGACAGCCGCGGAGCCCGTATCCGGATCGAACCCGACCACCTGGACTCCCTCGAAGTAATCGGCCCCCGCGTTGATGATCGATTCGCTTAACACCTCCGGACTGACAGCGACGACTCCCGGCTCCCGCTTGATTTCCGCCATGACCCGGCGCCAGTCGTCCAATCGAAGCCCGCTGCCAAACGTGAGCACCCGGAGATGGGGACTCGCCACCAGGATCCGCTCCCGAAGGTCATCGCGCAGACCATTCATCACGCCGAGGACGATGATGAGCGCCATCACGCCGACCGCGACGCCACCGGTGGAAATGATGGTGATGAGCGAGGCGCCGCGTCGGGTCCGACGGCTCTGGAGATAACGTCGCGCAATCCGCCGCTCCAACGCGTTCGGCCACTTGAGCAGGCTGAACACATCGCGGATAAACGACGTCCGTGCCGGGGACTGGGGTGCCGCAGGGTCCACCGCGGTGCTCATTCCTTCCCTTCGACCTCCGGCCGCATCGCCGGGAACAGGATGACGTCGCGAATGCTCGGCTGATCGGCCAGGATCATCACGAGCCGGTCGATCCCGAGGCCAAGTCCACCGGCCGGGGGCATTCCATATTCGAGCGCGCGGATATAATCGGCGTCGTAGGGTTGAGTTTCGTCGTCGCCACCGGCCCGCATACGCGCCTGTTCTTCGAAACGCTGGCGCTGATCATCCGGATCGTTAAGCTCGCTGAAGGCGTTAGCCAGTTCCTTCCCCAGGACGAACAGCTCGAATCGTTCGGTGAGGAAGGGGTCACTCCGATGCTCTTTCGCCAGCGGCGACAGTGGCTTGGGGTAATCAATGACAAAGGTCGGCTGGACCAGCGTCGGTTCCAGGAAGACCCGGAACACTTCGTCGAGCAGGCGCCCTCCGTTCAATGCATGCACCGCCTCGGCTGGTTCACCGGCCGTGACGAGGCGCTCGCGAATCTCGGCCTCCGTCGCCGTTCGCAGATCAAGTCCCGAGGCCTTTTCGATCCCCGCGAGAAATGGGACTCTTGGCCATGGGACGGTAAAATCGAGGACGGTGCCGCTCCGCTCCAGCTGCAATGTGCCGCAGGTGTGTTGAACCACGCCGGACACCATGGCTTCCACCGTATCCATGACGTCGTTGTAGTCGGCGTAGGCCTGGTAGTACTCGAGCATGGTGAATTCCGGATTGTGAGTCCGGTCCATCCCCTCGTTCCGGAAGTCGTGTCCGATTTCATACACCCGCTCGAATCCTCCTACCAGCAACCGTTTGAGGTACAACTCATCCGCGATGCGGAGATAGAGCGGCATGTCCAGCGCATGATGATGCGTCTTGAACGGCCGCGCCGCCGCCCCGCCATACAGGCTCTGCAGGACGGGAGTCTCGACCTCGAGAAATCCTCGGTCGTCCAGGAATCGCCGCAGGTAGGAGACCGCTTTCGCCCGGAGCACGAATACCTGGCGCACAACGGGATGCACCGCGAGATCGGCGTAACGCTGACGATACCGGAACTCCTGGTCCGCTACGCCCCCGTGGGTTCGCGTAGTTCCGTCGTCCATCACCTCGACTTTGGGGCGCGGTAATGGCTTGAGCGACTTCGCCAGGAGAGTCAATTGCGCGGCGCGAACGGTGACCTCGCCGGTCTTCGTCTTCATCAGGTGGCCGCGCACTCCGACAAAATCATCGAGGTCGAGAAGGTTGACGAGGTCCCAGGTCGCGCCCAGTTCGTCCGCGCGCAGGTAGAGCTGGATCCGGCCGCTCGCGTCTTCGACATGGCCAAAGGCCACTTTCCCTTTGGGCCTCCATGCCTGGACCCGGCCCGCGATCGCGACCTCCGGGCCCTGGTCTCCCATGTCGTCTCGATAAAGTTCAAGCGACTGGCGAGTCGTATGGGTCGGCTCGAAGCGGTAGGCGAACGGCACGACCCCGGAATCGCGAAGAGCGGACAGCTTTTCTCGGCGATGCCGTTCCGGCTGGCTCAGCTCGTCGCTCACGCGGCCTTGCCCCCGAACCGGCGCAGGAACGCGTGGATGAACTGGTCGAGATCACCGTCCATCACCCGCTGAACATCTCCGATCTTGAGCTCCGTGCGGTGATCGTTCACCATGGTGTACGGCTGAAAGACATAGGACCGAATCTGGTTGCCCCATGAGTTATCGGTCTTGGTCGCCTCGACCACGGCACGAGCCGCCTCCTGCTCTTCCAGCTTTTTCTGATACAACGCCGCGCGCAACATCTTCATCGCTGTCTGCTTGTTCTTCCCCTGGCTCCGCTCCTGCTGGCAGGCGACGACGGTGTTCGTGGGAATGTGGGTGAGCCGGACGGCGGACGAGGTCTTGTTCACGTGCTGACCACCGGCGCCCGATGCTCGATAGACATCCATCTTGATGTCCTCGTCCCGCAGATCGACCTCGATGGTGTCGTCGATATCGGGGTAGAGGAACACCGAGGCGAAGGAGGTATGCCGGCGTGCCTGCGAATCGAACGGGGAGATTCGGACGAGACGATGCACCCCCTTCTCCGCCTTGAGGTAGCCGTAGGCGTACTGTCCCTTGATTTCTATGGTCACCGACTTGATCCCCGCCTCTTCTCCAGGAAGCAGGTCGAGAATCGAGACCTCGAACCCGTGCCGCTCAGCCCAGCGGACATACATCCGCATCAACATCTCGGCCCAATCCTGGGACTCCGTTCCGCCGGCGCCCGGATGAATCGTGAGGATGGCATCGCGACCATCGTCGGGACCGCGGAGCATCGTCTGCAGCTCGAAGGCGGCGAGCTTCTCCTCCATCTGCCCCGCTTCGGTTTCGAGCTCCGCGGCCATACTCTCGTCGGGCTCGGCCTCGAGCATTTCGGCCAGGCCCAGGCCACCTTCCACGCGGGAACGCATGTCCGCGTAGGGAACGGTCCACGTCTTCAGCTGACGAATCTCCTGGACGACCCAGCGCGCCCGCTCCTGGTTGGACCAGAACCCGGGATCAGTCTGTTGCGCTTCCAACGTGACAACCTGCTGTTCCTTGGCAGGCAAGTCAAAGAAAGTCTCGCAACTCTTTGAGGCGGCGATTGAGTTCGTGAAAGCGATCCGTGAGACCGGACATGAGCGGTTCCTTAAGGTCAGTTGAGTCGCCACGACCGCACGCTGCGGACGGATGGCTCCAGTAAAATAAGATGATGGGAGACTTGAAGATAGGCCGGCCCGAACGATGATGCGCCTGGCCGTACGGCCCGCGGGTAAACCGGAAAAGGCGTGGGTGAAAGATCTGGAATAAAGCGATCGATGGCCTAAAAAGAAAAGGCGAAAGAGGCCGGATTGCCCCTTCCACCTTTCACTCTTGCCGTTGCCGTTTTCCCGTCAGTCGAAGATCTTCTGACCTCCGGCTAATATCTCATTCAACGCGTCCGTAAAGTACGGGGTGGATTCCGCGATCTCCTTGCCAACCTGGTCGCGATACTCTTCCCAGCTCTTCCTGATCTCTTCCCCAAACACTTCCTTGAGGTTTCCCTTGCGGAGGCCTTCCTGCCGACGATCGGGATAGTAGACGACGAGATCGGAAATCAGAGCGCGCGCGAGACGCCGAGCTTTCTGCTGCGGATCCTGCGACATGAAGGGATTGACCAGCCGGCGACCCGCAGGCGCCGCGGGTGTCGCCGGCGGTGGCGGAGGCCGAAACCCGGCTGGCGGCACGGCCGCGTGGGGCCGGCCGAGATCGGTGCTACTGGTCCGGTTACTGGGGGCCACCACCGGGGGAATAGCGACCGATGGCCGAGCCGGCATCTGGGTTACACCACGAGGTGCCGTTGTCCGAGGCGGAAGTGCCGGGCTCGGGGCCGCCGCGGGCGGGGCCGGCGACGGTGGTGGTGCAGGCGCCGGCGGGGGACTGCTCCAGCTCGGCGCGGGCGGCGATGGCGGGGCGACCATAGCCGGCACAAGAGGCTCCGCAACCGGAGGGGCCAATGTCGGGACGGCGGTCTCTCCACTTGGCCGCCCAACGGGGACCGAGACTCGGGCTTCGCCGGGCGAAGACACCTGGAAAACCGCGGCGCAGACTCGACAGCGCGCACGTACGCCCCGCTCCGGAACCTTGGCGGGGTCCACCCGATACACGGTACTGCAGCTGGGACAGGTAACGTTCATGCGGCTTCCCTTAACGCTCGGGCCGGGCCTGACCAGTGGCCCCGGGTTCCTGGGGATCGCCCGAGGTCCGTCGATCGACGACGAACACTGACCCCGGGAGGGTCTTGGCATAGCTCTTCATCTCGGTCGCCAGTTCGCTGACCTGGGCCGGATGGGCAAAACGGCGATTGCGATTGGTGACAATACCGATGGAAAGCGTCATCAACGGGACACGATGCAGCTGGCCCCGTCGATCCTTGCCGAAGAAATAACCTGCCCGCCGATCCTGGTCGTTGTACTGAAGCGGCATCAGCGTGTCGAACACACCCAGAATCTCGGTACACACCGGACTGATATCGGTGGACGGGATGATGAAAATGAAATCGTCTCCGCCGATATGACCGACGAACCCGCGAGGACCGCTCATGCCTTTGACCACGTCGTGCAGCAACCGGGAGACGAGATAAATCACCCGGTCCCCATCATAGTAGCTGTACCGGTCGTTGAATTCCTTGAAGTGGTCGAGATCAGCATAACAGACGGCGAACTCGGTCCCCGATTCCAGCTGCCGGCGTATTTCACGCTCAATTTCGGTCGTCCCGGGAAGCCGGGTCGAGGGGTGAACCGACACATCCCGCTGGGTGCGCACCAGCATGGCGTCGAGCCGAGCGCGCTGTTCCGCGGGAGAAAAGAGCCCGGTAATGACCTCGTCCGTCCCGGCATTAAACCAGCCCTGGACCCGTTCCGGATCGTGGCTGTCCGAGAGCATCGCCACCGGAACGATGGCCGTGAACGCATCGGTCTTGAGCCGGCGGACCAGTTCCGCACCGTCGGCATCGGGACGGTGCGCATCGACGAAAAGGATGCAGGGAAAGCCCCGCAGGACGATGGATTCGACCTCGTCGGCGCAATCCAGGACCATAAGGGGAAACGCCTTGGCGTCCGCCCACTGGCGTACCAGTGGCGGAACCGGGCGGGCGTCCGGCGAGTAAAAGAGAATCGTCGGGCGTGTTCGCACCCTCTACCCTCGTAAGAAGTGAAAGGAAAATAACTTACGGGCGTCGGGCGGAGAAGTCAAACGCACTTTCTGGGAGGGCGGCCAGATATGAGCAGGCATATCGCATAGCGCGTATCGCGCGGTGAAACTACGGAATCGTCGCAACAATCCTTGCAGCCCAGAGTCCCTACCTTCCGGAAACAGCACTTCGCAAAGCGGCCAATCACTCTCCGGCCATCAGTCTAATCCAGAACCAGGCCAACCCTACATGAAAAACGCCGCAACGGCCACCATCGCGTAAACCGCCAGCAGCTGCACGCCTTCGAACCAATGGGACTCCCCGTCCAGCGTAATGATCGCGGTCACGATGGTTGCCATCGCCAGGGCGGCGATTTCGAACGGCTGGAACACCAGGTTCATCGCCTGCCCCATCAACACGCCGGCGAGTACCAGCAAGGGGGCAACCAGCAAGGCCACCTGCGTGCTCGACCCGAGCGCAATATTGAGCGCCAGGTCCATCTTCCCCTTCCGCGCCACAACCACTGCGGTTGCGTGCTCGGCGGCGTTGCCGATAAACGGAATGATGATCAGTCCGAGAAACGTCTGGGAGAGTCCAAGCGTTGCGGTCACGGCCTCGACCGAGTGCACCAGAAATTCCGATTCGATGGCCACGCCCACGGTCGCGATGGCGAGGACCGTGACGGAACCTCCCACACTCCACGGACGACCTGGGAAATCATGCTCTTCCCCACAGAAGAGGTCGTTATGGGTCTTGAGCGCGAAAACGAGCGAGCAGACGTAGGTTAGCCCGAGGATGATCGCGACGCCTTCGGAGAGTCGCAACTCCTGGATGTTCTCGCTCGGATGGAGATGATGAAAAATGGCCGGGAATACAAGTCCCACCACCGCCAACGCCAGCATGGCTGAGCTCATCCCCGCGGCGGTGCGATTGAACCTGATCACCGGGCGCCCCTTGCTGGCGGCGAGCAGGGACAAGCCCAGAATCAGCAGCAGGTTCCCGAGGATGCTGCCCGTTATGGATGCCTTGACGAGGTCGATCAGGCCGGCACGCAAGGCCGCGATGGCGATGATCAGTTCTGCCGCGTTCCCGAAAGTCGCGTTGAGCAGTCCTCCCAGGCCGGGACCGGTTCGGTGCGACAGGTGTTCGGTCGCCTCCCCCATATACCCGGCCAGTGGAAGCACCGCGATACAGGCGACGATGAAAATCGCGAGGGGCGGCGCGTGCATCACCTTGAGCACGATGCTCGCCGGCACCGCGAGCAGGAGGACGTTCCGCCAGGTAATGATCGGATTCCGGTGGGCGAGAATCGCGGCCCGGGGCGGTAGTCTCGGACGCTCGGGTTCCGGGGCGCGCTCGGTGGTGCGTTCGGGCTGGGCCGCGGCCGGCACAGAAGTCGGGGCGGATTTTGTCCGTTCCGGCCGGGGGCGTCGCGTGGATTCCGTCGCCGGCTTCTCGACTGCCGCCTTTTCGAGGCTGGGCTTCTCTTTTGGTGCAGCCGGAGCCGAAGGCACCGGCGTAACCGATTTCTTTTCACCGGGAAGAATCCTGGTGAACTCGGCCCGCGCGCGGTCGAGGTTGGCACCCGCCGCGGACAAGATCTGCTGGAGACTTCCCCGGCGCTCCCGCAGAAGCGCCAGCCATACATGCTCAGGCTCGGTCGATGGATGACCCAGGTTCCGGGCTTCCACGGTGGCGAGATCCAGCACTTTCTTCGCACCGGAGCGGATGCTCAGATCGGCTGCGGGAATCTCGCTTTCGCCCGGCTTCACCGTGGCCTCGACCTGGCTCCGCAGCGCCGGTCCGTCAACCTCCGAACGCGAGAGCAGAAGCGTCAGGCGCTCGGAAGGATTTCCCGTCAGGGCGAGGAGGATGTGCTCGGATCCGACGAAGTCGTGCTTCAGCCGTTCTGCCTCAGCCCGCGCGAGGTCCAGCAGGCCGCGGGTCGACTCACTCAGATTCTGATTCAGGGTCATTGCGGCGGGGTGAAAAAAGAAACCGGGAAAAACTCGGGGGCCGCGGGTCGCGAAGCGTTGCGATACCTGGATGCCAACGACGATCGGCCGGAGTGAATGTCCTCCACAGACAGCACGCTGTTCAGAGAGGTTTTGCTTCGTCGATCAGCATGATGGGGATACCGTCCTCGACCGGGTAAATCAATCGACAGGCATGGCAGACGAGGGATTCAGGTTCCTGCCGATACTCCAGGTCACCCCGGCACTTGGGGCAGACGAGAATCTCCAGAAGCTCAGCGGGCAGAGTCATGACCGGCCTGGTTCAAATCGGGTGAGACTGGCAAGATCGTGAACGGAATCGGAATCGGGGAATCCCAGGCGGCTGAGCGCGGCCGCGTTCTTTCGCCAGTTGGGAATCACCTTCACCCAGCAGTCGAGATACACCGGTAGCCCCATCAACTGTTCAAGCCGGGTCCTGGCGTGGGTCCCAAGAGCTTTGATGGTGCGGCCACCGGCTCCGATCACGATGGCTTTCTGGGTCTCCCGCTCAACATAGAGCGTGACACGAATGTACACGGGTCGGTCGTCCTCGCGAAACTCCTCCACCTGCGCCGCAAACGAATAGGGAACTTCCTCTTCCAGCAGTTGAAACGCCGCTTCCCGCAGGTATTCCGTGACAAAAAAACGCATCGGCTGGGTCCCGACATCCTCGGGATCAAATTCGAAGGGGCGCTCGGGCAGCATCGCGCCGAGTCGGTCAAGGAGTTCCTGAACGCCCTCGCCATTTTCCGCGGTCACCAGCGCACCGGTCTCCCGCAGGCGCTGCCGTTCCTCGATGGTCACCCGGTCCCCCTTGGTATACACCAAAACCAGGTCGGCTTTCGGCGCCCTGGCCAGGCGGGCAACCTCGGTGAACGGGGGCGCGGGCGCCTCGTTCGCCGGGTGGAGGTAGAGCACAATATCAGATTTTGCCAGCTGGTCGAGCGCGGCCGTTCGCATCCGCTGCTGCATCAGGTATCCCGGGTCGAGGAGGCCGGGAAGATCATGAAAGACAAACTGAACGTCGCCATCGGTCCGTACACCCACAACGGGAAGCCGGGTCGCCTGGGCCTTGGGGCTCACAATGGCGAGGTGCTCACCAACCAGAGTGTTGAGCAGCGTGGATTTGCCGACGTTGGGGAGTCCAGCCAGGGCAATGTGACCGGATCGAGTGGCAGGATTCGTCATCGGGGAAAGATAACCGACCACCTGGAAGACCGGGCAGCAAACGTTACGGGTTTATCGCCTGGACGGAGTACCAGATGCCGAATAGCAGGCTCATCACGCCGAGTAGCGGTACCAGGGATCGTAGACGGTGGATGATCGGTCCCCGGACCAGGGCGTATCCGAAGGCCGAAGAAACCACGCCCATCGAAACCGCCGTCGCCGCCGCGAAGAGAAACAGGGCCAGGGTGGCTCGTCCCCTTCCCGGCACCGCGGCAATCAGCAACACCCCGACGCCAGCCGAGCCTCCCACGCCATGAACCAGCCCAATCAAAAAGGCCGCGAGCGGAGATCGCCCGACATCGCCGGCGTGAGAATGCGCGTGGACCATCGGATGGGCGGCGACCGGCTCCTTATCGTGAACGTGGGGATGTGCGTGGTGAACCGGGCCGTGAGTGTGGGGATGCACGTGGAAATAGCCTCGAGACCAGCGAAGCAGCAGCCGCACGGCGAGTATCACGATGACGACGCCGACCAATGCCTCGGCCACCTGTTGAATCCATGTCGGCAGGTACTGGCGAAACAGCACAATGGGGAGGCCAAAGACAAACAGGGTGGTCGCGTGCCCCAGCCCCCAGGCCAACCCCAGCAGGTTCGCCCGGCGCGCGCCATGCTGCGCGTCAGACAGGATGAGCGTCGAGACCGCGGTGAGATGATCCGGATCGGTCGCGTGCCGCAGGCCGAGCAGCACCGCTACGAGCAGAACGGTCCAGGTTCCACCGCCGAACTGGGCAATCCAGTGATCGATCCCTGACATTATTTCGTTTCCGATCCGGTCATTTGCGGTCTATCCGCGAAGCATTTGCGGGCGCACTCCCCGCCTATCGGATTCAGAGGAGGGGCCGAAACGCGATGACGTAAAATGGTCAGCCGAACGCTCAGTAGCAATCCGCCACGGCGAATTTTCGCGGGCGCGGCAAAGGTCCGAAGCCAGGTCGACACACTCTTTCGATACGCCAATCGCAACTCGTTCACTTGAAATCCTGTTCCGCGCCCTCTCCTCGAGGACAGAGCGTGATTCCAACGTCAGAGACTGTGACCCTGGTGAGGCTATCGGAGAGCCCCCGAGCTGAACATGCAGTCTTGAAACGGACGGATTACAATTTTTGAAGCCCGCTAGATCCCCGGACTACCTGTCGACGGTGGGGAGTTGGGCCCCGTGCTGGATCCGACGACCGCCGCCTGTCCGAACGAAATCCCTCCGTCGTTGGGTGGGAGTTTTTCAGGAAAGAATACGGTAAACCCTCCCCGGGTGAGACGATCATATGTTCGTTCGAGCAGGAGGCTGTTTTGAAACACGCCTCCGGAAAGGACAACCCGGGTATTCCCTGACGCGGATTTCTCCCGCTGGCAGATTTCCAGTGCGGCACTGACCAGGCCGTTATGGAAGCGCGCCGACATCCGTCCGGCCTCTCCACCCGATTTCAGATCTTCGAGGATTGCCCGGATGGTCACGCGGGCATCAAGAATCATCACTCCATGCGACACCAATATCGGGATCGAATAACTCCGTTTTTCCCGAAGGTTTGCCGCCCGTTCCAGTTCAATGGCTGCCTGCCCCTCGTAGTTCACCTGGTATCGGATCCCGAGGAGGGCGGAGACGGCGTCAAACAACCGTCCCATGCTGGTTGTGATCGGCGAAGCCACGGCGGTCTCGATCAGTCGGGCGACAGCATGCCACCGCCCTTCGCCCGCGTGTTGTACCATCTCACGAGGAGCCGGCGAATCGGCGCCGAGGGCTTCATGCAGCCAGGCGCTCGCCATGCGCCACGGTTCCCGAATCGCGGCGACTCCGCCCGGAAGTCGTGCTGGCCAGAGGTGCCCGATCCGTCGATAGCTATGGAGATCCCCCAGAAGGATTTCCCCGCCCCATACCGTGCCGTCGGGTCCGTAGCCGCTGCCGTCAAAGATGATTCCAATGGCGGGTTCTGTTTGCCCGTGTTCCGCGAGGCAGGCAGCCAGATGCGCGTGATGATGCTGCACTCCGTAAGACGGAATGCCGCGGCGGTCGAGCGCATACCTGGTCGACAGATAGTCCGGGTGGAGATCGTGGGCAAGAGATTCCGGGGTCACGTCGAACAGCTTCTCGAAATGGCGGATGCCCGCCTGGTAGGAGCACAGGGTTTCGTAGTTCTCCAGATCGCCGATATGGGGACCGACCCAGGCCCTGTTTCCGCTGACAACGCAAAACGTGTTCTTGAGCTCGCCGCCGCAAGCCAGGAGCGGTTTCGAGGAGACCGGCAGCCTCAATGGGATCGGTACATATCCACGAGACCGCCGTAAAACGAGAGGGCGCGTTTGAGCCCCGGCCTGGACCACCCGGGTTACCGAGTCGTCGGTCCGGGTTTCGATCGCCCGGTCATGAAGCAGGAAACGATCGGCGACGGTCGCCAGCCGCCGCAGGGCGTCTTCATCCCGATAGGCGATCGGTTCGTCGCTCAGGTTTCCGCTGGTCATGACCAGGGGAACGCCGGCATCGGAGAGCAGCAGGAGGTGAAGCGGGGTATACGGCAGCATGAGGCCCAGGTGCCGAGCGGCCGGCGCCACGGATGGCGCGAGAGAGGAATGGCGGCGGCGGCGGACGAGCACGATGGGCGCCTGCCGACTCAGCAGCAGGGACTCCTCGGCCGATTTGAGGTGAGCCAGGATCCGGGCGGCAGAAAGGTCTCGCACCATCACGGCGAAAGGCTTTTCTTCGCGATGCTTCCGAGTGCGAAGTCGGGCGACCGCCAACTCGTCATCGGCGCGACAGGCGAGATGAAAACCACCAAGGCCCTTGATGGCCAGGATCTCTCCGGCAAGAAGGTACTCGGCGGCCCGCTGAATGAGATCGCGGCCTGAGCGATTTTCCGGGGCGTTTCCGGTTGCATCGATCAAGCGCACAACGGGTCCGCAGTCGTGGCAGGCAATGGGCTGAGCGTGAAAACGTCGGTCGGCGGGATCCTCGTATTCTATCCGGCATGGAGCACACATGGCGAAACCCGCCATCGTGGTGAGATGGCGATCATACGGCACACCTTGAACGATGCTGAACCGGGGGCCGCAATTGGTGCAGGAGATGAAGGGGTGACGATAGCGTCGGTCGGTGGGATCGAGCAGCTCGACCTGGCACGCGGCACAGATCGCGACATCGGGTGAGACCTGCGCGGTGGGTTGCTGGGTTGACTCGCTGGCTGCGATGACGAAACCGCGGGCGTGGGCAGGCGCGGCCGTTTCGACCCGAACCTGGTCAATCAAGGCAAGAGAAGGCGGTTCGGCCGCCAGTCGAAGCAGGAAGGCTTCTACGGCCTGCGAATCGCCCTCGATATCGATGTGCACGCCGGATGAGTCATTGCGGACCAGCCCGTGAAGGCCCAGCTCGGTGGCGAGGTGATGCACAAAGGGTCGGAACCCGACACCTTGCACCATCCCTTCCACGGCAACGAGTCGACGGGTGCGCATGGATCCAAGATAAGTGCCCTCGCGGCTCCACGGGCGAGGAGCGGGGCGGGCTGGGGGCAAAAAAAAGGACGAGTCCGGGGACTCGTCCTTTCTTCAGGAGAAGCTGGCGACGGTCTACTCTCCCACCACCTCTCAGTGGCAGTACCATCGACGCTACAGGGCTTAACTACCGTGTTCGGAATGGGAACGGGTGTGGCCCCTGCGCGCTAGTCGT